>NZ_QBUF01000007.1:0-398191 GCF_003058185.1 Pseudomonas sp. GV105
CAGCAGTGAAACGATGCATCGCCGATGGTAGTGTGGGGTTTCCCCATGTGAGAGTAGGTCATCGTCAAGATTAAATTCCAGAACCCCTGTTTGCTCACGCAGACAGGGGTTTTGTTCTGGGCGGTCGGAAAGGGTCAAGGGGCTCGCACCCCCTCGGTACTCGACAAAATTGCGCAGTTATTTCTGAACCAGACCACTAGAATAGGTACCTAACCTTTTTTAGCGTCCGAGCCCTATCTATGCCCGATCCGGTTGATGCCCCCAAGGTGTCGGATTTACCCCTGGACGACCTGGTGGCATGCCATGAGTGCGATTTATTGATGCGCAAACCTGTGCTCGCCCTCGGCGAAAAAGCCCAGTGCCCGCGCTGCGGTTACGAGCTGTACGCACATCGCCACAACGTCGTCGAACGAAGCCTGGCCTTAGTCTTGGCAGCGCTATTGTTGTACATCCCCGCGAACTTTTTGCCCATCATGCAGCTCAATCTACTCGGGCAGTCCTCGGAGGACACCGTGTGGACCGGCGTCGTCGGCCTGTTCGACACCGGCATGCACGGCGTCGCTGCCGTCGTGTTCCTGTGCAGCATGGGTATTCCCCTGCTCAAGTTGCTCTGCCAATTGGCGGTGTTGCTCAGCATCCGCTGGAACATCGGTCGCAGTTACGGGCTGTTGCTCTACCGCATTTACCATCACCTGAGAGATTGGGGGATGTTGGAGGTGTACCTGATGGGCGTCCTGGTGGCGATCGTAAAGCTCGCCGACATGGCCTCCATCACGATTGGCCTGGGTCTGGTCTGCTTCGTCAGCCTATTAATGGTTCAGGTTCTGCTTGAGGTGGTGATGTCGCCCCACCAGATCTGGCAAGCACTGTCAGGAGAGGATGATCATGCGGGCGATTGATGCAGGCATTCTGATTTGTACCGAATGCCACGAATTGAACAAGCAAGAACCGGACACCGATGAGCAAACCTGCACCCGTTGCGGTGCGCTGGTCCATGCCCGTCGTCCCAACAGCCTGACGCGCACCTGGGCCTTGCTGATCGCCGCTGCGATTCTCTATATCCCGGCCAACCTGTTACCGATTATGACCGTCAATTCCCTCGGCCAGGGCGATCCCAGTACCATCATGTCCGGCGTGATCCAACTGGTGCAGCACGGCATGTTCCCCATCGCCGCCGTGGTGTTCATCGCCAGCATCCTGGTGCCGACGTTCAAGCTCGTAGGTATTGGTCTGCTACTGTTCTCGGTGCAGCGTCACCAACCGCTGTCCGCGCAACAACGGATTATCATGTACCGCTTTATCGAATTCATCGGCCGCTGGTCCATGCTGGATATCTTCGTGATCGCCATCCTGGTGGCGGTTGTAAACTTTGGACGGCTTGCCAGTGTCGAGGCCAACCTCGGCGCGGCGGCGTTCGCCAGTGTGGTGATCTTGACGATGCTTGCCGCAGTAACTTTTGATCCCCGACTGATTTGGGATAACACGGAGTCGGACGACGACCATGAGTGATTTGCCTAAAGCTAAAACCCGCCCGGCTTCCAACTGGTCGGCTATTTGGGTACTGCCCCTGATCGCCCTGATCATCGGCGGTTGGTTGGGCTGGCGTGCCTATTCTCAGCAAGGCATCGAGATCCAGGTACGCTTCGAAAGCGGCGAAGGCATCCAGGTCAACAAGACCGAAGTAGTCTACAAAGGCATGCCCGTGGGCAAGGTCAAGACCCTGGCCCTGGACGACGAAGGCAACAATCGCGGGGTGATTGCCACCATCGAGATGAACAAGGACGTCGAGCAATACCTCAAGACCAACACGCGCTTCTGGCTGGTCAAACCCAGCGTCAGCCTCGCCGGCATCACCGGCCTGGAGACCCTTGTGTCAGGGAACTACATTGCCGCCAGCCCCGGCGACGGTGAGCCCACACGCAAATTCAAGGCGCTGTCCGAAGAACCGCCCTTGTCCGACGCCAAGCCAGGCCTGCACCTGACCATCAAGGCCGACCGCCTTGGCTCGCTCAACCGCGGCAGCCCGGTGTTCTACAAGCAGATCCAGGTCGGCCAGGTCAAAAGCTACCTGTTGTCCGAGGACCAGAGCACCGTCGAGATCAAGGTCTACATCGAACCGACCTACGCCAGCCTGGTGCGCAAACACACGCGTTTCTGGAACGCCAGCGGCATCAGCATCGACGCCAACCTCTCCGGCGTGAAGGTGCGCAGCGAATCGCTCTCCAGCATCGTCGCCGGCGGTATCGCCTTCGCCACCCCGGAGAATCGCAAGGACAGCCCACCGACCGACTCGAGCCTGCCCTTCCGCCTGTATGAAGACTTCGACGCCGCCGCCGCCGGTATCAAGGTCAAGGTCAAACTCACCGACTTCGAAGGCCTGCAGGCCGGGCGCACCCCGGTGATGTACAAAGGCATCCAGGTCGGCAGCCTGAAAACCCTGAAGATCGACCCGGACCTGTCCAGCGCCAACGCCGAGCTGACCCTCGACCCATTGGCCGAAGACTACCTGGTACAGGACACCCAGTTCTGGGTGGTCAAGCCGTCGATTTCCCTGGCTGGTATCACTGGGCTCGAGGCGTTGGTCAAAGGTAACTACATCGCGGTTCGTCCCGGTGACAAAGGTTCTCCGCCCCAACGGGAATACGTGGCTCGAGCCAAGGCGCCGCCCTTGGACCTGCGTTCCCCTGGCCTGCACATGGTGCTGTTCACCGATAGCCTCGGCTCCCTGGATGTCGGCAGCCCGATCCTCTACAAGCAGGTCAAGGTCGGCTCGGTGCAGAGCTACCAGTTCTCGCGCAAAAACAAGCAACTGGTGATCGGCGTCCATATCGAGAAGGAGTACGCCAACCTGGTCAATGGTTCGACGCGTTTCTGGAACGCCAGCGGCGTGACCCTGACCGGCGGCCTCACCGGCGGTATCCAGGTGAAAAGCGAATCCCTGGCCAGCCTGATGTCCGGCGGTATCGCCTTTGAAACGCCGGAACCGAACGTGCCGCTGAAAAAACGTATCCCACGTTTCCGCCTGTTCGCCGATCGTGAAGCGGCCAATCAGAGTGGCACCCTGGTGACCATCAAAGTCGACCGCGCCGACGGCCTGCGCCCCGGCACCCCGGTGCGTTTCAAAGGCCTGGACGTCGGTAAGATCGAGAGCGTCGACCTCAGCGCCGATCTGCAATCGGTGCTGCTCGGTGCGCGCATCACCCAGGTGACGGATCGCATCGCACGCGTCGGCAGCCAGTTCTGGGTGGTCAAGCCGGAACTGGGCCTGATGAAAACCTCGAACCTGGAAACCCTGGTCACCGGCCAATACATCGAAGTACTGCCCGCGCTGAAAAACGCCGGGCCGCAGAAGAGCTTCGTCGCGTTGGACCAGCCGCCCGAAGCCGTCCACCAGGAGGCAGGCCTGAGCCTGGTACTGAGTGCCGCACGCCGTGGTTCGCTCAAAGAAGGCGTGCCCGTCACTTACCGCGAAGTCACTGTGGGCAAAGTCACCGGCTACGAATTGGGCCAGACCGCCGACCGCGTGCTGATCCACATCCTGATCGAGCCCAAGTACGCGGCGTTGGTGCGCAGCGGCAGCCGCTTCTGGAACAGCAGCGGTTTTGGTCTCGACTTCGGCCTGTTCAAAGGCGCGACGGTACGCACCGAGTCCCTGGAAACCCTGGTTGCCGGCGGCATCGCCTTCGCCACGCCCGATGGCGAACGCATGGGCAGCGCCGCGCGGCCGCAGCAAACCTTCCCGCTGTTCGATAAGTTTGAGGATGAGTGGCTGACCTGGGCGCCTAAGATTCCGCTGGGCAAGTAGGCCGAGGCGCGGCTATCGCGGGCAAGCCCCCTCCCACAGATGAGCGCATTCCTACAGGATAAACGCGGTCACTTGTGGGAGGGGGCTTGCCCGCGATGAGGCCCTCAAAAACACCACCAAACCCCAGCCCACAAAAAAGGCCGCGATCCATAAGATCGCGGCCTTTTGGCATTTCACCGCCGAACGTCAGACCTCATCCAACTCCGGCTCATCCGCCTGCACCGTCACCGTTGCCTTCACCGCATCATGGCGCCGGATGTACTTCCAGTCCGCCTCATCGATGTAGATCCCGTTCGGCCCGCTGCCGCCTTCCAGGTCGATCGCCACCTGGGCCGACACCTGCGGCTTCACGCTCGCCAGGATCGGCACGAAGCCCAATTGCAGGCTGGTCTCCAGCAGCGCCGCCTGGTTCTTCTCATCGATGTCGGCCGCTTCGTCGAGGTAGTACGGCAAGCGCACGCGCCCGGCCTGGTCGCGGTCCATCAAGTGCAGCAACAAATACATGTTGGTCAGCGCCTTGATGGTCATGGTGGTGCCGTTGGACGCCGCGCCATCGATGTCGGTGTGAATCACCGGCTGGCCATGCACCTTGGTGATCTCGAACGCCAGTTCGAACAAGTCCTTGAGGCCCAACTGGTTGTGGTTGGCCGCCACCAGGCGCGCCAGGTATTCCTTGGCCTCTTCGTTCTTGTTGTCCTGCTCGGCGCTCTGGCTCAAGTCGAACACCGACAGGGTTTCGCCTTCTTCGTACTGACCGGCGCTGTGGATGATCTGGTCGATATGCTTGAGCGCTTCCTTGTTCGGTGCCAGCACGATGCGGAAACTCTGCAGGTTCGACACCTGGCGCTTGTTGATCTCACGGTTGAACAAGGCCAGTTGGTGTTCCAGGCTGTCGTAGTCGCTGCGGATATTGCGCAAGGTCCGTGCGATATCGGTGACCGCCGCGCGCCGTGCCTTGCCCAGGGTCAGGGCTTCGTCGGTACGGTGAGCATAGGCGTTGATCAGCAGTTGCAGACGCCGCTCCACGTCATCCTCGCTGTCGAATTTGGCCACGCCCTTGAGGCGAACCTGGGCGTACAGCGCTTCGATCTGGCCATCAGCGCGCAGCAAGCCTTGCCAACTGTCCTGATAGTCATTGAGCAGCGGCAGCAGGTTGTCCATGGAATCGTCGACCGGGTCCATGAACGACGTGCCGAACGGTAAGTCCGCCGGCAGCAACTGGCGACGGCGCAAAGCGTCATCCAGGGTGCGTTGCTTGGCTTCCATATCGCCGATCTGGCGACCGACCAGTTGCAGCTTGGCCGACAGTTGCTGGACACGTTCGGTGAACGCGTCGCTGGAGCGCTTCAATTCATCCTGGGCGGCTTCCATCTGCGCCAGCTGTTCCAGCTTCTCGCCTTCTTCGGCGCTCAGGGTTTGCGCACGGCGGAAATCTTCCAGGGCCTTTTGCGCGTCCAGCACTTGCTGGTACAGCGCTTCGGTCTGGGTTTTACTCGCGGCGCGGTCAGAGGCCACCGCCTGCTGCGTCTTGAGCTGCTTGAGTTCTTTTTCCAGGCGCTCTTTCTGGTCGCGCAACGCCGCACGATCCGCCAGGGCCTGCAAGGCGGGCGGCTCGATGTGGGAGATGTCGATCGACAGCCCCGGCACTTCAAAGCGCTCACCCTTGAAACCATCGAGGATCAGTTCCAGGGATTTGACCCACTGGCCGTCCTCATCCAGCGTGATGCCATGTTCACCCAGCGGCAGGCTGAACAGCGAACTGTTGAACAGACGCATCAGGCGTTCGACATCTTGCTGTGAGAATTCTTCGCGCAGCTTGGCGTAGCTGTTGTTGTCTGCGTGATCGAGCTGTTGCTTGACCGACTTCAGGCGTTTTTCCAGCTCGCGCAGGCGCTCGTCCAAGTCTTCGGCGCTGAACTGACGTGACTGCGCCAGGGCGCCGGCGAGTTCATCGTGGGCATCCTTGGCCGCCAGCAGTTGCTGTTCCAGCACCCTGACATCATCGACCAGCGCAAAGCGATGCTTGAGCACCGACAGCTCGCCCAGCCAACGCTGGATACCGCTGATTTCGCGCTCCAGGCGCATCAGCTCCTGGGTGCCGCCACGTTGGTCGTGCTGCAGCGCGTCCTGCTCGTTGCGGTAGTGCTCGGCCTGGATGGTCAGCTCTTCCTTGCGCGCACTGGCGTAGTCCGACCAGGTGCCCAGCAGCGAGTCCAACAGCGGCGACAGGCGATGCAATTTACCGCGCAGGATGTCGCGTTGTTTCACGCCATTGGCCAGGGCCTCGACCAGCGGGCCGGCGGCGACCAGGGAGTTGTAGTCCTGCTCCATGCGTCGCACGTCGCGGAAGGCTTCTTCACACGCGGCGATGTAATCGACACTGCCGGAGCGCAGGCTGTGCTCAAACGCATCGAGGAACAATTGCTTGAGCTTGGCTGCGGTGATTTCGCGCATGTGCAGCAGGTTGATAAACAGCGCGCGGAAGGTCTTCAGGCTCTGTTCGCTGGTGGAACGCAGCGGGATCAGCGTCAGGTCCAGCGGGATCGACGTGTGGCCGCCGACCAGCAAACGACGTAGTTCATCGGGCTTGAGTTCGTAGGCTTTCAGGCCCTCGCGCTCCAGGTTGGTGAACAGCTCTTTCTGGCGCAGGCAGGTATCGTTTTTCTGGTAGTGGGCCAGGTCGAGCTTGCCGGCGTAGGCAAAGAACTGGTGACCGAAACCACCGCCCGGGCCGCGCCCGACCACGCCGATCACATGCGGGCCGTGGGGCAGGGAGACTTCCACGAGGATGTAGCTGGTGTCGGTGGCGAAGTAGAAGCGCCGCGATTGTTCCAGGGTGTACTTGCCGAAACTCATGTCCGACATGCGCGCCAGGATCGGGAACTGCAAGGCGTTGATCGATGCGGATTTACCCAGGTTGTTCGCGCCGTACACCGACAGCGGCTCTTCGAGCGGGAACAAACCGAGGCTGTAGCCGGCGGTATTCAATAGGGCGAAGCGGCGGATGCCGTAGCGTTCCTTGCTCATGCGTCGGTCTCCTGTTCTTCGGCAATGGCGCGGGCCAGGGCGTCTTCTTCGCTTTCGTCGGCAAAGTCGCTCAAGTCCAGCGGGTCATCGGTCTTCAGCAGTTTTTCATCGCTGTCTTCGTCGATGATCACCGGTGTCGGCAATGGCAGCACGCTGTGGATGCTGGCCGCGAGGTCGCGGTCCTGTTGCACCGACAGGCACACATCGAGGAAGCGATGCATCGGCGGCAGAAAGCGATAGATGCCGTTTTCTTCGCTGGCAAAACCCAGTTGGGTCATGCGGCGCATGATTTTCTCTTCGAGCTCTTCCTGGGTTTGCACTTCGGCCTGGATAAACAGGTCGCGGTATTTTTCCAGCAGCGACGGCAGTTCATCGCGGCCGAGGCTGCCGCCGTCGAGCACGGCAATCGGGTCGCGGCCTTGGTCGGCCAGGTGCTCGACGATGATGAAGGTGAACAGCGCCAGGCGCTGCGCGGTCTTGTTCACCTGCGCGCTGGCGATGGCCGAATCCGGCACGAAGTAATAGAAACCACGGGTATCGCACACCAGTTCAAAGCCCAGGGCCTTGAACAGCGTGCGGTACTGGTCCTGGAAATTCGACAGTTGCGCGTACAGCTCCGGGTCGCGGCGGCTGACGTGGTAACCCTTGAACAGCTCGCGAAAGATCGGCGCCAGCTGGGACAGTTCGGATAGATCAAGATGCATAAGGGGTGCTCGCAGAATTCTCGGCGGCGTCGGGCGTGGCCGGGAGCAGGGCGAATGAGCGCAGGCTGACCTGATGCTCGTGTGTGTGGTAATCGCGGCGTTCCAGGCGCTCGCGCTTGAAGCGTTTTTCGCGGGACAGGCGCGAGAACCAGTAGAGCAATTCGTCGGTGGCGCCGTCCGGTTCCTGTTCCAGCAGCCAGGTCATCAGGTCCGGCATCGGCAGCGCGTCTTCGCAGCGTTCGAGCATTTCCTTGACCGTGCGCGGTGCGCGCTGGGCTTCGCCTTTATGGGACTTGTGCGCCTTGGGGAAGCGCGCCGGTTTCGGCTCGAAGTTCGCCAGGGCGTACACGTAGGCCTCGACCTGACTCGCACTGCCGAGGAAGGTGCTTTGCGGCCGGGTGAACATCGGCATCGCGGCCTGCGGCACCGCGTCCAGGCCTTTACGGCGAATGGCCGACAGCGCCAGCGCGGCGCCACGGGTCACGGCGTTGTGCCGACGCGCTTCTTCACGCAGCGGCAGCAGCAGCTCGCGGGCGTGACGCAGGGTCAACTGGGCGCTGGTCTGCATTTCGAGGATGCGCGCGTGGGTGCGCAACAGCATGTCGTCGTCGACCAGATGGCCGAGGCGCTGCTGCTCGGTGAGCAGGCGCAGCAGCACGTTTTCGACCTTGCGCACGCCTTGTTCGAAGGCGCCGTCGGCGTTCACCAGTTGGATCATCGGTTCGACGTATTCGTCCCAGGTCGCCAGCACTTCGGCGTAGCGCTGACGCAACGGGATCTGCCGGTCGCTGGTCTTGGCGCGGTCGGCCACGGCGGCGAGGGCTTGTTCGTCGTTGGCGAGTTTTTTCAGCACGTCGCGCACGCGCATGTCGAGCAGGCGCAGTTGCCGGGCCAGGTCGTGGCCGTCACGGATGTCGAAGGCGTCCTGGATATAACCGGCCAGGCGCTCGAGGTGGCGCAGGTAGGCTTCGATTTCCAGGCACAGGCCAAGCCGGTGCTCCTTGCGAAGATAGGCGAGGAAGTCGTGGATCTGCGCATTGAGCTCGAAACGGTTCGGGCTCTTGGCGACAGGCACCAGGATATCCAGGCGAATCCACACGTCCAGCAGGCTGGTGATGTCCTGGGGCGTGCTGTCCAGTTGTTGGGCGGCCAGTTGTGCGCGCAGCTCGCCGAGGCTCAGGGTGCCTTGGTCGAAGTGTTCGCACAGTGGCTCAAGTAAGGCCCAGTGTTCGGCGAGGGCGCGCAGGACGCGCTTGGGTTCGATCATGGGAATGGCCGGCTGGTTGGCGATTAAAAGTCGCGATTGTACTGCATCAGGCGCGGGATTTATCCACAGCCGGTCAGTGCGCAGTGGGCGATTGTTACCGAACAGCGGTAGAATCCCCGCTCTTTACTTATCCACAAGTGGCCGAGCTGTGCTTATCGAGTCCCGACGTCGCGCTTACTTGACCGCCATGCAGGTGGTCAACTGGCTGCCCCGCACCGAACTGCCGTTTGCCGCCCCGTCGCGGCCCGAGCTGCTGCAGGCGCTCGAGCCCGATGACGGATTGGAAACGTCGGGCGAGGAGGCGGCTGCGCCCGTGGCGGTGGTCAAGCCTGAGCCGCCGACGCGGCCGGTGGTCGAACGCGCCAAGGTCGAGGTGCCACGCCCGTCGCCGATGGCCAAGCCGGCGGTGGCTGAAGAGGCGGCCCCGGTGGTCAAGGCGCCTGTCGTCCCACCGCCGCGGTTTGCCCTGCAATTGCTGCGGGCCGGGCGTTGCCTGTTGCTGGTCGAGCTGCCTACCGGCGAGCGCTTCCAGACCCGCGATCCGGCCTACATGTTGCTCAAGGACATGCTGCGCGCCGCCGGCCTGCCCGACAGCCCGCAAATCGTCGGCGACCCGGTGCGCTGGCCGTTGCTGGTGCGCGGCACCATGGACCAGGGCCCGGACGCCGCGCGGGATTTTGTGCAAGGTTTTGTGTCGGCACGCCTGGAAGACGAACCCTGCGTGTGCCTGTGGCTGATCGGCCTGCCCGCCGTGCGGTTTGCAGGCGAAGCCGATGCCGAAGTCTGGTACCGCGAGCTGCAGGTCGAAGGCCTGGGCTCGGTATGGGCCCTGCCGGGCCTGGAATTATTAATGGAAGAGCCACAGCGTAAGGCTGATGTCTGGCAAGCCATGCGCCGGCTGATGGCGCGCTGGAAAACAATCGATGAGTGAGGCTTTATCCTTCCGCCCGATGACCGAGGCCGACCTCGACGCCGTGCTGAAAATCGAATACGCGGCATACAGCCACCCCTGGACCCGTGGGATCTTTCTCGACGGGCTGGGCAAGTACCAGATCTGGCTGATGTTCGAAGGTGAGCAGCAAGTGGGCCACGGGGTGGTGCAGATCATCCTCGATGAAGCGCATTTGCTGAACATCACCGTCAAACCGGAAAACCAGGGCCGCGGTCTCGGCCTGGCGCTGCTCGAGCACCTGATGTCCCGCGCCTATGCCGCCAGCGCACGGGAATGTTTCCTCGAAGTGCGTGACAGCAATGCCGGCGCGTTCCGGCTGTATGAACGCTATGGCTTCAATGAAATCGGCCGTCGGCGCGATTACTACCCAGCCGTCGGCGGTCGCGAAGATGCGGTCGTGATGGCCTGCACCCTCGTCGACTGAACACGCAACCCATGTGGGAGCCAGCGCCCTCCCACATTTGGAACTACAGGGTGTCAGCGGTTGCCGTCGACAGGATCTCGCTCGGCCAATTCGGCCTCATCCAACCCGTTGCCGCCGCCGATGTCATCTTCATTCACGATGCTCAGGTCCCAATCGGCCTGTTCGCCTTCGCCTTCTTCCTGTGCATCCCGTGCGCCGTCCTCGCGGATCAGGTTCTCCGGGCTCATCTCGTCATCGGTCGTCTCGGCCTCGCCCACCCGTTTATCGCGCATCCGGTGTTTGCGCTCGACAAGCGGCAGTTCATCGCCGATTTGCGCCGTCGGCTCTTGATCGTCAAAGTCCAGCTCGCGCACCGAGCCCATGCGATCCTCATTGTCATCAATCGGTTCCGGCTGTGTAGCGCCGTATGGACGTCGTGATTCAGTCATGGCCAATCCTCATACTGTGGGGCTTATAGTGTGTGGACAGGCCTGGCGCACCAAGATTCAAGTCATCGCCTGCCGTCTATCTTTATTCCGGGCGTGACCCGGACGGGCGGTCGTCTGTCAAAGCTGCGCATCATTCCTGAGGCTTTCCCTGATGAACGAACTACAAGAGCTGCTTGATAACAACGAACGCTGGGCGGATGCGATCAAACAGGAAGATCCCGAATTCTTCGCCAAACTGGCCCGCCAGCAAGCACCGGAATACCTGTGGATCGGCTGTTCCGACGCCCGCGTACCGGCCAACGAAATCGTCGGCATGCTGCCGGGTGATCTGTTCGTACACCGTAATGTGGCCAACGTGGTGCTGCACACCGACCTTAACTGCCTGTCGGTGATTCAGTACGCCGTCGATGTGCTCAAGGTCAAACATATCCTGGTCACCGGCCACTATGGCTGCGGCGGTGTGCGGGCGTCGATGCAGGACCGTCAGTTCGGCCTGATCGACGGCTGGCTGCGCACCATTCGCGACCTTTACTACGAAAACCGCGATCTGCTGGCCAAGTTGCCGACTGAGGAAGAGCGCGTCGACCGCCTCTGCGAATTGAACGTGGTTCAGCAGGTGGCCAACGTCGGTCATACCAGCATCGTGCAAAACGCCTGGCACCGGGGGCAGAGCCTGTCGATCCACGGTTGCATCTACGGCATCAAGGATGGCCGCTGGAAGAGCTTGAACACCACTATCACTGGTTTTGAGCAGTTGCCGCCGCAGTATCGCTTGCGCCCGCTGGGTGAAGCCTAAGGGCGCTTGCGCTCGCGCCACAGGGTCATGAACGTCTGCCCTTCGGCGTTCAGCGGCTCCTGGCTGCCGGTGATCCAGCCCCGGCAGTTCAGCTCGCCGCATTGGCACGCGAACTGCCGGAACAGCGCGTCCTCGGTGCAGGCGTAATCCAGGGTCAACAGGGCGCCGGCCGCGATGGGCTGCACGGTCCAGAGCTCCAGGTAGGTGGTGTCCAAAAATACATTCGGGTTGCAGGAGTGGCGCAGCAGGCCGCAGAACCAACAGTCGTACAAGTGGATGCGCGGCGACAGTTGCAAGGTGTGCGGGCGTCGCTCGTTCACCGCGTAGCCGGAGACCTTGGCAATGCGTATGCGACTCTCAAAGGTGATGCGTGCCTTGACCCTGGCCCCGGCGCCGTCCCTGGAGTGGGTGACCTGGAAGTGTTTGGACGAAGGGTAGCCCTGCCCGACGAACAGTGTCTTGAACGGGTAAAGGCAGTCATTCACAGGGTTTACAGCCTTATCCATGGCGCGAGTTTTCATAACTCTCCTGGGGTGGGCTGCATCGACCTGCGGGTGGTGTCTGACTGCCAGTCTTGCAGCGGATGGGCCCGGATCAAGACTCGCTGAACATAACGCCGATTTCTACTGTCAACTTTGACAGTAGAAATCGGTTTTTTTTTTGCGCTTTTACAGCGCCGGGGCGCTGATCGTCGGGGTGGGCGCGGCGTCTTTCAGTTGTTTGAGCTGGGCTTTGATCGCGGACGTGGCGCATTTCGCGTTGGCCTGTTCCGGGGTCAGGTTGCGCACCGAGGTGTAGAACAATTCGCAGGTCTGTTCTTTACGCGTGACCTGCCAGGTGTTCATGCACGCCTTGAGCAGCACATTCGCATCGCTCGCCGGTTTCTGGCCCATTCCGGCTTGCCAGCAGGCGGCGCTCAAATCCTGGCCCATCACTTTCAAACCGGCCTCGTCGGCCTTCTGCTCGTTACCGTCATACGTGTCGGGGCTTGCCGCATACCAGATGTAACTGGGGTGGTTGGCGCCCAGGACCGAGACGGTTTTGCCGGGGATCGGGCTGATCTGCGCCAGGCCCAGCACACCCACGGTTTGCCCGTATTGTTGCTTGATCCAACTGCGCACCGGTGCGCCGAACGCGACCATCGGCAACGCACCTTTGGGCGGCAGGCTCAGTTCCTTGACCATGCGTGTCTGGTAGTCGGTGAAGTAGCTGTAGACGTTTTCCAGGTCTTTTCCGGCGTTGGACGGCGCGGCGATCGGGGCGATGTCGATGATGGTCTGGTAGGCCGGGGTTTCGGTGGCCGGAATGCCATTGTCGACGAGCAGGGCGGCCCAGCGGTCGGTGGTGGCCGATTCCAGGTAATCTTGGGCCTGGGTCAGTGAGTAATCTGGCGGAAAGTGCAGCAGTTCGATGCTTTTGCGGTTTTCCAGGGCCATGCCCAGCGGCAGGAACAAGTACCAGTTGTAAGCCCACTTGCCATCGCTGTTAAGCCGGCTCGCGCCCTGGTAGGCCAGGTCGGCGGTAGCGAGCAAGCTCGTCAGCGGCTGGCCATAGTTGTCGGGCACGCCGCTGAAGGTCGCCGCGACCTGGCCGTCATGCTTTCTGACGCTGACCTTGGCGCGGCTGTAACCGTCGCGCTGCAGGCTCTGGTTGAGGTAGTGCTCGACGGTCTGCTCCAGCGTCCACGGCCGGAAGCAGATCACGTTGCAGTTATTGGGGTAAGCGAACAACTGGGTAACCCGTTGCGTGCTGCCCAGCGGTACGTCGATGTCGGCCTGTACGACCGCACTCGCGATCAGTGCGGCCAAGGTGAAGGACAACCTGGTCGGTTTAAACATAGATGATTCCTTGTCAGCGAGAGCCCGTCTGCGCGGGGTGAAAGCCCACCTCCACACAGTAGCGGCTGACCAGGAAAACCGCGTGCAAAATCGCCGGGCGTGTCGCTATTGGATAAGCCGTCCTACATCTCGAACTGCAACGCATTGCTCAAGTCGCCCATCGGTTTCTGGCCGCGGGCGATCATGGCGTCGTCGCGCCGCTTGAGCCCGTCCAGTGTCTCCAACTGGAAGACGCGGGTGATCAGGCGCAGGATCGACGCGGTGTCGTACACCGTATGGTCCACCGTGCCTTTGCGCGCGAACGGCGACACCACCAGGGTCGGAACCCGTGTGCCAGGGCCCCAGCGGTCGCCTTTGGGCGGTGCCACGTGGTCCCACCAGCCGCCGTTTTCATCGACGGTCACCACCACCACCATGTTTTTCCACTGCGGGCTTTCCTGCAGCACCTTCAGGGCGCGGGTGATATGGCGGTCGCCCGAGGCTACGTCGGCATAACCGGCGTGCATGTTGAGGTTGCCCTGGGGTTTGTAGAAGGTCACGGCGGGCAGCTTGCCCGCCTGCGCGTCGGCAAAGAACTTGTTGGTGCTCGACTCATCGCCCAGGCCCGCGTCGCGCAGGCGCTTGTCACGCTCCGCGCGGTTTTCCGGGCCCTGTTGCTTGAAGTAGTTGAACGGCTGGTGGTGGTACTGGAAGTTGGGGATCTTCGGAATGCCGCCCGAGTCCTTGAACTGTTCCAGCGTCGCTTGCCAGGCCCCGGCGTACCAGGCCCAGTCGATGTTCTTTTTCGACAGCTTGTCACCGATGTGTTCGTGGGTCTGCGGCACCAGCACGTTGGGCAGGTCGGGCTTGGCGTAGTCCGGGTTTTGCGGGTCGCGAATCCAGGTCGGCCAGTAGGGCGGGGCCAGGGTGTTCACGGCGTAACCGTCCGGGGTCAGCGCGCTCGGGCCGAACTGCGGCGGGCCGCTCATGGCGCTGGCCGGGGATTTGTCCAGGGGCTTGAGGCGTGGGTCGGTGGGATCGTCGCTTTGCAGCGTGGCGATCTGCGCCTTGGCCACCGACTGCGCGGCGTTCGGATAAACCGGCGCGGTCGCGCTGATCAGGTATTGGTGGTTGAGGAACGAGCCGCCAAATGCGCCCTGGAAGAAGTTATCGCAGAGCACAAACTCCTTGGCCACGTCCCACAGGCGCAGGGAATAACGGCTCTGGGCGTAATGCCCCATCACCAGGCCGCCGGAATCGGCCCAGGCGACGAAATTGTCGTTCTTGCCGCCGTTGATCTGCATCTGGTTCTGGTAGAACACGTGCCACAAATCCCGGGTGACCAGGCTCAAGGGCAGGTCTTCGGCGTTCGGGCCCTTGAGGGCGAACGGGGCGTTGGGCAGGTTTTCCTGGAATTGCACTTCGCTGGGGTAGGTCACCCCGTCGACGCTTTGCGAGCCGACTTGCAACACACCACCCCACACCGGGGGCAGGGTGGTCAATACGCTGGCGTCGCGGTCGCGCTGCTGATAGTCGGCGGGAGACAACGCCGACAGCGGTTTCTCCAGACCGGGGAAATCGGCAAACAGGTTGTTGAAGCTGCGGTTTTCGGCGTAGATCACCACGACGGTTTTCACTTGGTCGTGTAATGCCTTATCCAACTCTTGCGGCGTGAGCGGCCGAGGCAGCGGTTTGCCCGGCGCGTCGCCGGGATTGCCGCAGGCACTCAAGGTCGCGCCCACCCCCAGCACCGCTGCGCCGCCGAGGAAGCGCCGCCGGCTGGTGTCTACCGGCGGTTGATCGATGGAATCGGGGGCCGGGCGGTCTTCGTGCTCGTCACTCATTGCGGGAGTCCTTGCTGGCAGTTTGTTGCAAGATATTTCGCCAGGACGGTAGCAGTGGAATGTGACGCAGGGAAGACAGCTTGAAGTTACACGCTTTAAGCGGAAAGCCTGGAGCTACAAACCTCAAGCTTGCCGCTGCGTTTAAGGCATCACCGGCGGCAAATACTTCAACGTCGTCCCCAACGCCCACAACAGAAACAACACCAACGGCGCGTGTACCAGCAACTGCACGAACGAAAACCCGATCAGATCCCGCGCCTTCAGCCCCAACACGCCCAGCAGCGGCAGCATATAAAACGGGTTGATCAAATTCGGCAGCGCCTCGGCCGCGTTGTAGATCTGCACGGCCCAGCCCAGGTGGTATTGCAGGTCAGTGGCCACTTGCATCACGTAGGGCGCTTCGATGATCCACTTGCCGCCGCCCGACGGGATGAAGAAACCCAGCACCGCCGAGTACACGCCCATCAACAGGGCATAGGTGTCGTGGGAGGCGATGGAGGTGAAGAAGGTCGAGATATGGTGAGCCAGGGTCTGGCCGTCGCCGCCCTTGACCACCGTCATCAGCGCGGCAATCGAGCCGTACAGCGGGAACTGGATCAGCACGCCGGTGGTGGTCGGCACCGCGCGGGCGACCGCGTCCAGAAAACTGCGCGGGCGCCAGTGCAGCAACGCGCCGACCATGATGAACAGGAAGTTATAGGTGTTCAGCCCGGAAATCGCGCTGATCGCCGGTTTGGTCGAGAACTCGTGGAACAACCAACCCGCCGCCAGCACCGCCAGCAGGATCGTCAGCACCGGGCTGTGTTCCAGCCATTCGCCCGGGCGTGTCGGGGCCTGCGGCGTGGGCAGGTTGAAGGCCGGGTCGACCCCGCAGGCCTTGGCGTCGCGGGCGCTGTTCGGGCCGGGCGCGGTGGCGTAGGCGATGATCAGCGAGACCACGATCAGCGCCAGCAGCAGTACGCCGGATTGCCACAGGAAGATGGTGTCGGTGAACGGGATCACCCCGGTGATCGACAGGATCGACGGCGGCAAACTGGCCGGGTTGGCCTGCAACTGCGCGGCCGACGACGACAGCCCCAGCGCCCATACCGCGCCGAGCCCCAGGTAGGCCGCGGCACCGGCAGCGCGGTAGTCCATGCGCAAGTCCGTGCGCCGCGCCAATGCGCGCACCAGTAAACCGCCGAACACCAGGGACAGCCCCCAGTTGAGCAACGAGGCAACCATGGAAATCAACGCCACCCAAGCCACGGCCGAGCGGCCGTTCTTCGGGATGCGCGCCAGGCGGTCGATCAGTTTCACCGCCGGTGGCGAACTGGCGACCACGTAACCGCCGATCACCACGAAGGCCATCTGCATGGTGAACGGGATCAGGCTCCAGAACCCATCGCCAAACGCCTTGGCGGCTTCGGTCGGCGCGGCGCCCATGCCCAGGGTCGCCACGGCGACAATGATCACGGCGAGGGCGGCAAACACCCAGGAGTCGGGAAACCAGCGTTCGGCGAAATTGGAGCAGCGCAGGGCAAATCGGGCATAGCGGCTTTCTTCGATAGCATCGGCCACGAGTCATTCCTCTTGTAATTGTTATGGTTTTGGCAGTTTTACGGCATGTTCCGCTACGGCCATTGATATGGGAATGCAGTTATCTTCATCGATCATTGAGGAAAACAAATATATCCGCCGCGATTGCCATCATCCGGCGCAGCTCATAACCTGCACGCCATTTTGTTTGTCTGCCGAGCCTCAACATGACTGCCACCTCGCTTGCCCAGGCGCAGCGTTTTTCCCGCTCCGACTACAAAACCCTGGGCCTGGCCGCCCTCGGCGGTGCCCTGGAAATCTACGACTTCATCATTTTCGTGTTTTTCGCGCTGACCCTCAGCCAACTGTTCTTCCCGCCGGAAATGCCCGAGTGGCTGCGCCTGCTGCAAAGTTTCGGGATCTTCGTCACCGGCTACCTCGCGCGCCCGCTGGGCGGCATCCTGATGGCGCACTTCGCCGATCACCTGGGGCGCAAGCGCGTGTTCAGCCTGAGCATCCTGATGATGGCCTTGCCCTGCCTGCTGATCGGGATCATGCCGACCTACGCGCAAATCGGCTATTTCGCACCGCTGATCCTGCTGGTGCTGCGCGTGCTGCAAGGTGCGGCGGTGGGTGGTGAAGTGCCCAGCGCCTGGACCTTTGTCGCTGAGCACGCGCCGCCCCATCACCGCGGTTACGCCTTGGGCTTCTTGCAGGCCGGCCTGACCTTCGGCTACCTGCTCGGCGCACTGACCGCCACGCTGCTGGCGCAAATCTTTACCCCGGCGGAGATCCTCGACTACGCCTGGCGCTTCCCCTTCCTGCTCGGCGGCGTCTTCGGCGTGATCGGCGTGTGGCTGCGCCGCTGGCTCAACGAAACCCCGGTATTCCTCGACATGCAGGCGCGCCGCCAAGCCGCCGCCGAACTGCCGCTGCGCACCGTATTGCGCGATCATCGCCGCGTGTTGCTGCCGGCGATGATCCTCACCTGCGTGCTCACCTCCGCCGTGGTGGTGCTGGTGGTCATCACCCCGACCATGATGCAGAAAACCTTCGGCATGACGCCCAGCCACACCTTCGCCCTGAGCGCACTGGGCATTGTGTTCCTGAACATCGGTTGCGTACTTGCCGGCCTGCTGGTGGACCGCATCGGCGCCTGGCGCGCGGTGCTGGTCTACAGCCTGTTGCTGCCACTGGGGATCGCGGTGTTATACGCCAGCCTGATCGCCGGTGGCGTCTGGCTCGGCGCGGCATATGCCGTGGCAGGCTTGAGCTGCGGCGTGGTCGGCGCAGTGCCGTCGGTGATGGTCGGACTGTTCCCGGCGCCGGTGCGGGTGTCAGGCATTTCCTTCACCTACAACATTGCCTACGCGCTGTGGGCGAGCACCACGCCCTTGATGCTGATCGCACTGATGCCGACCAGCCCGTGGATTTGCGTGGGTTATTGCGTGGTGATGGGCGCGGTGGGGGTGGTGAGTGTGGTGCTGTTCAGCAAGCGCCACGCAGTGGATGCAGGCGCTCGCGGAGCCTAAGGGCCACCAATTGACGGGTATTGCGGCCGCTCCTATAGTCAGGTCCACCCCCCGATCAGCACATAGCCCTTCATGACCCAGACGGCCCTTATCAACCCCGCCATTCTGTCCTGGTCTCGCCAGCGGGCGGGGCTGTCTGAGGCTCAGGTCGCCAAGGGGCTTACGGTCAAGACGCAAAGGGTCATGGAGTGGGAGAGCGGCCGGAGCCTTCCCACCTTTAACCAGGCGCAAAAGTGGGCTGCCATCGCGCATGTTCCTTTTGGTTTTCTCTTTCTCCAGGCGCCTCCACAGGAGCATCTGCCACTTCCGGACCTGCGCACGGTAGGCGGCGAATTACCCGATAAACCCAGCCTGGATTTGATGGACACCGTCAGGGATGTGCTACGCAAACAGGCCTGGTACCTGGAGTATTTGCAGGATCACGAACGAGCGCCGCTTTCCTTTGTCGGGAGCTTCAACAGTCGCTCGCCGATCAAGGACGTCGTTGCCGATATCCGTCGTGTCCTGGGCGTAACCGATGCCCCGGCCCGTATGAGTTATGAAGACTATATGCGGGCATTGGTGAGTGGCGCGGAAGACGCCGGCATTCTCGTTATGCGCAGCGGTGTTGCCTTGGGCAATACCCGCAGGAAACTTGATGTCAGCGAGTTTCGAGGATTTGCGATCAGCAACGTGATGGCCCCCGTTGTGTTTATCAACAGTGCGGATGCACCCTCGGCACGGCTTTTTACCCTGGTGCATGAGCTTGCCCATCTCTGGATCGGCAGTACGGGCGTATCCGATGGGGGCAGTCAGGGGCCTGGTCAAGAAGAAGCCTTCTGCAATGCGGTGGCGGGCGAGTTTCTTGCGCCGGGAATCGCCTTCAGCGCGTACTGGGACAGCGATCTTTACTGGGAAGACAACCTGGCGCCTTTGGCGGGGCGCTTTCATGTCAGCACACTCGTCATTGCCCGCCGTGCGCGTGACCTTGGTTACATCAGCGGCGATCAATACGGCGCCTACTACCGACGGATCTTGCAGGCATATCGAGATAAGGACGGCGGTGGAGGGGACTACTACCGTACCGCTGCGACCAGGAACAGTACCCGGTTGAGCAAGGCTGTTCTGGCGCAAGCCCAGAGCGGTCAGATTTTGCTACGCGACGCGGGAAAACTGCTGGGTGTGCAGCCTGCCAAGTTGAAGACGTATGGAATGAAGCTCTCGGCATGAAGCATCTATTGGATTCGAATACGCTGATCGAGGCCAAAAATCGCTATTACGGGATGACGATTTGTCCGGGCTATTGGGCATGGATACTTCAACAACACCAGGCTTTGGAGATTGCCAGTATCGTACCGGTAAGGGACGAGCTGGCTAAAGGCAATGACGATCTGACCCAGTGGGTCAAGAGCAATGCCCAGCTCTTTGAAGACGCCAGCGATGAACGGACTCAAGTGGCATTTGGGTATATCGTCGCCAAAATTGCCGAGCAGGCGCCGCTGATGAAGGTTGGCGCGCTTGAGGAGTTTCTTGAAGGGGCAGACCCGTGGCTGATTGCCAAGGCGATGACGACGGGAGCGGTGGTTGTAACCCATGAAGTGTATAACCCCGATATCAAGCGTAAATACACCATTCCCAATGTGTGCTCACTGGTCGGCGTCTCTTATATGAATACGTTTGAGTTGCTCGGTAAGCTGGACGCACGTTTCGTTTTGCACCGCTGACCCATTGGGGCAAAGAGGTTTTGGTGTCATCAAAGGTAACCGCCTGCTGGCGTGCGGATGACAATTTTGTAACCCGTGCCAGCGTATTTAGCCGATAGCTCTATGATTCATCCAACCACACCCCACGAGGATGTTTCATGAGCGCAGGACACAACCACGCCCAGGTACGCGCCGGCCACGAACGGCAGTTGTGGATGGCCCTCGGGCTGACCAGCAGTTTCATGATTGCCGAGGTGATCGGTGCCTTTATCACCGGCAGCCTGGCGCTGTTGTCCGACGCCGCGCACATGATGACCGACGCCCTGGCCATGGCGATTTCCCTGGTGGCGATCCAGATCGCCAAGCGCCCCGCCGACCGCAAGCGCACGTTCGGCTATGCCCGCTTTGAAATCCTGGCGGCGGCGTTCAATGCCTTGCTGCTGTTTGCGGTGGCGTTCTACATCCTTTATGAGGCCTATCAACGCCTGCAGGCACCCGCCGAAATCCAGTCGACCGGCATGCTGGTGATCGCCGTGCTGGGGCTGCTCGTCAACCTGATCTCCATGCGCCTGCTCAGCGCCGGCAGTGGCGAAAGCCTGAATGTCAAAGGCGCGTACCTGGAGGTCTGGAGCGACATGCTCGGCTCTATCGGCGTGATCATCGCAGCCGTCGTGATCATGTTGACCGGCTGGGCTTGGGTCGACTCCGTGGTGGCGGCGGCGATTGGTTTCTGGGTGTTGCCGCGCACCTGGGTGCTGCTCAAGGACAGCATGAATGTGTTGCTGCAAGGCGTGCCCGACGGCGTCGATATCGACAGCGTGGAGCAGGCCATGCGTGGCGTGCCCGGCGTGAAGGACGTACACGACCTGCATATCTGGGCGCTCACCAGTGGCAAGAACGTGCTGAGCAGCCATCTGGTGGCGGATGCGATGCCGGGCACCGAACAGCAGGTCCTCGCTCAAGTGACGCAATTGCTGCATGAACAATTCGATATTTCCCACGTCACGCTGCAGGTCGAGGGCGAGGGTTTTCATCGTGACGGGCCCGAAGACGCCCATGCTTGAGCCTTGCTAACGGATTTGTAATGTTCGCCCCACCGCCCTGATAAGTACCGAAAGTTACAGTGCCCCGGCTTGGATTTATCCGCCATTTCATGGGCCTGGAACTCTCGTTATGCCAACTCGTGCAAGAACTCTACTGTGCTCGATCATCGTGTTGCTGGCGACGGCGCAAGGGGTCGGCGCCCAAACCCTGACCCTCGACGCCGCCCTGCAAACCGCCTTCGCCAACAACCCCGACCTGGCCGCCGCGCAATGGGAGATCGACATCGCCAGCGGCGGCCGCCAGCAGGCGGGGCTGATCCCCAACCCGGTGGCCTCGTGGGATGCCGAAGACACCCGCCGCGACACCCGCACCACCACGCTCAAGTTAAGCCAGACCCTGGAACTGGGCGGCAAGCGCGGCGCGCGCATCGAGCTGGCCACGCGTGGCCAGGACGTCGCGGCGCTGACCCTCGAACAGCGCCGCAACGGCTTGCGCGCCGAGGTGATCGACAGTTATTACGGCGCCCTTCGCGCCCAGGAGCGCCTCGACCTGGCGCAACGCTCCCTGGCGTTGGCCGAGCGCGGCCTGGTGATCGCCAATGGCCGCGTCAACGCCGGTAAATCGTCGCCAGTGGAAGCCACCCGCGCCCAGGTGCAGTTGTCGGAAATCCGCCTGGAACTCAACCGCGCCCAGATGGGTGTCAGCGATGCCTATCGCCGCCTGGCTGCCAGCACCGGCAGCGCCGCGCCCGACTTCGCCGCCGTCGCCACGCCAAGCAGCGGCCCGGCGACGTTGCCGCCCGCCGCGCAACTGCTGGCGCGTCTTGAACAGACCGCCGAGCTGCGCCTGGCCGAACTGCAAATCCTGCAGAACGAAGCCAGCGTGGGCCTGGAAAAAGCCCAGCGCATCCCCGACCTCGATGTGTCGATTGGTAGCCAGTACGACGCCAGCGTGCGCGAGCGCGTGAATCTGGTGGGCGTGTCGATGCCGATCCCGCTGTTCAACCGCAACCAGGGCAACGTGCTCGCCGCCACCCGCCGCGCCGACCAGGCCCGTGACCTGCGCAACGCCGCCGAACTGCGCCTGCGCACCGAAACCCGCCAGGCCCTGGACCTGTGGCAAACCGCGAACACCGAAGTGCGCGCATTCAACCAGCAGATCCTGCCCGCCGCCCAGAGCGCGGTGGACAGCGCCACCCGTGGCTTCGAAATGGGCAAGTTCAACTTCCTCGACGTCCTCGACGCCCAGCGCACCTTGATCGCTGCCCGCACCCAATACCTCACGGCGACCGCCCAGGCCACCGACGCCTGGGTACGCATCGAACGGATCTACGGCGACCTCGCCCGTTTCTGATTTTTTTGGAGTCCTCTATGCAGACTAAACATGGCGTGGCGCTAGCCCTTGTCCTGGGCCTGATGCTGTCCGGCCTGGCAAACGCCGAGGAAGAAGAAGGCACACTCGAACTCACCGAGCAGCAGATCGAGGCCGCCGGTATTCAACTGGCCCAGGCCCAGCCGCGGCCGATCAGCACGGTGCTGTCGTTGCCGGGTGAAGTGCGCTTCGATGAAGACCGCACGTCGCACATCGTGCCGCGTGCGGCGGGGGTGGTGGAGGCAGTGAAGGTCAACCTCGGCCAGACGGTCAAGCAAGGCGAGTTGCTGGCGGTGATCGCCAGCCAGCAGATTTCCGATCAGCGCAGCGAGCTGGCCGCCAGCCAGCGCCGCCTCGAACTGGCGCGCACCACCTTCCAGCGCGAGCGCCAACTGTGGCAGGACAAGATCTCCGCCGAGCAGGATTACCTGCTGGCGCGCCAGGCCTTGCAGGAAGCCGAAATCGCCCTGAACAACGCCCGCCAGAAGATGACCGCCCTCAGCGGCAGCGCCGTGCCGGCCGGCGGCAATCGCTATGAATTGCGCGCACCGTTCGCCGGCGTGGTGGTGGAGAAACACCTGGGCGTCGGCGAGGTGGTCAGCGAGACCAGCAACGCCTTCACCTTGTCGGACCTGTCGCAGGTGTGGGTCACGTTCGGCGTCTTTCCCAAGGACTTGAACAAGGTCCGCGTCGGCAAGCCGGTGAAAGTCAGCTCCACCGAAATGGGCACCGAAGTACTCGGTACCGTGGCCTATGTGGGCAACTTGCTGGGCGAGCAGACGCGCACCGCCACCGTGCGCGTGACCGTGCCCAACCCCGATGACGCCTGGCGCCCGGGGTTGTTCGTCGCCGTACAGATCGCCACCGACACCTACCAGGCCAAGGTCACCGTGCCCGAGGCCGCGATCCAGACCGTCGAGGACAAGCCCTCGGTGTTCGTTCGCACGGCGGACGGGTTCGTCACCCGCCATCTGGAACTGGGCGTCAGCGAAAACGGCTACGTCGAAGTGCGCCGGGGCCTCGACGCCGGGGCACAGGTGGCCACGGTTGGCAGCTTCATCCTCAAGTCCGAACTGGGCAAAGGCTCGGCCGAACACGCCCATTGATCCTGCGAGTGATTTCCCATGTTTGAGCGCCTTATCCAATTCGCCATCGAGCAGCGCATCATCGTGCTGTTGGCGGTGCTGTTGATGGCCGGTGTCGGCGTCGCCAGCTATCAGAAACTGCCCATCGACGCAGTGCCCGACATCACCAATGTGCAGGTGCAGATCAACTCGGCGGCGCCCGGTTTTTCGCCGCTGGAAACCGAACAGCGCATCACCTTTCCCATTGAAACCGCGATGGCCGGGTTGCCGGGGTTGCAGCAGACCCGTTCGCTGTCGCGCTCCGGTTTGTCCCAGGTCACGGTGATCTTCAAGGACGGCACCGACCTGTTCTTTGCCCGCCAATTGGTCAATGAACGCCTGCAAGTCGCCCGTGAACAATTGCCCGTCGGTATCGAAACGGCGATGGGGCCGATTTCCACCGGTCTTGGGGAAATTTTCCTATGGACCGTGGAAGCCGAAGAGGGCGCGCGCAAGGACGACGGCACGCCCTACACGCCGACCGACCTGCGCGTGATCCAGGACTGGATCATCAAGCCGCAACTGCGCAACGTGCCCGGCGTGGCCGAGATCAACACCATCGGTGGTTTTGCCAAGGAATACCAGATCGCCCCCGACCCCAAGCGCCTGGCGGCCTACAACCTGACCTTGAGCGATCTGGTCACCGCCCTGGAACGCAACAACGCCAACGTCGGTGCCGGCTACATCGAGCGCAGCGGCGAGCAATTGCTGATCCGCGCACCGGGGCAAGTGGCGTCGATCGACGATATCGCCAACATCGTCATCACCACCTCGGACGGCACGCCGATCCGCGTGCGCAATGTGGCCCAGGTCGAGATCGGCCGTGAGCTGCGTACCGGCGCCGCCACCGAAAACGGCCGTGAAGTGGTGCTGGGCACGGTGTTCATGCTGATCGGCGAAAACAGCCGCACCGTGTCCCAGGCCGTGGCTGCGCGACTCGAACAGATCAACCGCTCGCTGCCCGAGGGCGTGGTCGCCGTGACCGTCTACGACCGCACCAACCTCGTCGAAAAAGCCATCGCCACCGTGAAGAAAAACCTTTTCGAAGGCGCGCTGCTGGTGGTCGCGGTGTTGTTCCTGTTCCTCGGCAACATCCGCGCGGCGCTGATCACCGCGATGGTGATCCCGCTGGCGATGCTGTTCACCTTTACCGGCATGTTCACCAACAAAGTCAGCGCCAACCTGATGAGCCTCGGCGCGCTGGACTTCGGCATCATCGTCGACGGCGCGGTGGTGATCGTCGAGAACGCGATCCGTCGCCTGGCCCATGCGCAACAGCGACACGGCCGCCTGTTGACCCGCAGCGAGCGCCTGCACGAAGTGTTCGCGGCGGCCAAGGAGGCGCGGCGCGCGCTGATCTTCGGGCAACTGATCATCATGGTGGTGTACCTGCCGATCTTCGCCCTCACCGGCGTGGCCGGGAAAATGTTCCACCCCATGGCCTTCACCGTGGTGATCGCCCTGTTCGGCGCGATGATCCTCTCGGTGACCTTTGTGCCGGCGGCGATTGCGCTGTTTGTCACCGGCAAGGTCAAGGAAGAAGAAAACCTGGTGATGCGCAGTGCGCGCCGGGTCTATGCGCCGGTGCTCGATGGGGTGATGGCGCGGCGCCCGCTGGTGTTCGGTTTGGCGCTGTTGACCATCGTCGCCTCGGGGCTGGTGGCCAGCCGCATGGGCAGCGAATTCATCCCCAGCCTCAGCGAAGGCGACTTCGCCCAGCAAGCCCTGCGCGTGCCCGGCACCAGCCTGACGCAGTCGGTGCAGATGCAACAGCAGTTGGAAAAAACCTTGATGGCCCAGGTGCCGGAAATCGAACGGGTCTTCGCCCGCACCGGCACCGCGGAGATTGCCTCCGACCCGATGCCACCGAACATTTCCGACAGCTACGTGATGCTCAAGCCCAAGGATCAGTGGCCTGATCCGCAGAAGTCCCGCGAAACGCTGATCGCCGATATCCAGCGCGCCAGTGCGATTGTGCCGGGCAGTGCGTATGAACTGTCGCAACCGATCCAACTGCGCTTCAACGAGCTGATTTCCGGGGTGCGCAGCGACGTGGCGGTGAAGGTATTCGGCGACGACATGGCGGTGCTCAACGCCACCGCCGGGGAAATCGCCGAGACCTTGCAAGGCCTGAACGGCGCCTCGGAAGTGAAGGTCGAGCAGACCTCCGGCCTGCCGGTACTGACCATCAATATCGACCGCGACAAGGCCGCGCGGTTTGGCCTGAACGTCGGCGATGTGCAGGACACGATTGCCGTCGCAGTCGGTGGGCGCCAGGCCGGAACGTTGTACGAAGGTGACCGACGTTTCGACATGGTCGTGCGTTTGTCCGACGCATTACGCACCGATATCGATGGCTTGTCGCGGCTGCTGATCCCGGTGCCGGCGCTGGCCGGTAACGCCTCCGGGCAACTGGGTTTTATCGCCTTGTCCCAGGTCGCCAGCCTCGACCTGGTGCTGGGCCCGAACCAGATCAGCCGCGAGAACGGCAAGCGCCTGGTGATTGTCAGCGCCAACGTGCGGGGGCGTGATATCGGCTCGTTTGTCCAAGAGGCCGAAGCCGCCATCGGCGCCCAGGTCAAAGTGCCGGTTGGCTACTGGACCACCTGGGGCGGGCAGTTCGAACAGTTGAAGGAGGCCTCCGACCGCCTGCGCATCGTGGTGCCGGTGGCGCTGCTGCTGGTGTTCGGGCTGTTGTTCATGATGTTCAACAACCTCAAGGACGGGCTGTTGGTGTTCACCGGGATTCCGTTCGCCTTGACCGGTGGGATCATGGCGCTGTGGCTGCGCGATATTCCGCTGTCGATCTCGGCCGGGGTGGGCTTTATCGCCTTGTCCGGCGTGGCGGTGCTCAACGGCCTGGTGATGATCGCGTTTATCCGCAACCTGCGCGAGGAAGGGCGCTCGCTGTCGATGGCCATCAACGAAGGCGCGCTGACCCGGCTGCGCCCGGTGTTGATGACGGCGCTGGTGGCGTCCCTCGGATTTATCCCCATGGCCCTGGCCACCGGCACCGGCGCCGAGGTGCAGCGGCCGCTGGCGACGGTGGTGATCGGCGGGATCATTTCCTCTACGTTGCTGACCTTGCTGGTGCTGCCGGCGTTGTATCACTGGGCGCATCGCAAGGACGAGGAAACACCAGGCTGAAGCGCGTAAAACGCCCCGGCTGGCTGCTGACATCGGCGTGGCCCTGATGCAGGTGCATGATCGACTGCACGATGGCCAGCCCCAGGCCGGTGCCGCCCTCGGCGCGGGTACGGCTGCTGTCGGCGCGGTAGAAGCGTTCGAACAAGTGCGGCAGGTGGTGCGCTTCGATGCCGCGCCCGGGGTTGCCGACCGACAGCGATACACGCTGGCCGTAGGTTTCCACCAGCAACAACACGGTAGACGCGGTTGGCGTGTGGCGGATGGCATTGGACAGCAAGTTGGAGATGGCCCGCTGGATCATCAGGCGATCGCCCATCACCCAGGCGTCGCCGCGCAGGTTCAGGGTCACCTGCTTGTCCTCGGCGCTCAAGGCAAACAGCTCCATCACCCGCTGCGCTTCGTCACCCAACGACACCCGGGCAAACCCGGCCCGCGCCGCCGGATGGCTGACCTGGGCCAGAAACAGCATGTCGGAGACGATGCGCGACAGGCGTTCCATTTCCTCGACGCAGGATTCCAGGCCCGCTTGGTATTCCTGCGAAGGCCGCTCGCGGGACAACGTCACCTGCGCCTTGCCCATCAGGTTGGTCAACGGCGCGCGCAGTTCGTGGGCCAGGTCATCGGAGAACTGCGACAGTTGCCGCACACCGTCGTCCAGGCGGTGCAGCATGAAGTTGATGCCCTGGGCCAACTCGCCCAGCTCCTTGGGCAGGTTGTCCAGCGCCAGGCGATGGGTCAGGTCCTGGGTGCTGACCTGCGCCGCCACACGGCTGAACTGCTGCAACGGCGCCAGCCCGCGCTGCACCAGCCACCAGGCGCCCATGCCGATCAGGATCAGCAGCAGCGGCAGGGCGATCACCGTGGAGCGCAGGTAGGCACTGAGCAACGCTTCATCGTCGGAGCGGTCCAGCGAGAGCAGCACGCGCACGTTCTCGCCATTGCGCAGCGCCACCATGCGCGAGGCGCTGAGGATGCGGTTGCCATGCCCGTCCACCCAGTTCAGGTAGGCCAGGGTCTTGCCGGCCGGTACGTCGAGCAACAACGGCTGCTGGGGTTTTGCGCCCACGCTGAGGAGCACCGGCGCATCGGCCTGGGTGCTCATGATGGTCAGGTAGATATTGTCGTGGCCCATCACCAGGTCCAGCAGCGAGTGGGGGCGGCTGCTGATGTCGCGGGGGGCGAGGCTCTGGCTCAGGCTGTGTTCCAACTGATCCAGCTTGTTTTCCAGGCCCTTGCGCGCGAGTTTGTCCAGCTCGTGGGTCAAGGCCAGGTAAGCCAGGGTCGCCAGCAGCACGACCAGTCCGGCGCCCATCAGGCTGACCGTCAGGCCCAGGCGCATCGACAGGCTGCTGGTCCTCATTGACGCGCCTCCAGCACGTAACCGACGCCGCGAATGGTGTGGATCAGCTTGACCTCGCTCTGGTCGTCGACCTTGCCGCGCAGGCGGCTGATGGAGACTTCGACGACGTTGGTGTCGCAGTCGAAGTTCATGTCCCACACCAGCGAGATGATTTGCGTGCGGGTCATCACCTCGCCGGCCTGGCGCATCAATACGTGCAGCAGGGCGAACTCTTTGGTGGTCAGGTCGATGCGTCGTGTGCCGCGGTAGGCGCGGTGGCGGCGCGGGTCCAGCTCCAGGTCGGCGACGCGCAACACGTCCGGCAACGGAATGTGCTCGCTGCGGCGCAACAGCGTGCGGACGCGGGCCAGCAGTTCGGGGAATTCGAAGGGTTTGACCAGGTAATCATCGGCGCCCATGTCCAGGCCCTTGATCTTGTCGGCCAGCCGGCCGCGGGCGGTCAGCATCATCACCCGCTGGTTGCCGTCGCGGCGCAGGTGTTCCAGCACTTCCCAACCGTCGGTGTTGGGCAGGTTCACGTCGAGGATCACCAGTTCATAGGTGTGTTGCCGGGCCAGGTGCAGGCCGTCGACGCCACTGGCGGCGCAATCGACGACATAGCCGCTTTCGGTCAGGCCCTGCTGCAAGTAATCGGCGGTTTTCTGCTCGTCCTCAACCACAAGGATACGCATGGGGATTTACCTTCAAAGGAAACGGAGAGGGGGCATGGCCTCATAGAGGCGCTGAATTTGGCTGTAGGAAAACTCTGAGCCGTGAAGTCGCTATAGGGTCAAGCCACGTCAGGTAGCTGCGACGATTCGCCGCTGTGCGAGTGAACAAAAAAACGCCCCAAGCGGGGCGTAAAAAGTTCATCTCCGTTCCAAAGGAGCTACACAAAAGCCGCAGAGATGAATAGTGCTCGATGCGCAGTATAAAAACTGCAACTTAACGCGAAGGTGAGGCCGATATTACAGTTCTGACAGATTTGAACCTGTGAAGAGATGTACTTCATCGGCAAGTAAATGTAAGCGTTGCTTAGAGCACCGCCAGTGGATATTCGATAATGACCCTTACTTCTTCCAGGTCCGACTCAAATGCACTTGAGCGCACGCTCGCCTGGCGCAGGCGCAGGGATAAGTCCTTCAGCGTGCCGGCCTGCACCACGTACTTGGCTTCGATATTGCGTTCCCAGCGGCGCTGATCGGTGAGCGGATTACCGGCGGCATCGCGGCGCATATACACCGCGTTGGCGTTGCTGTAGTCGGCCCCGCTGCCTTTGGCGTAGCGGGTCATGAACGTCAGGCCGGGAATGCCGAAGGCCTGCATGTCCAGGTCGTAGCGCACCATCCATGAGCGTTCCTTGGGCGAGTTGAAGTCGCTGTACTGGATCGAGTTGTTGAGGAAGATCGAGTCCGACTGGCGCAGGTAATCGAAGTCGTCGTCGCCATTGTTGCGCTGGTGCGACACGGCAACGCTGTGGGCACCGACTTTCACCCCGAGCCGGGCGCTCCAGATGTTGTTGTCGAATGTGCCCAGGCGCTTTTTGCCCTCGTCCACGGCCTTGTAGTAATTGACGTCGCCGAACAGCGAAACGTCTTCGGTGAGCGGGTAACTGGCGGTGCTGCCGACGTAGTATTGGTCCCAGGCGTCTTTCAGGCGGCTGCTGTACAGGCTGAAACCGAGGTGCTTGTTGAGTTGATAGTCACCGCCGAAATAGCCGATCCAGGGCGAGTCGACCGGGCCCGCATAAAACGTCGCGAAGCCTTTGTTCATGCCGCTTTCATTGGGCTGGCTCATGCCGCTCAAGCGTCCGCCCTGCAGGCTCAGGCCGGCGAGGCTGGTGTTTTGCACGGTGACGCCACGGAAACTTTCCGGCAATACACGGGAGTCGCCGTAGGCCACCACCGGCGTCAGCGGGAACACGTCGCCGGCCTTGATCACTGTGTCCAGCACGCGCAGTTTCGCGGCGCCGCCGACCTTGCTATAGCTGTCTTCGGGGCGGTTGTCGCGGTCCACCGGCAACATGCCGAACGAGCCCTTGCCGCCGCTGCGGCCGGTGCCCGAATCGAGTTTCACGCCGACCATGGCAAACGCATCCAGGCCAAAACCCACGGTGCCTTGGGTGAAGCCGGACTCGAACTTGCCGATCAGCCCCTGCGCCCAGGCTTCTGAATAGCCGTTGCCGGTCGGGCTGGATTGGCCTTTGCGATCATCGCGGTTGAAGTAAAAATTACGTGCCAGGACGTTCAGGCGGCTGCCTTCGATAAAACCGTCGGGCTGGTCTTCCACGGCCAGCGCTGCCAGCGGCAGGGCGGCGATGAGTGAGAGGGGGAGGGTGTAATAACGGATATGCATGTTTCGCTCCTCGGTATTGGCAGTGATCAGCTTCTTATGGAGGCGGGCGTTCTTATTGATTTGGCCCGGGCTGATAGTTGCAAACCGTGGATAACGGCTGTGTTGCGTGAACATTACAATTCTGGAACCTTAGTGCCACCTAACAAATACGTAATCTTCTGGTGAACATCGCGTCAGGGTTGTTTGGTTAGTCTCGACACTGAACTTTCAGTCGAGGAATGAACAATGAACTTTTATAAAACCAGCCTGGGTATATTGACGGCCATCCTGTCCTTCGGCGCATTGGCCGAAGGCGGCGGCGATCGCACGTTTGCGCTGATGATGGAGCGCAATGAACAAGCCATGACCGAGTACGCGGCCAGAGAGGGCAAAGCGGCCCCGGTGGTGCAGACCTATCGCTATGGCATGACCCTGGACATCGCCAAGGTGGTCAACGTGACACCACCGATCCGCTCTTGCAGCCCCGTGCCCTCGCGCATGACCTACGAAGACACCAGCGGCAAGCTCAATACCCTGGAATATCAAGTGATGGGGATCTGCCGGAACAATGGCAGCTGACCGCTGCAAAAAGAGTGACGCCGGGCATTGAAGCGCTCTTCAGAAAACGCCGGCCACACCGATGAAGGCCGGGTGGAATGGGCGAATGCCAACTTCCTGCAGGAACTGGCTTACTCGATGTCGCAACTGCAGGCGCGCGGCGAACACGTTGCCGGTGCGGTGCGCCTGATGAGCGACGGCCGCCAGCAAGCCGAGCAGGGCCTGGCCCTGGCGGCCGAAGCCGGCACGGTGATCGTGGACATCCAGGACGGCGCACAAAAGGTCGTCAGCGCAGTCGGACAGTTCGCCAACCAGCTCTCGAACTGACCCGTAGGGCTTGTGCTTGAGGTATCGTAGGTTTTTTCACTATTGAAGAGCCGATCCTTCATGAGCCCCGACCACTGCCGCCCCGTTCCGCTGTCCAAGGCCTACCGCTTGCTCAACCACGGCCCGACCGTGCTGGTCAGCGCCGCGCATGACGGTCAGCGCAACATCATGGCTGCCGCCTGGGCCATGCCGTTGGATTTCGAACCGCCGAAAGTCGCCGTCGTGCTGGACAAGGCCACCTGGACCCGGCAACTGCTGGAACGCGCCGGCACCTTCGTGCTGCAGGTGCCCTGCGCGGCCCAGGCCGATCTCGTACAGACGGTGGGCACTACCAGCGGCGCGGAACTTGACAAATTCGCCGCCTATGGCCTGCGCACCTTCAACGGTGAACACACTGAGGCGCCTTTGCTCGAAGGCTGCGTCGCCTGGTTGGAATGCCGCCTGTTGCCCGAACCGCACACCCAGCAGACCTACGACCTGTTCCTCGGCGAAGTGGTCGCGGCGTATGCCGACGAGCGCGTGTTCAGCGAAGGGCACTGGCACTTCGAAGGCTTTGATCAACTGCGCACCTTGCACCATGTGGCGGGCGGGCATTTCCTCACGATCGGCCAGCCGATTGACGGGCAGCAGCTGACGCCCGCCGGTTGAGCGCGTTCAGCGCCCGAGCATCTTCACCCAGCGCGCCGGCGGCATGCCGTAGGTGCTGTGAAATTGCCGGGTCATGTGGCTCTGGTCGGTGAAGCCGGCGATCATCGCTGCGTCCACCAGCGTTTTGCCCTGGGCCAGCAGGCTGCGTACCAGATCCAGCCGGCGCATGGTCAGGTAGCGGTAAGGGCTGGTGCCGAACAACAAACGAAAATCCCGCGACAAGGCCCAGCGGTCGCGGCCGGCGTGTTCGGCCATTTCATCCAGGGTGATGCTGCGGCCCAGGGCGCTGTGGATAAATTCCCGGGCGCGTTCGGCGGCGACGTAATCGAAGGTCTTGCGGGTGGTGATCGCTCCCGAGGCGTTGTTCAAGGCTTGGGCCAGGTCGAACAGGGCGTCCTGCTCCTGCAGCCGGTCGATCGGGCAGTCCAGGCTTTGCAGCAACACTTCGCTGGCGCGAAACAGCCACGGGTCGATGGACACCCCGCCGGGGATAAACGGCAACGGCTTGCCGCCGAGGATCTGTTGGACCAGCGCCGGCTCCACATAGATCATGCGGTACTTGAAGCCTTCCTCGCTGCCGGCGCGGCCGTCATGGGTCTCGTCGGGATGAATCACCATGGTGGTGCCGGGCAGGCCATGGGTCATGCCGCCGCGATAATGAAAACTCTGCACGCCGAACAAGGTGCGACCGATGGCATAGGTGTCATGGCGATGCAGGTCGAACGCGATGCCGGCGAAGTACGCCTCGATACGGTCCAGGCCACTGGCATGCGGCGCGCGGTGGACCCAGTCGAGGGTGGGGGTGGGTTTACCCATGGTGACTTGTCACAAGAAGAGGTGGAAACACGTTAACCGAGTCTGAGGCCCTTGTCTGCCGGGGTCTTGTACGATTGTGCAGGGGGGCAGGCGAGGCCTATGATCGCTGTTCGTGCCCTGTGCTGATGGAGTTGCCCGCCATGGATTTGCTCAACCCCGCCTACGTGACGCCCCTGATCTCGCTGGCCCTGCTGTGGACGGTGGCGGTGGTCACGCCCGGGCCCAATTTCTTCAACACCGCGCAACTGGCCGCCAGCTGTTCGCGCCGCCATGGCGTGGTGGCCTCGGCGGGTGTCGCGACTGGGACGATCCTGTGGGGGCTGGCCGGTGGGCTGGGCATAAAGTCGCTGTTTACCGCCGCCCCCATGCTGTACCTGGCGTTCAAGATCATCGGTGGCTGCTACCTGATCTACCTGGGGTTGAAGCTGTTCAAACGCTCGGCGCCGGTGATGGGGCAGAGCCGCTTGCCGGACGGGGCTAGGCGCTCGTTGTTTTCCGCCTGGCGCCTGGGGTTGCTGGGCAATCTGTCCAATCCCAAGGCCGCGCTGTTCGTCGCCACCATCTTCGCGTCCACCATGCCGCCGTCGCCATCGCCGATGCTGTTGACCCTGGCGGTGATCATCATGGCCACCTTGTCGTTCAGCTGGTATTCCAGCGTGGCCCTGGTGTTTTCCAGTGCGCGCATGGCCGACCTCTACAGCCGCTCGCGTAAATGGCTCGACCGTTTTGCCGGGAGTTGCTACATGCTGTTCGGTGTACATCTGGTAGCGAATCGCTGACCGCTCATGGTAAGAAGCCTTACTTTCAACAGTGAGGTCGGGTCATGAGCAAGGTGCGCGTAGGGATTATTTTTGGTGGCCGTTCGGCCGAGCACGAAGTCTCGCTGCAATCGGCGCGCAATATTGTCGATGCCCTCGACCGCTCGCGCTTCGAGCCGGTGCTGATCGGTATCGACAAGGCCGGTCACTGGCACCTTAACGACACCTCGAACTTCCTGATCAACCAGGAAAACCCGGCGCTGATCGCCCTCAACCAGTCCAACCGCGAACTGGCGGTGGTGCCGGGCAAGGCCAGCCAGCAAGTGGTGGAAACCGCCGGCAGCGGCCTGCTCGCGCATATCGATGTGATCTTCCCCATCGTCCACGGCACCCTCGGCGAGGACGGTTGCCTGCAAGGCCTGCTGCGCATGGCCGACCTGCCTTTCGTCGGCTCCGACGTGCTCGGCTCGGCGGTGTGCATGGACAAAGACATCAGCAAACGCTTGCTGCGCGACGCCGGCATTGCCGTCACGCCGTTTATCACCCTCAACCGCAACAACGCGGCGCGCACGTCGTTCGACATGGCGGTGGGCAAGCTCGGCCTGCCGATGTTCGTCAAACCCGCCAACCAAGGCTCTTCGGTGGGCGTGAGCAAAGTGAACGACGAGGCCGAATACCACGCCGCCGTCGAACTGGCCCTGGGTTTTGACGAGAAAGTGCTGGTGGAGTCCGCCGTCCACGGCCGCGAAATCGAATGCGCCGTGCTGGGCAACGAACATCCCATCGCCAGCGGTTGCGGCGAGATCGTGGTGAGCAGCGGCTTCTATTCCTACGACAGCAAGTACATCGACGACCAGGCGGCCCAAGTGGTAGTGCCGGCCGATATCAGCGTGCAAGCCAGCGAGCGGATTCGCCGCCTGGCCGTCGAAGCGTTCGAGGTGTTGGGGTGCGCAGGGCTGGCGCGGGTCGATGTGTTCCTCACCGAGGACGGCGAAGTGCTGATCAACGAAATCAACTCGTTGCCGGGTTTTACCCGGATCAGCATGTACCCCAAGCTGTGGCAGGCGGCGGGGATGAGCTACAGCGAGTTGGTCAGCCGCTTGATTGAACTGGCGTTGGAGCGGCATGCGGGGCGCAAGGGGTTGAAGATCAGCCGATAGTCATCGCCCGGCGCGTCAGTAACGCCATCAGGCGTTACTGAGGACTTCCCGGAAAACGTCCGGTCTTATAGCCGCAATATGCAGCAGCGAACGTGCTGCGCCGGAGGGGGAGCGACGCCCTTGTTCCCACTCTTGAAGGGTTCTTATCGACACCCCCAACAGCTCGGCAAATTTGGCTTGCGACAACCCAGTCTTACTTCTTGCGTCCGCGGCTTGAGTGATTTCAACCTGGTGGATTGCGCCGTAAAGCCCCGCTTTGACATCCTGAATGGCTGCCAGTAATTCTTCGCCGATAGCGCGCTTGGCGTCACGTTCCTTCAGCTGTTTCTCAGTGAGTGGCATGGTTCATGTCCTTCGCGATTTTGTACAGGATATGCGCTGGAATAGGCTCGGTAGCGCCCTTGCCGTAAATCAGCAGGGCTACTACTGCTCCACACGACAATTGTGTGGTGTAGATGATCCGCACTGATCCACTTTTACCTCGGCCTTCCAGGCTCCAGCGTACTTTGCGGCAGCCACCCGAGCCGGGAATTACGGTTCCGGCGTCTGACGTAGCTTCTGGCAAGAAAGGGCGGGCCAGAAAATCGCAGTAGTGGAGCCGCTGTTCAAGGGCGTTTTTATCGCAAAAAATGACATGGCACTTTGCGTTTTGTCTCAGGGAGCATAGGTATCCACACAACTTTGGCGTGGTCCTGAACCTGTGGCGAGGGAGCGTGCTCCCGTGACGGCTCGGGAGCCGACGACTATCTAACTGATGCCCCGCGACCTAAATGTGGGAGGGGTGGTGCGACGATTCGACTTGCCCCCGATGGCGGCCTGACAGCCGACCAAGATGTTGGATCAGACTGAGTACATATCCGTTGCTGCGGTAACGGCGGCTATTGGTTCCGCTCTTACAGCGGCTCACTTTTGGAAAGGCCCAAAAGTAAGCAAAAGGCCTTCGCCCCACCACTCGGCACCTCGCCTAGGCTCGGTGTGCCCGTAATCCGACATTGATTTGGGGGGCCGCCGCCACGCGCCATCCATGGCGCGGGGCGGCTAAACCGGCATCCCTGCCGGTTTACCCCCCAAATCAATATCGAATTCCGGCCAGCGTGGTTTAACGGGGCGCCTGAGATCAAAAGCAAAATCAAGAGCGGCTCGCTTCGCATCGTGGTTACCGTTGGCTGCTACAAAGTTGTGTAGATACCTATGCTCAGGGAGGGGACATTCAAAAGAGGGCTGTAGGCCTTTGTTAATCAGCTTGTACGAGCAATCCACGAATACAACAACGTCTTCGCCTCTTGCGGTTGATGCGTGCGTCGGCGGTAGCTGGCAAACGTCGGTGATGTGCAGTAGGTACACACCTCACTCACTTCAATCTGCTCGCGCCGAATGCCCGCCGCTTGCAGCAGCATCAGCCCATACCCGCTCAAGTCAAACCATGCGCTGCCCGCTTGTCTCGCCTGGGGCGGTGCAATTTCCGGCGTCAGCAGCGGTGCCGGTTGCTCAGCGCTCCATGGCGCCTGGCGGTGTGGCCACAGGTGCCCTTGGTCCGACTGGAACTCGGCAATAAACGCCGCGCTCACCTCATAACAACAGGGCTTGATCGACGGCCCGATTGCCACCTGCAATTGATCGACAGCCACTCCTTCAGCGGCAAAGCGCTGCACGGCGCTGGCGATGATCCCGCGTTGCAGGCCCTTCCAGCCACCGTGCACAGCGGCCACCCAGTCACCGTTGTTCGAGGCGAACAGAATGGGCAGGCAGTCGGCGGTGATCACCGCGATCGGGTGGTGATGGCGCGTCAACACGCCATCGGCTTCGACCGTATTGGCCACCCGATCTGCCTGCCATTCCATCACCGACGCACTGTGTATCTGCTTGCAGATGAATACCTCTTCCGGCCGCTGCGGGTCATTGATCGAACAAAAACCGTGGTCGACACCAGGAACGGAACCGAGATTGTTTGCCTTGCGCACTGTGCTGTTCTCCGTGCATTAACGATCAATCGCCCAACGCCTCTCCCTCCCGCCGAGGGTCGGCACCGCCGCTCAGCAGCACCTTGCCCTGCGCATCCCGCGTGCGAACGATGGCCTGGACGCCACTGGTCATCTCGATCTCGCTCAGCGCATGGCCCTTGTCCCTGAGCGCCTGTTTCAACGCCGGGCTGAACAGGCCGGTTTCCAGTTCGGTAGCGCCATTGCGGCTGCCGAAGTTGGGCAGGTTGATTGCGGCTTGCGGGTCGAGTTGCCAGTCGAGTATCGCCACCAGGGATTTGCTCACGTATTCGATGATCTGCGAGCCGCCCGGCGAACCCAGGGTGGCCAGCAACTCACCGCTGTGGCGGTCGAACACCAGGGTCGGCGCCATGGCCGAGCGTGGGCGTTTGCCGGGTTGCACGCGGTTGGCCACCGGCTGGCCGTTTTCTTCGGGAATGAACGAGAAGTCGGTCATCTGGTTGTTGAGCACAAAGCCCTGGACCATCAGGTGCGAGCCAAATGCGGACTCCACCGTGGTGGTCATCGACACGGCGCCACCCTGGTCATCCACCGCCACCACTTGTGAGGTGGAGATGCGCAGCGGCGAGCGGTCCGGGGCATACGCCACTTGAATGCCCGCCGGTTGGCCCGGCTGCGCGATGCCCAGGCTGCGTTCACCGATCAGCGCGGCGCGTCGGGCCAGGTAATCCGGGGCGACCAGGCCGGCGACCGGCACCGGCACAAAGTCGGCATCGGCCACATACAGGGCGCGGTCGGCAAAGGCCAGGCGCCCGGCCTCGGCGATCAGGTGAACCGCCTCGGGCGTGGGCTCAAGGCCGGCGGGGGAGGCGCTCTTGAGCGGCGTCATGGGCGCGATGGCCAGGCGCGGGTCGCGGGCTTGCAGGGCCTGCAACGTGCCGAGGATCTGCGCGATGGCAATCCCGCCCGACGACGGCGGCGGCATGCCACAGATTTTCCAGCGCTTGTAATCGGTACACAGCGGCGCACGCTCCTTGGCCGCGTAGCCTGCAAGGTCGGCCTCGGACAGGCTGCCCGCGTTGCGGTGGCCCTGCACTTTGCGTGCGATCTCGTCGGCAATCGGGCCGTGGTACAGCGCGTCCGGGCCTTCCTCGGCGATGCGCTTGAACACGGCGGCCAGCGCCGGGTTTTTCAATAGGGTGCCGGTGGCTTTGGGCGTGCCATCGGCGTTCAGAAAGTAGGCCGCCATCTCCGGCGACTGTGGGATAAAACGGTCAGCGGCAATCAGGCTGTGCAAGCGCGGCGAGATGGCGAAGCCGTGTTCCGACAGCCGGATCGCCGGCTCGAACAACCGGGCCCAGGGCAGATGCCCGGTCTTTTTGTGCGCCAGCTCCAGCGCTCGCAACACCCCCGGCGTGCCCACCGAACGCCCGCCGATCTGCGCTGCGGTAAACGCCATCGGCTGCCCGTCGGGCTTGAGGAACAAGCGCTCGGTCGCCCCGGCCGGTGCGGTTTCCCGGCCGTCATACGCCTGCACGCGGTTCCCGTCCCACAGCATGATGAACGCGCCGCCGCCAATCCCCGACGACTGCGGCTCCACCAGCGTCAACACCGCCTGCATGGCAATCGCCGCGTCGATCGCCGAACCGCCCTGGCGCAACATCTCGCGCCCGGCTTCGGCGGCCAGCGGGTTGGCCGCTGCCGCCATATGCTGCGCGGCGTGGCGCGGGCTGAGGTCGGTGCGATAGCCCGAGCCCAACTCCGGCGCCGCTGGCGGTTCGTTGACCGGGGAGTGGCAGGCCACCAGGGCCAGGGCTGCGGCAATGACCGTCAGGTGACGGCGGGCAATCGAAAACACGCGTTGAACTCCGTTCATTTTGCGAATGATCTGTCGTTCTTGGGGAGTGCGTTTTACAGGTAGATCGAGCCCTGCATATACAGCACAGCCTTGCCGGAAATAATCACCCGGTCGCCTTTGAGGGCACAGCGCAACTGGCCCTTGCGCGTGCCGCCCTGTTCGGCGCTCAGGCTTGTCTTGCCCAGGCGCTCGGCCCAGAACGGCGCCAGCGAAGTGTGCGCCGAACCGGTGACCGGGTCTTCATTGACCCCCACATTCGGGCCGAACCAACGGGAAATGAAATCGAACCGCGCACTCTTGGCCGTCACCGCAATCCCGCGTTTGGGCAGGCCCTTGAGCCGGGCGAAATCCGGGGTGAGCGCGGCGACCTGGGCTTCGTCGTCGAGCAACACGATGTAGTCATCGGTGCCGAACACCTCGGCGCGTTCAATCCCCAGCGCGCTCAACATTCCGGCAGGCGGCTCGCACGCTTGTGGCGCTTTCGCCGGGAAATCCATCGCCAGTTCATCGCCCTCGCGGGTTACCCGGAGCTCGCCGCTGCGCGTTGCAAACCGCAGCACGTCAGGCGCATCCGCCAACGCATTGATCAACACCCACGCCGCTGCAAGCGTGGCATGGCCGCACAGGTCGACTTCGACGGTCGGGGTGAACCAGCGCAACTCATAAAAATCGTCACGCGGTACGAAGTAGGCGGTTTCGGACAGGTTGTTTTCGGCGGCGATGTTTTGCAGTTGCACGTCGCTCAGCCACTCGGTCAGCGGGCACACCGCAGCGGGGTTGCCGCCGAAAGGGTGTTGGCTGAAGGCGTCGACTTGGTAGATGTCCAGTTTCACCGTGGTGTACTCCATGTGCGAGGGGGAGGCTGGACACTAACAGCGGGCTGCGGGGAGCGTCAAAATACAGATGGGCTGTTTTTTTGCGCGCATGCACGCTGCCGCGAGGGACGCGGCGCAGCTTTTTCGGCGGCTCGGAAAAAAATGCCCCGACGGGCCGGGGCATTTCAGGTCGCGGTTTTACGTGCTGGCGCTATTTCGCTGCTTGGTTTTGCGGGCCGCCACTGCCGATCTGCCACACGTAGGGCGGTTCGGTGCCGTTGATTTCCCAATCACCGATGATCCGCTCTTTATAGATCAATGGATTATGCGAGGCCGCGGTGCGCGCATTGCGCCAGTGGCGGTCGAGTTGCAGGCTCGTGCGTGCGGCGGAAGCGCCCAGGGCGTTGAACAGGTCGCTGGTGGCGCGAAGCACCAGCTCGGCAATCACCACTTGCGCTTGGGCCGACTCCAGCTCCGCAGCGATGTTGGCCTCGCGTTCGACCTGCGCATCCTTGGCGAAGTGCGCCGCGTAGGCGCGTTGCGACGCCGCGGCGGCGCGCAGGGCGGCCGCTTCGGCGGTGTAGACCTGCGCCGAGGCCTTGCCGACCACCTGCTGCACCTGGGCATCGTCACGCACCGCTGCCGCATTGCCATGGCTGAACACCCGGGCGCGAACACGTACCTGTTGGGCCACCTCTCGCACGGCCGCCTGCCCCGACCCGACCAGGACAGCCAGCAGGGTCAGTTGGTAAAACGCCGTCTGGTATTTAAAGCGCGTCGAGAAGTCGATCAGGTGGTCGTCTTCGACCACTGCGTTTTCAAACACTGACGTGCCGCTGCCGGTGGTGCGCTGCCCAAAGCCATCCCAATCGTCGCTTTGCCGCACACCCGGTTGCTGCACGCGGACCGCCGCGATCACGTCGGCACCGGTGTCGTCCCGTTGGGCGTACAGGTCGATCCAGTCGGCGAACAGGCTACCGGTGCTGTAGAACTTGGTGCCGTTGGCGACCCATTGCTCGCCCTGGCGGCTGATGCGGGTAATCACCTGGCCGATCTTCACGTCGCCGACTTCGGTCCAGGCATTGCCGACCAGTTCCCCGGCCACAAACCGCTCGAACCAGGCGTTCTGGGCGCTGAATGCCTGAGCGTTGAGGCGGTCTTCGACAAACGCAAAATGCCCGCGCAGGGCTTGTGTCACGTTGGAGTCGGCGGCCGCCAGTTCAATCAACAGTTGGAACAGTTGCGGCAGCGAGGCGCCGGCCCCGCCGAATTCGACCGGGACGCGCACGGCGCCGAACCCGGCGTGCTTGAGCCATTGGATCGGTTCGAACGGCAGCGTGCGGCTGCGTTCGCGCTCGACCGCCCCTTCGGCAATCCGCGCAAAGATCGGCCGAAAACGCGCGGCGAGCGCTTCGTAATCGGTGCCGACAGACAATGTATTCAGCGTGGTGAAACTGGACATAGGATGAATTCCTCTTCAGCGCAGTCAAGCGTCAAGTCAGGTCGGAGAATCTGGACGGTTTGGTGTGGTCGGTGGCGTTGGCGCCGGTTTTGAACGCTCCGCGATAACGCGCCGCCGGATGGTCATCGGCGGCATACGGCGAAGTGCCGTCGAGGAGGTTTTCGCGCAGGGTGTCGCCCTCATAGGAGGTGCGGACACGGCCCCGGCGTTGCAGCTCGGGAACGATGAACTCGACGAGGTCTTCGAAGGTGCCCGGGGTGATCGCATAGGCCAGGTTGAACCCGTCGATACCACCGACGTCCACCCAGCGCTCCATCTCGTCGGCCACCGTTTTCGGGCCGCCCACCAGCACTGGGCCCAAGCCGCCGATGCTGCGGTGTTTGATGATGTCGCGCGGCGTCCACTTGCGGTCGGGGTCGGCGGTGGCGAGCAGTTCCAGCACCGAGCGGATGCTGTCGTTGTCGATCGCTTCCAGGGGTTGGTCCGGGTCGTATTCGGAGAAATCGATGCCGGTCCAGCCGCCGTAAAACGACAACATGCCTTCGCCGTTGGCATAGCTCAGGTAGTCGCGGTATTTGGCTTGCGCGGCTTCATCGCTTTCACCGGTGATCACCGTCAGCAGCGTGAACACCTTGACCGAGTCACGGCTGCGGCCGGCTGCCACGGCGCGGTTGCGGATGTCATCGGAGACCTCGCGCGCCTGTTCGGCGGTGGCCGGGCTGATGAACACCCCTTCGGCGTGCTTGGCGGCAAAGGCGCGGCCACGGCTGGAAGCGCCGGCCTGGAAAATCACCGGGGTGCGCTGTGGCGACGGCTCGGACAGATGAATGCCCGGCACATCGTAGTATTTGCCCTTGTGGCCGATCGGATGGACTTTGCTCGGGTCGGTAAAAAACCCGCGCTCGCGGTCACGCAGCACCGCGTCTTCATCCCAGGAGCCTTCCCACAGCTTGTAGGTCACGTCCAGAAACTCATCGGCGATGTCATAGCGTTCGTCGTGGGAAATCTGTTGCTTGAGGCCCAGGTTGACCGCCGCGCTGTTGAGGTACGAGGTCACCACGTTCCACGCCACGCGGCCTTTGGTCAGGTGGTCGAGGGTCGAGAACTTTCGCGCCAGGGCGTAAGGCTGTTCGTAGGTCAGCGCCGAGGTCACGCCAAAGCCCAAGTGCTTGGTGACGGTGGCCATGGCCGGCACTTGAAAGAACGGATCGTTGACCGGCACCTGGTCGGCGTCGAGCAGGGAGGTTTCCACCGAGCCGCGATAGATGTCATAGACGCCGACGACGTCGGCGATAAATACCGAGTCGAAATAGCCGCGCTCAAGCAGCTTGGCCAACTCGACCCAGTAATCGAGATCCTTGTATTTCCATGCCTGGCTGTCCGGGTGACGCCAGGTGCCCGCGGCCTGATGACTCACGCAGGTCATTTCAAACGCATTGAGGATAATGCGGGAAGCCATAGTCGATTAACTCCAGTTGTCTTGATTCATGGGGCACGCAGGGCCGTTCACTCGTGGTTTGAGGGGGTGATTGCATGGTTCATGCCGAGTGCCAAAGGCCCGTAATGCCTGGGTTTTGTCGGTTCCTGGGGCTGGCGGCCTATCACTGGAGCAACACTTTGTTGTTCTGGTGAACGGTGGCGAACACCCGGCGCGTGTGGTCAGGAATAGAAACTCGGTGTCGGCGGTTTTTGCTTCAACGCCCATTCGCCGAGTTCGCGGATGCGGTAGTCCACCGGGTCGTGCAGGGTCTGGGTCCGCAGGTTGCGCCAGTAGCGGTCGAAGCGCCGCGAGGCGTGGGTGGCGCGGGCGCCTGTCACCTCAAACAGCCTCGAACTGAGGTCCAGGCCCACCCGCGTGGCGTGGACCTTGGCGCTGCCGATGGCCAGGGCCAGGTTCGCCCGTTCCTCGGCGCGCAGTTGTTCGCCGCGGTTCCAGGCCTTGTCGAACAACGCATTGGCCCGTTCGGCCAGGGCGCGGACTGCCTCCAGGCCGGCCCAGAACTCGCCGTAGTGGGCCAGCACATAAGGGTCGTCGACCGCCCGCTCGACCTCGGACTTGAACCAGGCGCGTGCTTCGTGGGTGGTGTAGTGCTGCGCCTGCTCGAAGGCGCCTTCGGCAATGCCAAGGAACAGGTTGACGAAGGTCAGTTGCGCCAACAGCGGTCGCAGCCCGGAAAACACCGTGCTCAGCGGGCCCGGGTCCAGCAGCAGTTCATCTGCGGCGACCCGCACGCGTTCGAAACGGGCGCTGCCGCTGTCGGTCTGGCGTTGGCCCATGTTGTTCCAGTCGTTGAGCAGGGTAATGCCGGCGCGGTCGGTGGGGATCGCGGCGATCAGCAGTTTGCCTGTGCCACTGTCCTCCAGCGCCGAGGCGATCAGGCGGTCGGAGTCGCTGGCCCCGGAACAGAAGCTTTTCATCCCGGTGAACTCGCGCCCGCCGTCCACGCGCGTGGCCACGGTGCGGGTGTCCAGCGGGTTGAGCGCGTTGCCCCAGAACCAACGCTGGCGGACGGTCTGCTCCAGCCAGGGCTGCCACTGATCGGGCCGCGAGAACAGGCGCACGGTGGCGAGCATCAAGTGTTGGAAACCGAACACGTGGGCCATCGAACTGTCGACCTTGGCGAACTCGCGCACGATGTTCAGGGTGTCGCTCCAGCTGGCGCCGAGGCCGCCGAATTCATGGGGAATACTCAGGGTCAGCAGGCCGCTGTCGCGCAGGGCATCACGCTCGCGCTTGGGTGTGCCGCCGCGTTCGTCGCGCTCGACAGCCGTACTCGCCCAGTCGGCCGCCAGACGGCGGGCGACCTGCACAGGATCGTTGGGGGTGGTCACAGGGGAACTCCTTGCAATGGAAAACAACGCCGGGCCGGCCTGGGTGGCGGTCGGTCCCGGCGTGTGGCGCGACGTGTTCTACAACCCGAACAGGCGGGCGGCGTTGCCATAGAGGACGTTGTCGAGCACCTCGGGTCGCAACCCCAGGCGCAGGACATCCTCGATGGATTGGCGAATCGGGCGGAACGGATAGGACGAGCCGAACAACAGCTGCTCTGCCAGAAAGCCGTTGGCCGCTTGCACGTAGGCTTCGCTGCCGGGCTGGAACAGGTACATGTCCGGCACCAGGTAGATGTTCGGGTAGCGAAAGGCCACGCCGAGCGCTTGCTGCACGTTGGGCCAGTAGCCGTGGTAGCAGACGATCGCCAACTGCGGGAATGCCCGGGCGACCTTGGCCAGGCGTTCGGGGTTGTTGAAGGCGGGGTCCGGGGTGGTTGGCCCGCTCATCAGAAACAGCGGAATACCGCGTGCCTGCAAATGCTCGTAGATCGGCCAGTACAACGGGTCATCCGTTTGCCTGGCTGGTTCGCCAAACCCCGGCTCCAGGTCGATGCCGGCCAGGCCCAGCCCGGAGATGGCGCGCTCGATTTCGCCCAGTGCGCCGTCGATACCCTGCAGCGCCGGGTCGATGCTGGCGATGCCGAGCAGCTCAGCGTGGTCGCGCACGATGCTGTGAATCAGGTCGTTGGGCAGATGCTGGCCGGGGGTGTGCCGACCGACCACCACCGCCCGGTTCAACCCGGCGTCGCGCACTTCATCGAGAAACCCCTGGGGTGTGCGCGAGCGGGCGAAGTGCTCGTCGTCGCCACGCGTGCCCACCCGGCGGTTCAGCCAGCGGGCAGTGGCGGTCTCGGCGCTGCCTGGGGTGGCGCCGAAAAAATCGTGCAGGTACGCCGGGCGGCAGCGCATATCAATCACGTTCATGCCGTGGCCTCTTCCTTGGCCGAGGTGTGGCCGGCGCGCACGTCGAACGCGCCGCCGGTGAGTACTTGGTCGCGGACCGTGACAGGCTGTTTGCCCAACAGCGGGAACACCAGTTCGGCAAAGCGGAAAGCCTCTTCCAGGTGCGGGTAGCCGGACAGTACAAAGCGGTCTACGCCGAGGTCGGCATATTCCTGCAGACGCTTGGCCACGGTCTGAGGGTCGCCCACCAGCGCCGTACCGGCGCCGCCGCGCACCAGGCCGACACCGGCCCACAGGTTGGGCGAGACCTCGAGTTTGTCGCGCTGTCCGCCATGCAAGGCGGCCATGCGGCGCTGACCTTCGGAGTCCATCTTGGCGTAGTTCTCTTGGGCGTCGGCGATCACATCGTCGTCGAGGTGGCTGATCAGCTCTTCGGCCGCCGCCCAGGCCTGCTCGTTGGTTTCACGCACGATCACATGCAGGCGCACGCCGAAATGCAGGGTGCGGCCATATTTTTTCGCGCGCTCGCGCACATCGGCGATCTTCGCGGCCACGGCCGCCGGTGGTTCGCCCCAGGTCAGGTAGGCGTCGACCTGTTGCGCCGCCAGCTCATGGGCGGCCGGGGACGACCCGCCAAAATACAGGGGCGGGTGCGGTTGCTGCACGGGTTTGAAGAAGTTCTGCGCGCCTTCGACGCGCACATGCTTACCGGTGAAATCCACCACCTCGCCACTGAGCAAGCGACGCCAAACGCTCAGGAATTCGCCGGCGGCTTCGTAGCGTTGGTCGTGGTCGAGGAAAATACCGTCGGCGGCCAACTCGGTGGCATCACCACCGGGCACCACGTTGAGTAACAGGCGGCCGTTGCTGGCCTGGTCCAGTGTGGCCGCTTGACGGGCCGACGCCGTGGGGTTGCCCAGCGAGGTGCGCAGCGCCACCAGCAACTTCAGGCGATGGGTGACCGGTACCAGGCTGGCGGCGGTAATCCATGGGTCCAGGCAACTGCTGCCGGTGGGAATCAACACCCCGTCATAGCCCAGGCTCTCGGCGGCGACCGCGATTTGCTGCATGTACTTATTGGTGGCCGGGCGGCCGCTGTCGGATCGGCCCAGGTAACGGGTGTCGCCGGAGGTGGGCAGAAACCAAAAAATATCAAGACTCATCAACATGCTCCTCGCTGCAAAAATAAGAAGCCCGCTGCCTTGGGTAAGGTAAGACGGCAGCAGGTTGTGCAACGCAGGGCCGGCACGGCTCTAGGGAGGCGCTTGTTGGAACAAGTCTGTGGCTGTGGCCGATGGTTCTGAAGGAGCAAGCATCGTACCAACCCATCAACTTATTGATTTGTAAGGTGATTGTTGTTTTTTTGCGAGACGCTGAGTGTCGCTGGAGGAGAGGAAGTGTTGAACCACTGTTGCCTGGCAGACAGTTGTGCACAAAGCGGGAAGTGTTCGCAGGGCAACAGGTGTTAAGCAGGCTGTGCCGAATCAATACATGATTGTGCTCGAGGTTTTTATATAACTAATTGATAAATAACGATTTAAACCTTGGCATGGAGACTGCAGAAGGGCCTGTATAGCACTCTGAAGGAGAGTCCCCATGGCCCAGACACTGCCTCTGGCGTTGTTACAGCAAGCCCAGGCCCGAGGTGCGGCGATTGCCCTGCGCTACAAGCGCCTGGGCATCTGGCATGCGCGCACTTGGAGCGAGTTGGCGCAGGAGGTCAGCCGCCTGGCGGCAGCCCTGCATCAGCGCGGGTTCAGTCGCCACGACGATTTACTGATCATCAGCCAGGCCCGTTCCGAAGCCTTGTTACTGGCCCTGGCCGCGCAGTGGCTGGGCGGCAGCGTCACCCTGCTGGACCCCGAACGCGACAACCGCGCATTGCTGGCCCGGCTGCGCCCGAGCTTCGTGCTGGCCGAAACCCTGGAGGCGGTGCAACAGGTCGGTCATGCCGATCGTGCGCCCCCGGTATTGCTGTTCCTCGACGGGCGCGGTCTGAATGCCGGTGACGGGAAGGGGTTGAGCGCTTACGCCGATTTGTCCGCTGGCGTGGCGGCGGAACCGCCGGCCTGCGCCACTGACTCCGCAGCCGTTGCCTTCGTGTTCCATGCCGATACGCACGGGCCTTCCCTGCGGTTGAGCCATGCGCAATTGCTGGGGGGCGCACGCAAGCTGGTGGCGCGCGAGCAACTGAGCGGCGCTGAAGAAGCCTTGGCCGCCCGCGTGTTCGCCGCCAGCGGTCAGGCGCGTTACCTGCTGGCGCCCTGGCTCTGCGCCGGGTTCTGCCTGAATTTCCCGGAAGCCATGGCCACGCGCGACACCGATCGCCGTGAATTGGGGCCAACCCTGGTGCTGGGCACGCGTGAGTCCTATGCCCGTCTGGAGCTGTGGGCCCGAGAGCGCCTGCCGTTGCCCGGCACGCTCGCGCATCGGGTGTACCGCTGGGCAATGACGCCGGATGCCCAGGGTTTGCGCCGCTGGCTCGGCTACTGGCTGGTCCGCAGACCCTTGCTCGATGTGTTGGGCATGAGCCGCCTGCGCGTGCCGTTGCTGGTCGGGCCCGCGCTGAGCCAAGAGAGCGCCGCTTTCTTTGGTGCTTTGGGCATCCATCCGGGCGCCTGGCAGGAACCTTCCGCCCGGCCGGAACGTGCCGAGGCCCACACCCATCTGATTTCTCACTCCGTCTGACGAGCCCCATGAGCGCAACCACTGAATCCGAATTACTGCGGCTCGATGACATCTCCCTGTCGTTCAAGGGCGTCAAGGCCATCACCTCCATCAGCTTCGCCGTGAAGGCCGGGGAAATCTGTGCATTGATCGGCCCCAACGGCGCGGGAAAAAGTTCGCTGCTCAATGTGATCAATGGCGTCTACCAGGCCCAGAGCGGCAGCATCACCTATGCCGGACAGGCCCGGCGGCGCATGCGCCCGCACCAGGCCGCCGAGCGCGGTATTGCGCGGACCTTTCAAAACATCGCGCTGTTCAAGGGCATGAGCGTGCTCGACAACGTGCTGACCGGCCGCAACCTCAAGCGCCGCAGCAGTTGGGTCGAGCAGATGCTGCGCCTGGGCCGTGCGCCTCGCGAGGACGACGAGCAGCGCCTTCACGCCGAACACATCATCGAGTTTCTGCGCATCCACCCCTGGCGCCATGTGCTGGTGGGCACGCTGCCTTACGGTTTGCAGAAACGCGTCGAGCTGGCCCGCGCCCTGGCTGCGCAGCCCCGGTTGCTGCTGCTGGATGAACCCATGGCCGGCATGAACGCTGAAGAGAAGGGCCAGATGAGCCAATTCATCCGCGACATCAACCGCGAGTTCGGTACCACCGTGGTGCTGATCGAACACGACATCGGGGTGGTCATGGGCTTGTGCGACCACGTGGTGGTGCTCGATTACGGCCGCAAAATCGGCGATGGCACGCCCGAGCAAGTGCGCGCCAACCCCGATGTGATCGCCGCTTACCTGGGCACGCGGCGTTCCCGTGCGGAGAGCCACTGAACATGCAATTTTTCTTCGAAGTGCTGATTGGCGGGCTGCTGGCGGGCGTCATGTACTCCCTGGTGGCGATTGGTTTTGTCCTGATCTACAAGGCCTCCGGGGTGTTCAATTTCGCCCAGGGGGCGATGGTGCTGTTCGCCGCGCTGACCTTTGTCAGCCTGCTCGAACGCGGCTTCCCGTTCGTGTGGGCCTTTGTCATCACCCTGGTGAGCATGGTGGTCCTGGCGCTGCTGATCGAAAAAATGGTGCTGCGGCCGTTGGTCAATCGCGCACCGATCATCCTGTTCATGGCCACGCTCGGGCTGTCCTACCTGATCGAAGGGTTTGCGCAGTTCCTGTGGGGCGCTCAGGTCCACGGCCTGGAGTTGGGCATCGCCGATGAGCCGTTGGAAATCCGCGGCATGCTGCTTTCGCAGTTCGACCTGTTCGCCGCCGGAACGGCCGCCACACTGGTGATCGCCCTGTCGCTGCTGTTCAACCGGACCCGCGTCGGTCTGTCGCTGCGCGCGGTTGCCGACGATCCGTTGGCGTCCCTGGCGATTGGCATCCGCCTGCCACGCATCTGGGCACTGGTCTGGGCGGTGGCGGGTTTTGTCGGGCTGGTGGCCGGGTTGCTCTGGGGCGCTCGCCTCGGGGTGCAGTTCTCCTTGTCATTGGTGGTGCTCAAGGCCTTGCCGGTGTTGATCATCGGCGGTTTTTCCTCCATCGGCGGGGCGATTGTCGGCGGGCTGATCATCGGCGCGGCGGAAAAAATCGCGGAGATTTACCTCGGCCCGATCATCGGCAGCGGCATCGAAAACTGGGTGCCTTATGTCCTCGCCTTGCTGTTTCTGTTGGTGCGGCCTGCCGGGTTGTTCGGCGAGCGGGCGATCGAACGGGTCTGATTTTCTTTCAAGGAATGCCTCCATGCTTTATCGAGAATCCGGTCAACTGAGCACCTCTTATGCGATGGAACGGCGCACGTTCCGCTTGCGCCAGGACCGCGTGGGCTTGTGGCTGCTGTTGGGGTTTGCCTTCATTGCGGTGCCCTGGCTGGGCAATGACTATTGGTTCAGCGCGATTCTGCTGCCGCTGCTGGTGCTGTCCCTGGCGGGGCTGGGGCTGAACCTGTTGACCGGTTATGCCGGGCAGTTGTCCCTCGGGTCGGCGGCGTTCATGGCGGTGGGTGCGTTCGCGGCCTACAACCTGCAATTGCGCGTGCCGGGTTTGCCGTTGCTGGTGAGTTTCGCGCTGGGCGGAGTGATTGCTGCGCTGGTGGCTGTGCTCTTCGGTTTGCCGAGCCTGCGGATCAAGGGCTTTTACCTGCTGGTGGCGACCCTGGCCGCGCAGTTTGTGGTGGAGTGGGTACTGACCCGGTTCAGTTGGTTCACCAACGACAACGCTTCCGGGGTCATCACCTCGCCACCGCTGCTGATCGCGGGGCTGGATTTCAGTTCGCCCCGTGGGCGTTATCTGTTGACCCTGACGGTGGTCGTGGTGCTGTTCTGGCTGGGCAAAAACCTGGTGCGCAGCGAGTTGGGCCGCAACTGGATGGCCGTGCGCGACATGGACACCGCAGCCTCTGTGATCGGCATCCGCCTGTTCAAGGCCAAGCTGCTGGCGTTTGCCATCAGTGGCTTCTACCTGGGGGTTGCCGGTTCGCTGTGGGCGTTTGCCTACCTGGGCACGGTGGAGCCCCACGGCTTCGATCTCAGCCGCTCGTTTCAAGTGCTCTTCATCATCATTATCGGCGGCCTGGGCAGTGTGCTCGGCAATGTCCTGGGCGCCGCTTTCATCGTGCTGTTCCCGATTCTGCTGGCCAACCTCTTCGGGCTGTTGCCCGGTGGGCTGATCGATTCCGGCCAGTTGGAAAACCTGCAGAAAATGCTCTTTGGCGCGTTGATCATCGCTTTTCTGATCAAGGAACCCGAGGGCCTGGCCCGACTGTGGCAACGCTTTCGCCAACGGGCGCGGATCTGGCCGCTGCGTTACTGATTGTTCTCATCCCTGACCCCCATCCTTCGTTCACGAGGAACTGCCTTCATGACTCTCCGCACACCGCTGCGCCGCCTGCTATTGGGCCTGGCCTTGATCACCGCCGGGCTCAGTGCCGGCGCTCACGCCGACAACGAACAGTACTTCCCCTTGCAGAGCTATCGGGTCGGCCCCTACGCCGCCGGTGGCACCGGCTTCTTCGGCGGGTTTATCGACTACCTGCAATACATCAACGCAAAGGGTGGGGTGAACGGCGTCAAGCTGACCTGGAGCGAGTGCGAAACCGAGTACGTGGTGGAGAAGGGCGTCGAATGCTACGAGCGCCTCAAAGGCGGCCTCAACGGCGCGCCAGCCGCCGCGACCAACCCGCTGTCGGTGGGCATCGCCTACGCGACGCTGGACCGTTCGACGGCCGACAAATTGCCGCTGATCACCATCAACCACGGCCGCACCGATTCCACCGACGGTAGCGTGTTCCCTTACGTGTTCCCGCTGCAGCTCAACCCGTATTCGGAAGTCTCGGCAATCATCAACTACATCGGCACGCGCGAAGGTGGGGCGGACAAACTCAAAGGCAAGAAAATCGCCGTGCTGTACCACGGCTCGCCGTATGGCAAGGAAACCAATGGCGTCTTGGAAACCCTAGCGAAAAACGCCGGTTTCGAACTGACCCTGCTGGAAGTGCCGCACCCCGGCAACGAGCAGCAATCGCAGTGGCTCAATATCCGTCGCCTCAAGCCGGACTGGGTGATCCTGCGCGGTTGGGGGGTGATGAATCCGGTGGCGCTGAAGTCGGCGCAAAAGGTCGGTTACCCGGTGGATCACATCATCGGCAACATCTGGAGCAACTCGGAAGAGGACGTGGTGCCGGCAGGCGCGGCCGCCAAGGGCTTCATTTCCATCACCACGCACCCATCCGGGACGGATTTCCCGGTGCTGCAGGGCATCAAGCAAAGCGTGGTGGACGCCGGCAAGGGTAACCTGGCCGATCCGAAGCGTTTCGGTACGGTGTACTACAACCTCGGTGTGGTGAACGGCATTCTCAACGTCGAAGCCGTGCGCCTTGCGCAGGCCAAATACGGCGCCAAGCCGTTGACCGGCGAGCAGGTGCGTTGGGGCTTCGAACACCTGAACCTCGACGATGCGCGGTTGCAGGCATTGGGCGCCAAGGGCCTGGTGCAACCGTTGAAGTTGTCGTGCGCCGATCATGAAGGCGGCGGCGCGGTGCGCTTTCAGCAATGGGACGGCCAGCGCTGGAACCTGATCAGCGACTGGGTCCAGGCCGACCGTGCGTTGCTGCGGCCGATCATCGAGGCTTCCGCGGCCCAGTACGCCAAGGAAAAAGGCATCAGCCCGCGCAATTGCAGCCAGGAGCAATAAGGTCCGTTAAGCCAGAGTCTGCAAGCCAACCCTCCCTTGTCGAGGGGGCGAGCGGGTCGTTGTTTTCTACGAACAGTCGATCCCCGCCTTGCGCGGCGTAACCCAAAGGAAAGGCCATAAGCCTTTCCTTTTTTTTTTGTATAGGCGACAGCACAAGTTCAACTTGTGCCAAGTGTTTGCAGTGCAACAGCGGGCGCGCAAAGTGCGGATTAATACATGCGATAAATAGTGGATAACTTTATTTAACTAATTGAAATATAAGTATTTATTGTATTGGCATGATTTTCGGAATGTTAAGGCAGGATCAGCATTTTTTGCCGCCCTCCCTCCTTAACAGTTTGAAGAGAACAACATGCGTAAAGTAGCTGTTTTGTCTGCGTTTTTTGCCGTTACCGCGCCCGGTTATTCATGGGCCGCCAGTGATAAAAATGAAAATGGATTTATTGAAGATAGCCATTTGAACATTCTCAACCGGGACTTCTATTTCAGTCAGGACTTCCGTAATGGCAGCAGTGCAACCAACCCACACACGGGGGCGCGCCAGAGCCGCCGGGCGGAATGGGCCCATTCGGTCATCGGGCGCTTCGAATCCGGCTTTACCCAGGGCCCCGTGGGGTTCGGGGTCGATGTTTACGGGCAGTTCGGGGTCAAGCTCGACGGCGGTGATGGCGTGGTGGGCAACGGTGTCGGCGGGCCGGGGTTGATTCCGCGCAAAGGCGATAACAACGGCGAGCCCAAGGATGAGTGGGGCAAGGCCGGTGGCGCGGTCAAGGTGCGGGCGTTCGATACGGTGGTCAAATACGGCGATGTGTCCCCGACCAGCCCGGTACTCCATGCCGGTGATATCCGCCTGTTGCCGCAAACCCTGACCGGTCTGATCTTCGACAACACCTCCATCGCCGGCTTGAAGATCGAGGGCGGCAAATTGACGGCGTCCAGCGATCGCAGCGGCGTCAACCATAGCGGTGACCTGGGCACGGTCTACGGTGGTCGCTTGACCGGGGCGGATAATGTGCAGTACATCGGCGCGGATTATCGCTTCAACGACAACTGGAGTTTCAAACTGCACACCAGCCGCCTGGATAACGTCTGGAACCAGTCCTTCGCCCGGGTCGACTTCAAGCAACGGCTGACCCCCACCATCACTTGGGATACGGGGCTCAATTACTATCGCACCCGTGACAGTGGCGACGCCCTGCTGGGTAAGATCGATAACGACAGCTGGAGCACGCACCTGGGGCTGAATGTCGGATTCAACCGTTTTCTGCTGGCATACGAGCAAGTGCGCGGTGACTCGCCGTTCGACTATGTGTGGAACACCTACGACCTGGAACTCGACAACGCTTCCCAATGGTCGGACTTCAACAACCCCAACGAACGCTCCTGGCAGGCCAGTTATACCTATGACTTCGCCGGGTTAGGGCTGCCGGGGCTCAGCCTCACGGGCCGTTACCTGCGTGGTGACAACATTGATGGCACGCGGGCAACGGGCGGCTACACGGCGTTCAACAGCGTCAGTGACGGCAAGCACTGGGAGCGTGATTTCTGGGCGAGCTACATCGTTCAGAGCGGCCCGGCAAAGGACCTGAAGCTCCAAGTACTGCAAGCGACGCACCGGGTGGGAGGCGATTTCGGTAACTACGACGCCAACGTTGACGAGCTGCGGGTCATCGTCGAATACCCGCTGGATTTGCGCATGCTGTAACCGCGCCATCGGTGGCATGGCAGCAACAAAAAGCCCGCGCGAGGCGGGCTTCTTGGGGATTCATAGGCGGCCGTGGACGTCTATGGATCGGTGCCTGGAACCGGTCAGATACGGAAACTGCCCACCAGATGCTTCAAGCGTGCCGCCTGCTGTTCCAGGTCGGCGCAGGCGCGCAGGGTCGATTGCAGGTTTTCCACACCTTCCTGATTGAGCGTGTTGATCTCGGTGATGTCCATGTTGATCGACTCCACCACCGAGGTCTGCTCCTCGGTGGCGGTGGCGACCGACTGGTTCATCCCATCGATCTCGCCGATGCGCTGGGTCACGCTGCTCAAGCGTTCGCCGACCTGGTTGGCGATCTCTACGCTTTCGAGGCTGTGGCGCTGGCTTTCGCCCATGGTGCTGACCGAATCCCGGGCGCCGACTTGCAGCTCCTCGATCATCGTTTGCACCTGTTGCGCCGACTCCTGGGTGCGGTGCGCCAGGTTGCGCACTTCATCGGCCACCACGGCAAACCCACGCCCGGCGTCACCCGCCCGGGCGGCTTCGATGGCCGCGTTGAGCGCCAGCAGGTTGGTTTGCTGGGAGATGCTGGTGATCACTTCGAGGATCTGCCCGATATTCACCGTTTTGCTGTTCAGCGACTCGATATTCGTACTCGAGGCGCTGAGCATTTCCGACAGCTGATTCATTGCACCGATGTTGCGCTCCACCACTTGCTGACCCTGCTCGGCCATCCCGCGCGCGTCGCTGGCCTGGTGCGAGGCCTCAGCCGCATTACGGGCTATTTCCTGAGCCGCGGCCCCCAGTTCGTTGATGGCGGCGGCCACACTGTTGGTTCGGCTAGCCTGTTCGTCGGAGTTGAGCATGGATGAGTTGGAGGCGCTGACCACGCGCATTGCCACTTCGTTGACGTGCTCGGTCGCCGACGAGACCTCTCGGATCGAGGTGTGAATACGTTCGACAAAACGGTTGAACGCATTGCCCAGCATGCCGAACTCGTCATGCGTGTGGATGACCAGGCGTTTGGTGAGGTCACCTTCGCCTTGGGCAATGTCCTCCATTGCGCGGGTCATCGCGTGCAGCGGTTGGAGCAATACGCGGATCAGCAGACTCAGCAGGACGATGATGATGACCACCGCAACGATGGTGGCAATCACCGCCGAATAGCGGAACTTGCTCAGCGTTGCGTAAGCCTTGTCTTTATCAATAGACAGGCCGATGTACCAGTTGGCGGAAGGTAGACCTTTGATCGGTGCGAAGGTCAGCAAGCGGGCTTGCCCGTTGAACTGGACCTCGGTCAGCTCGCCGGAAAGTTTCGGTGTGTGTGTAGGGTACAAATCCGAAAGCGACTTCATCACCAGCGCTTTGTCCGGATGGACCAGGATCTTGCCCTGATCGTTGACCAGGAAGGCATAGCCCATGCCGCCAAAGTTCAACGAGTTGATGATTTCCACCAGGCCATCCAGCGCCAGATCGCCGCCGACCACACCGATGTTGCTGGAAACCTTGCTGATGACACCAATGACCATCTTGTTGGTGGCCATATCGATATAAGGCTCAGTCAGCATGGCGCCGCTGGCGTTCATACCGTCCTTGTACCAAGCCCGGGAGCGCGGGTCATAGCCATCGGGCATCTTGGTGTTCGGACGAATACTGAAGCTGCCGTCGACCTTGCCTAGGTAGTCGGTGAGAAAATTTGAGGTCAGGACGCTTTCATCCATCAGCGTCTCGGCGTTGGCAGGCTCCCTGGCAATGTTCTGCGCCAGGTTCGTCACCAGATTGATCCGCCCCTCCAGCAGGTTGCGAATATTGGTGGAGGTCGACTCACCCATTTCAGCCAAATAGTTTTCCAGGCTGGTGCGGGTGGCATTGCGTTGTAGATAGTCGTTGTACAGCGTGAACAGGGTGAAGGCGAGCATCACTATCAGCGACACGGCCAAAAGAATTTTATGACTGAAACGAAGGCTTTTATTCATGGCGTATTGAGTTCGCTAGGTCTTTTGCGGGGACTGTGGAAGCGTATCGGCTGGAGCCGAGTAAACCTTGAGATGCGAAGAGCCCGATTACTGCGACGGAGGAAGGTAAAGGGGCAAGGAGCGACCGCCAGAAACAACAAAGCCCGCAGGAGGCGGGCTTCTTGAGGGGCGTCATAGACTGCTGCACAGCGGCGGGGGATTTCCGCTCATTCGGTTTTTAATCGATGCTCAGGGTCTTTCCAGCGGCTCAGGTATGAAGCCTTGCTCCCTGAGGGACTTGATTACACCTCGAATGAGATAGTTGTTGGAAAAACCGATCGTGTACTGCCTCGCGCCGGCGTTCAGCGGTAGAAGCATCCCTTGGTCCACCAGCTTTTTGATCAGGTAAGTCCGTTGATTGCTCGACTGCTGTGGGAGTACGGCTGCTACATCTGCCGATTTTACGACCTTCAGTTTTATTGCGGCCAACAGCACTGCTTCCTCTGTCTCCGTGATCCATTTGCGTTCCCGTGCGAAGGCCACGGCAGGCACGAGTATGCATTTGGTCAGGTATGCGTAGTCTGTGAGGCGATCGACTTTCTCCAGCTCCTCACGAACCCCTTCCAGCACGTAGGTACACCACGCCTCCAGTCCGTCCTTTGTTCCTTTGTCGGCGGTGGCAAGCATTGCGTAATAGCGCTCACGATCGTTGCAGAATACGGCCGTAGGATTCAGGACACGGCCGCCGGCGTTGACGTTGAAACCATACTTGATCAGGAGTGCGTAGGTTAGCAGCCTGACCACGCGGCCATTGCCATTGCCGAATGGATGTATCCATCCAAATCTATGGTGAGCGAGCGCAACCTTCATGAGGTCGTATTTCGGGGGGGCTTCGTGATTCACGAATGCGACAAGTTCCTGCATATACGCTTGAACGTGGATGAAGTCAGGAGGCTGGTGATCAGACTGAGATATTCTGACCTCTCCACTGCGATAGGCTCCGGGCGTTTTGTCGCCCTCACGCACCAGATCGTCGACGGTCATCGCGTGCAGCTCTCGAATCATCTGCTCGGTCAGCGCTGCGCCGGGCGCCATGATCCGCTCAATGTAGTCCATCGCCTTTTCAATATTGGCCACCTCGCGCAACGGGTCCGTGTCCTGGGCCTTACCTTCGACCTTGCTGTCTATATAGTCCGCCAACGTCGTGTGGTTGCCTTCTATGCGGGCAGAACCGAGGCTTTCCAGTGCATGGAAAAGCGATTTGAGTTGGTAGAACACCTGCGGCGGCGTATCACCTTCAAGCCTTAGGCGACGCAGATGCTCCAGTTCGCTCAGTACATCGACAAGGTCCGAGTCAAAGGACGGATTGAGAAGCTCAAGGTCGTGATGGATAAATGTAGGCATATGGAAAGATATCTCAAGCCGGCCGAAAGGTTATCTTGAAAAAAATCAGGGAAGCTACCGTAATTAAGGGTGTTTGCTTAGAGTGCGCTAAACATTATCTTGAATTCAGGCTTAAGCTAACTCAAAAATGAGCAATGATTAAGTGAGAAATCTCGATGGTTAGCGGAGGGCATGGCGAGGATGTGCTTTCGGCAGGTCTGACTGATGGGGCCTTTGAGCGTCATGAATCGCCGCCAGGCCTTCAAGGTCAGCAACAAGGGCTGACCTTGGTATTGCAGGTGCTGGAAACTGCTACGGAAATAGCCGTTAGTTTGACGATGGCGGGAAGTCGATATCGGTAGCGGCGATGTTGTTCAAATAGTTGGTCAGGGTTAACAGCGTGATCTGTGCCACCACCTCCACGATCTTGCTATCGGTAAGACCGGCGTTGTGCGCTGCGGTGATCTGGGCATCACTCAATTGTCCGCGGCTTTCGGTGATTTGATGCGCCAGAGCCGCGACCGCGCTGAGTGTGCCCATGCGTGCTTTGCCAACGGCCTCATCGCTCAAGCCAGCCTTGGCACCAAAGAATGCATGTGCGGCCACGCAGTAGTCGCAACCGTTGACCTCTGACGCAGCGAGGGCAACGACCTCACGCTCAACGGCACTCAGTGAGGTTTTACCCAAGGCCTGAGCGAGGCTCTGGTAACCACTCAATGCGGCCGGGGAGTGAGCCAGGGTTTTAAATACGTTGGGAATAAACCCAAGACCTTTTTGGATACCTTCAAGAGCAGCGCGCGAGCCAGCAGGGGCTTGGTCCAGCGAGAGAGCCGCGATACGAGTCATGGTAATTCTCCAGTAGATTGATTAGCCGGCTTGTCGATCAAGCCTGGTGTCAATATTAGGGAGGCAGACTTTCCTTTCGGATTCAGATCGTCGAACTTATGCAACAGATCGTCTAAATTTGAGCGAGCTATGGACCGATTATCGACACTGCTTAAACACTTCAATCTGCATGCGTCCACGTTTCACCAGGGTGGTTTTTGCGGAACAACCAACCTCTATGGGCAGGGCAGTTTCGGACACGCACATTTACTGCGTTCGGGACGCCTGGCCCTAAGGGACAAGCGCGGCCAGCTCATTGAGTTGACGGAGCCCAGCCTGATTCTGGCGGTGCGCCCGCAGGAGCATCAGTTGCTGGCGATCGAAGCAGATGAAGCGGAGTTGGTCTGTGCAACCTTGCAATTTGATGGCGGGGCGAATAATCCCCTGACTCTGGCTTTACCGGACTTCATCATCAAGCCACTTCGTGAATTGCAGGGGCTGAGTGGCACCCTCGACTGGCTATTTGAAGAAGCCTTCGGCGACGAGTGTGGCCGTGATGTCATCCTCAATCGTCTGTTCGAGCTGATGGTGATTCAACTGCTTCGCCACCTCATCGCCAGTCGTAGCATTGCGTCAGGGATGATGGCCGGATTGGCTAATGCTCAGCTGTCCCGCGCGCTCGTAGGCATCCACAACGAACCACAGCGCAATTGGTCCGTGGCGGAGTTGGCGGATCGCTCAGGTATGTCACGCGCCAGCTTTGCTGCGCACTTTCGCGAGACGGTGGGTAGTACCCCGGCAGATTATCTGGCGAACTGGCGAATCAGCTTGACGCAGAAACGCCTGCGTGAAGGGCGCCCCATCGCGTTGATTGCCGATGAGGTTGGCTATGAAAGTCCGTCTGCGTTAGCCCGTACTTTTCGGCGCAAAGTTGGTGCAAGCCCGAAGGAATGGCTCCAGCACACTAGGGGATGACGTCTAACCGATTGGTGGAGCAATCGCGGGAATGATCATGGTCCTGGGCTCAGTGTGGAAACCCTCACAGGTGTGCCCGGAGAAAATCGATGAACGCCATCGTCCGCGCTGAATGTCGCCGCTCACGACTGAACACGGCGCTTACAGGCAGCGCGGTGTTCTGATAATCGTTGAGCACACTACGAACGTTGCCTTGTTCGACGTCAGCTGCGAACAGCCATTCTGGAGAAAGAGAAATGCCCAGGCCGCAGAGGACCATTTCACGGATGGCATCGCTGCTGTTGCTGGTGACGTTGCCTTTGATAGCCACATCGAACTCTCCTGCACCGTGCTTGAAGTGCCAGGTGTCATAGTGCTCCAGCAACGTGAAACCGATGCAGTTGTGGCTTGTCAGGTCATCGGGCTCGCGTGGCAGACCGTGTAGATCCAGATAGGCGGGCGCGGCATAGACCCGCCGCGTGCTGGTACCCAGAGACATTGCCACCAATCCCTCGCTCTTGACCGCCCCGATCCGGATCGCAAGGTCGATGTTTTCCTTGAGCAGGTCTTCATTGTAATCGCTCAGCCGCAGGTCAATCCGGACATCGGGATAGCGCTGCAGAAAAGTCCCTACCAGCGGCGCTATGCACAACCTCCCGTAACTGACCGGTGCCGTTACTCTCAGGGGACCTGCGATCTGCTCCTGGCCGCAGGCAAAGCTAAGCGTGGCGGTTTCGAGGTGGCCGAGAATTTCTTGGCAGTGGCTGTAGAAGCGTTGGCCCTGGTCGGTCAGGGCCAGGTGCCGGGTGCTGCGGGCGAACAATGGCCCGCCCAGATACTGCTCCAGCGCGCGGACCTGCTTGCTCACTGCCGGCTGCCCCATGTTCAGCTCTCGAGCTACCGCAGAAAACGACCCGCGCTCCACGACGCGTACAAAGATGTGCATGTTGTCGAACAGGTCCATCGGCAATTAGGCCTCTTTGTGGAATAAGTCATATGCAAATTCAGTTTCTTATCGGAACAATGAAAGCGCGGCAACCTGTAAGCGTCCATTCAATCATAGGGTTTGCGTCATGAATCACACCATGCTTGCCGCTATCGCCGAATCTGCCCAGGTCCCTCTGACCGTCCGCCACATCGCTCGCCCTGTTCCAGGTAAAGGGCAGGTCCTGATCAGGGTTCACGCCGCGGGGGTCAATCCTCTCGATACCAAGATCGCGATCGGCGCAGGCGCCCACGCCCGTCAGGCGCTGCCGGCAGTACTCGGCCTGGACCTGGCCGGAACGGTCATCGGACTGGGCGAGGCGGTTGAAGGCTTCACCCCTGGCCAGGAAGTCTTCGGTATGGCCGGCGGGATCGGCGGCGCCCAGGGCACTATGGCCGAGTACATTGCTGTGGATGCACGTCTGATCGCGTTAAAGCCGCACAGACTCGACATGCGTGAGGCGGCCGCATTGCCTTTGGTATTCATTACTGCGTGGGAAGGGTTGGTGGATCGCGCCAATGTCCGTGCAGGTCAACGTGTGCTGATTCATGGCGGCGCAGGCGGGGTCGGCCAAGTGGCTGTGCAACTGGCAAAGGCTCGCGGTGCCGAAGTCTATGCCACCGGTTCGGCGGCGAGTCTCGACTTCATTCGCTCACTGGGTGCAACGGCTATTGACTACCGTGCGCAGCGCGTAGATGACTATGTCGAGCAGCATACGGCGGGGGAAGGTTTCGACATCGTCTACGACACGGTGGGAGGCAGCACCCTGGATGCGGCGTTCAAGGCAGTGAAGCCTTATACCGGGCACGTACTGAGCTGCCTGGGTTGGGGGCAGCACAGCCTCGCGCCGCTGTCGTTTAAAAGCGCAACCTACTCGGGCGTATTTACTCTGACGCCGTTGCTCACAGGCAAGGGGCGCGAAAACCACGGGGCTATCCTGCGCGAGGCCGCCGCGCTGGCAAATGCCGGGCAACTGACGATCCGGATAGATCAGCAGCCATTTGGACTGAATGAAGTCAACGAAGCGTTTCGCCAGGTCGCGGAAGGTCGCGGCAAGGGCAAGACGGTAATCCATTTGGTGAGCGAATAGTCCCCAACGACTTCAACGGTGTGCAGCCCTCCGTGAATGGTTCATACCGCATTACGCACTCACATTCGCCGGTCTTCAAAATGCCTTTATTTTGTCATGTTCTTGCAATGAACCCATGCGAGTTTGGTCGCCGGAAAATAGGACGAAACCGAGTGTTTCAGTGCGCTAATACACTGTTTTAAATATGGAAAATTGATTTTAATGTCGATGTTTTGTCAGCGCATGGATAAGTCTGAGAGTGGTGGGGGCGGGTGCAAAATCCCATCCAGTGTATTGACGAAGATTCTGTCGCAAGCAGCAGCGGCCACGCTGCGCATTTCCATCGACGAAGAACCGTGTCAATTGGCGTATGAGCGGTTTCTGGAGGGGATCGCCCAAGCGCTGAAGCGGCCTTCGACTGTCTCGACAACCCACGCTGTGGCCCACGTGTCATGAAGGTGGTGACCTCAGGCTCGGCCTACCTGGACATCGACGCGTATGCCTGTTGCATTGCGTACGCCGAGCTGTTGAATCTCCAGGGCGTTGATGCTCGGGCCGTCAGTAGCGCCCCGCTCAATGCCAGCATCTCCAAGACCGTGCTCGGATGGCAATCATCTCTGGACGATTATCTGCCGAGGGCGGGTGATGAGTTCGTGTTGGTGGATGTCTCCGACTACCAACATTTCGACCCGGCGGTGGTGCTTGAACAGGTGGTGGAGGTCATTGACCATCACCCAGGCTTTGAAAACTATTGGGCGCAGAAGCTCGGATCTGCGGCGGACATCCTGCCGATCGGCGCAGCGGCGACTCTGATTTTTCAGCGTTGGGAGTCGGCAGAGCTGTTGCCGCTGATCAGCAAAAAAAGTGCGGTGTTGCTGGCCACGGCGATTCTGGACAACACCCTGAATTTCACCGGGCAGTTGACCACCCAATCGGATATTCGGGCTTATGAAGTCCTCGCACAGCGGGCGAAACTGGAAGCGGACTGGCCTGAGCGGTATTTCGCCGAGTGCCAAGCCACTATCGAGTCGGACCTGATTGGCGCATTGGCGGTGGATATGAAGCGGCTGAAAGCCGATAGCAACCTGCCGCAGGTTTTTGCGCAGATGGCGGTGTGGGATGCCAGTGCGCTGATCCGAACGCATCGTTCAACGATCGGTCACTGGTTGGCGGCGCAGGGTGGCGACTGGCTGTTGAACGTCATCAGCATCCGCGAGTGCAGAAGCTACTTTCTGGCTGAGCCCTTGGTCAGTCAACAAAAGTTGAGCCAATTGCTGTCGATCGAATGGCATGCCGGAATGGCTGTGCTTGAGCGCGCGCTGCTACGTAAGGAACTGTTGAAGCTGGGCTTGGAGCGCATCTCGGTTATGAGTAAACCCCCTCTGGTTTTGTAGCCACGTCGAAGGGCTGTTTCTGGCTGTTTTCTGCCTGCCGTAACTGCTTGAATCCACCGCCAAAAGACGCCATTCAAAGGTGTCTGGGAACTAGGGGCTATTAGGGGAAGGGGACGGAAGGAGCCACGCTCCTTCCGCGGGTTCAGCTAATCAGTTCGTACCAATGTAGGGGTCCCATTGGATGAAACGTGTCGATGGCCGAAGCCCTCCAGAGGTCACCTTGACCTGGATCTGGTAGGTGGTCTGAGACGATGCGTTGCGAGCCAGGCCCACCCAATAGTTACCCGCGGCACCGACTTGCATCGGGTAGCCATCGCTGCCGAACACACTGCCCTGGGAAATTTGGAAGCCGGTGATGGACACCGTGTCGCCAGCGTTCGGATCGATCGGAACCACCTCGAAGCCGAGGTAGTCCCCGATGTTGCAGTGGGTGCGCAGTTCCAGCGTTCCTTCGCCGCTGCTGTCATTGCTCAGACGATTGTCGAACATGTACACACCGGTGGAAATGTTCCCGCCACCAGTGCCGAGTACATATGCGGTATCGATGGCAATGGTGATTGCGGTTTGCGGATTGGCGATGCCGGCAAGCACCTGCGAATCAGCCGTCCACACCTGGGCAGTACTTTTTTGGCCACTCATTGTCGTGCTCCTTCCTTAGGCAGAGACAGTCACGCTGGGGTTGAGCTTCACGGTGATACCGGAGCCGCCCGCCACCTGTACGTTGAGGGATACCGGGTAGGACGCAGTACCTGCGTTCTGCACGGTGCCGGTGTACGCGCTCGCGTTATCCGAAGCGGTTTGCGGCTGGCCACTGAAGCCCCAGGCGCTCGAGTTACCGAAGGCGGCAATGGAGACCTGCGAGGTCGACTTGGGATTGATCAGGAACACTTGCCAGCAGACATTGCTGCCTTTGGACGCAGCAGTATTCAGGTTGGCGGTGCCTTCGTGGGTGGTGCCAGCAGAGATACGGTTATCGACCAGATAGACCCCAGCGGTGGAGCCATTGGTCACTGCATTGTCGTCGACCCAGATTTGCACCTGGACGTCACAACTGGTGGTAGGAATTGCCATGAGAGAACTCCTTGTAAGGTTTCGACGCAAGCGTCGGGCGTGCCCTATGTCGACCCCACACGCTTACCTGCAGGCGTGGTGCCGAACCACCTTGAGCCTTGTGGTCGCGAGGACCTTGGCAAAGCATCTCGGTCAGGCGAGTGGGAGGATAGACAAAGCAAATAAAGGCAACTTGCCATTACGCTATTAGCAGTAGAGCCATTCGAAATAACTGCCGCGACAGCAGCCTCAAATCGCCTTGGGACGGCTTGGCGAAACCGCGGAATACAAGGTTCTCGAGATTGCAGGCATGGCAACCTCAATGCCGAAACGGCTGGCGATGACCTTGCGCCCGCTCCTCGGCGGGTCAGTGCATGGCTGTCGAGGTTCTGGGTTAGTCACTGGGGATTGATGGCTAACTTCTGTCGATCGCGACAGGTAGAAATCGGCCAAAAGCGGACCTTCAACTCGTTCTGCTTTCCACCCCTTGCGAGCCACTATGAATGGCTGCAATCGCTCGAAGAGTTGATATCGCAGCCGTAAAACGGTGTTGGATGAGTCATGTCAATGGAATGGAAATGCAGTCAGTACTCGTGGTGTCTAAAACATGAATTGAATGGCATTTTACTGGGGAGCGAGGAAGTTCGATTGTTGTAGAACCAGGTACATGTCACGCATTGGATCTGTGCAGGGACGGGAGTTCTACCATCAGCAGTTGAGAACGCATCCAAAGCGGCAGCTCATGCTGGGAATACCGAGATAACCGGCTGATTATAAGAGATAGCGGGTGCATAAGGTTGGGCGGAGACGCCAACCACTTGAAGGTCGTATGCAAGATAGTCGCGCCCGTCTGAGCGTTTTTGATTTGCGTGCATGAACTTTAATCAAAGATGATCGATTATGTACCTGACACAACCCACCAATGTGCTGATCACAAATCCAAAAATAACCATGTTCTTGGCTGTAACCACTATCGCCTCTTTCGCTATTGCCCGCATTTCCTTTTCTTCGGGCATAGTTGGATTAACGCCAACCAGAACCATGTTCTGAGATAGAATCAGCGCTCTATTCAATATCCAAACGACAATGACTCGCTGGAAGCGTTCAATGATGTTTAGACCGAAGTAGCAAAATAGACCCAGCCCTATAGTTAATGACGCCAACGTAGCTTCGTACCCTATGGCTTGGGCAGCAAGCACGGCTTTCATTTTTAGCAATTTTTCTGACGTGTCAATGTGGTAGGCTATGAACAAAGGAAAAAGCATTGAGAATGGCAGTAAAATATTTTTATTGGTCTCCGCACTTCTTTTTTGATCTTGAAGAGCGTTTCCGGTAGCGGCCAAAAAAACCAATGAAAGAAACATTGCCGGGGCTGCAGGCGCCAAGAAATCGGAAAAGAAGAACTGAAGTAATAGCAGAAATAGAAACACAATATTAACTATTTTATAAACCGCGCTCGACACGCCTGAAAGCCTAGCGCGCTTGACTCCGGGCCAAATTTTTTCCAGAAACTTGTTGATTTTTATCTGAAGCGAATAATGTTTAAGAAACGCCTCGTTTTCGATGATCTTGGGCTGATTGTCCAATATTACGCTAATCAATTTTAGCTGGTATACCGCGTAAGCGATCGCACCCACTAATACCGTATACCCGCCAGCTATTATCCAAAGCATTTAGTGATCCTAAAACCCTTTAAGTATAGACACGCAGTAGCTACGCTTTTGTATATCAGAAATTTATTTGGTCAATGATATCAAACTGCTATTTAAAGCTATGCTCAAAAAAAACACAATACAAACAGATCAAGGTGTTGTTCATTTGGACGCTGGGGGAGCGCAATAAGCTAGCCTTATTGCTTCTGGCCAGAAGGCAGTCCTTACCAATCGCGCTCCGCAGTCTAAACTGAAAACCAGACTGGTCGTGGAGCAACGGGGGGGGCATCTTGCATCGCACGAAGCATCCCTGCCGCTCAACCAAGATTCAGTTATAACGCTCGTATACTGAATCTCGGCTTATGGAGTCGAAAATGCCATATAGACCTGTAACAGTTCATCGGCGCAATGTGCAAGGTGTACTGTTGCCTTTAACTGCCGCGATCCATCGAGTGTTTGGTCATCGAGCTCAAGACTTGGGGCGTCCCATTGGCGCCTTCTACACCGTCAATGTGAGCTTGATCGTCTGGCAGCATCTTGGGGGGATTTGGTACAGGGCTTGGGATGAGCAAAGGGTTTTGAATCGAAGCGTCAATGAGTCTGTGGTGCGAGCTTTCTCCGAGAGCATCATTACCGGAGAAGCAGTCAATCTACCGAGCGGTAACCGCATAACCTGGGAGGAAATTTCACTTTTCGAGGCGGTGCAGTTACCGCCACCTCTCATCGCGTGAGCATCGCGGTTAAAGCTGTTGAAAGGTCTGTGTAATTTGGACAGAGTCGTTTACTGACCTTAGCGACAGGCGACAGCCGGCAAACTTTGGCCAATGCTTACCGACAGCTATTGGTCGAAAACAACCATCCACGAACGACCGCCTTCGGCCGAGGCTGTGTAAAAAAGCTTTAGTCCAGGTTTGACGGTCAGAACCAGAACTAAAATCGCGTTCCTACGCAAATTTCAGGCCTGCTGATTAACCAAGCGCTGGTAGATTTTACGTAGCAACGCAGACTTTAAAACGGTGCCTGCGTTTTTACACACTCTGGACCCAGGCTGTGTGAAAACGCCAGTGATTGTCTGACCTTCTGATCGTCGAGATCGTATCGGGGGCGATCATGAAGCGATTTATTGAAGGTGAGACTCGGACGCAAGTGACGTTGCTGCCAGAGTGCCTGGACGATTACGTAGCCGAAGAAAATCCAGTGCGCGTGGTCGATGTTTTCGTCGATGAACTCGACCTGGGCGCACTTGGTTTTGAGGGCGTTGATCCTGCTGCAACGGGTCGTCCGGCCTACCATCCAGCGGTGTTGCTGAAGATCTATATCTACGGCTATCTCAATCGGATTCAGTCCAGCCGCCGACTTGAGCGTGAGGCCGAGCGTAACGTCGAGTTGATGTGGCTGACGGGGCGTTTGGCTCCGGACTTCAAAACCATTGCCGACTTTCGCAAAGACAACGGTAAGGCTATTCGCAGTGTCTGCCGGCAATTTGTGCTGCTTTGCCGCAACCTCAATCTCTTCTCCCAATCAATCATCGCCATCGACGGCAGCAAATTCAAAGCCGTCAATAATCGCGACCGCAACTTCACTCAGGGCAAGGTGAAGGCACGCATGCAGCAGATTGAGCAGAGCATTGATCGATATCTGGCGGCGATGGATTCGGCGGATCGGGCAACGCCCGAAGTGGCCGAGGCCAAAGCAGAGCGGCTGAAGGAAAAGATAGAAACACTGAAAAAGCAGATGCAGAAACTCAAGGAAATCGAGGCGCAGCTCCACGATAGTCCAGATCAACAGATCTCCCTCACCGACCCAGATGCACGCTCAATGGCCACGAGCGGCCGGGGCACCGGGACGGTTGGCTATAACGTCCAAACAGCGGTCGACGACAAACACCATCTGATCATTGCCCATGAGGTGACCAACGTCGGTAATGATCGTGCGCAACTGAGCAATATGGCGAACCAGGCGCGTGAAGAAATCGGGGCTGAATCGCTAACGGTGGTGGCCGACCGAGGCTATTACAAAGGTCTGTAAATCCTTGCTTGCGAGCAAGCCGGAATCACTACTTTCGTTCCGAAACCCCTCACATCGGGCAGCAAAGCCGAAGGCCGATTTGGTAAGCAGGACTTCATCTACCTTGCGGCGTCGGACGAGTATCGATGCCCTGCGGGGCAGTTACTAACCAGGCGGCATTCGTCGATGGAAGACGGCATGTTATTGCATTGTTACTACTTCTCGGGCTGCCAGTCCTGCTCAATGCACAAGCAATGTACGACGGGCAAGGAACGCCGTGTGAAGCGCTGGGAACATGAGGCTGTAGTCGACGCGATGCAGGTTCGGCTAGAACATGATCCGGCGATGATGAGGGTTCGTCGACAGACTGTTGAACATCCTTTTGGAACGCTCAAGTACTGGATGGGAAGTACCCACTTTCTGACCAAAACCCTGCCGAGGGTGAGCACTGAGATGAGTCTTCATGTGCTCGCCTACAACCTCAAACGAATGATGAGCATCCTCGGCATCGCAGGGCTGCTTGAGGCGATCAGGGCATGAATCCAGCCGCTTGGCTCGCCAGTTAGAAGCCGTTTGGGCCGCTGACGCGGCCCAAACGGCATTATGAACTTCTATGTCACTGACTAAGCTAATTCGCGCTTCCGTCCGCTGATTCCATAGGCAACCCTTGTGACTCTCAGTTTTCGAGGTATTTAGCGCGTTTTCACACAACCTGGACCCAAAGCGGACGGTGAAATTTTCCAGAGGAACGTACTGCAAAAAAGAAAGGGCCTGATCACATGTAAATAGCTAAGAGGAGTTAGTCCCAGTCAATTTTGATGTTTTCTTGTTTTCGGAACTCATCCAGCACGCTGTGATAATTTGACCTTTCAAAAATCACGCTGGGTATCGCGTCGAACCAGTCAACATCGGTGTTTTCCAACGCAATCGAATCCTTTAGCAAGCCAAATCGGCCCCACTGAACTTGATGCTCATGGGCGCACTGCTCTGCGACAATAACTGTGCAGGTCAAGTCTAGGTCATCAGAGCAGACAAGCAGGGGAACCAGAGTTTTCCAACCAGGCGCAGTGGAATATATCCGATCCCATATCAACAAGTTATCTTCATCGCTGTACAAGCCTGAGTGGGCAGCTACGAGGTGGAACTCAGCAACTGGGTTCTGCCTAGGCAGCCAAACCTCCAGAGGCACTCCATCAATGGCAAAGGTCGGGTAAAAGCCGCTGCTGTATTTGGATTTATGTCTGGCAATTGATAGCAGGTTGATCATTCCATTCCTCGCTTTCCCTGAAATCTGTACAGACTAATTCTCCCAGTTGTAGATGTCTGCTCCTGGCCGACTTCTGCCTGTCACGAAGGGCTGAAGTCGGCCAGAAGCAGTTGCTCATGAGCCTAGAAATATATAAAAATGCTAACCTCGCATGGGCGAAGTAGCCTCAAAAGGTCATAAAAACTCGGGGAATCGAAATGGAGGAAACGTTTTTCGGTGCTCAATTTAATGCTTTACAGAAAGGAATCGTGATGAAGTATTCCGCCATTTTTTTGTGGATTCCCGTTATAACACTTGCAGTCACATTGCCGGCCGCGGCCGTAGAACCCTCCCAGCGTCTTCAGCGCGCCTCAGGTTTGTGGAAGGTAACACCGTCCACCTCGCCGTTTTCCTGGGAGATTTGCGTCGATCAGCCAAAGGACAGGCTGATCGACGACGACTTATGGTCCGACTTCGAACAGGAATGCAAGATCGAATCGGAAAGCGGCAAAGGCGACGGCTACAATTTTAAATCAAGCTGCCCAGACGCGAAGCTGGCAGGCTCGTTCAGCGGCGATCTTGCGAAATCGTACGTACTGACGGCCGATACTTCGTTTGACTTAAACGGGAAAATCAAAACGCAGCACACCGTCATCAATGGCATCTTTCAAGGCGCATGCCCTGCGGACATGGAACCGGGGGTCAAAAAAATGCGCGGCGGTATGAAGATGAAGAGCCTGTACATTAACCGATAAGCGGTTAAAGGTTGTACATCGCATCAGCAAATTGACTGTTGCCGTCAGCATGAGAATGACCCATTTAGTAAAAAGTTGGTGATCCAAGCTCAGATAACTTGCTGGTAGCTGGCATGCATTTAGGAGCGCTCGGCTTTGCTCATATCAAGCGCTCAGGGAGCACCTACGCCATTGCTTACGAAAGGTGAGTCAAGTACGGGCAGCAAACTGTCTTTCGATAGTTTTCTTCTCGAATGAAAACTTGCCAGGAACGCTAAAGGGGGCACATTTTTCTGAACGACTCTGACGTCCGCTTTTGGCCGATTTTTGCCGTTTGTGACGGGCAGCAATCGGCCCAGAGTGTGTAAAAACGCTTCGTCAAAATTGAAGTGTGCGCGTCTACGTTAAATCTGAAATTTATCGGCACGTCAGCAGATGTGGATTTCGCGTAGAAGCGCGACTTTCAGTCCGGTTTTGAGTACCTGCCGCGCTCAAAAACGTTTTTACACAGCCTCGGCCAGAAGCAGCCGCTCAATGGTGTTTATCAAAACAGCGGGATGAATCTCCTGACGTCTCGGTTTAGGGCATAGAAGCGTCTACGAAATTCTGAGCGATTCAAAAAACTAAGACCTGATCTCGTAGTTATCGAGTTTTCGGTTGTGACTGTTAGATCAAATTCAGTTGAGCATTGCCTTGACCTGCTAAGACTTTGGTCACACAGAGCATCCAATCCTTCCAAATTGTCGGATCGGCAGTCTCGCCATCGGCAAGATAACTCATACTGCCCAACATTGAGCCCAACTCATCCGACTTCGTTCGCTGATAGATATCCACAAGAAATTCATACATTGCAAGATATGCGAGTTCAGGCGTTAAGTTTTCGGTGATCATTGCTATTTTCCTCTAGACACTCCAGTAGCTGGATTGAAGCTTGAGCGCGTTTAAAGTAGTGCCTCGCCCGCCACGGTTTCGAGCTATTACGATACTTACGACAACGCATGAGTGACCTTCGCAGCCATCTTTTCAGCACTGTTCATCCCGTCAAACCGTAAGACCGTAGCCGTTTGCTCTGTTATCCACGACTCGTGCCACGCTCGGTTGCGTCCTGAAAATTTCGGATTGTCATGCACACGAAGCACCAAAAATGTAAAACCGCAATTTTTCCTCCATGAATACAAGTCGGTTTCGAGGTCAGAACGATATCCCATACCCGCCTGAGTCTCACTTTTTTCTGGGCTGTAAATGACCGCTTCTGGCCGATAGCAGTCAGTTGTCAACACCCTCTATCAGCCGACGTTGTTGAAATATCGAGTACGAAAGCGGTTTTGTCTGGCAATTGCGCTTACTTGCCGATCCGGGCGCCAAGATGGCGCTTGCCAATCGATAATTTTCGCAAGCAAGCACAGCGCCTTACCAGTTGTAACTCACCGATCCGGTCACATTTCGGCGATACCCGTATTTGCAGCTGTCGCCCGTGTAACCGCACTGAGAGACATAGGTTTCGTCGGTCAGGTTGGATGCATTGAGCGACAGTTTCGCCCCGGCATAGGCTGAAGACAGCTTGCCAAGGTCGTAACTCAGGCTGGCGTCAAACAGCATGTAGTGGGGGATGCCTTCGCTATTTTGCGAGTCGATATAGCTCGGGCCGACGTAGCGTACCCCTCCTCCTATCGCCAAGCCCGATAGCGCACCGCTCTGAACGGTGTATTGCGACCACAGCGAGGCCAGTTGTTCAGGGGTATTGCCAGGTTGATTGCCTTTTTCACCGGCCGTATTGCTGCGGGTAATTTCAAGGTGTGAATAGCTGTAGTTGGCCATCAACTCCAGAGCATCGGACAGTTGCGCCTTGCTTTCCAGTTCGATACCGCGCGACTGGATCTCTCCGGTCGCCACCGAGAAACGATTGTTGCCGGGATCTGCCGTCAGTACGTTTTGCCGCGTCAGGTCGAACAGCGAGACAGTCACGTAGCTGTCACTCCCGTTGGGCTGGAATTTGATCCCGACTTCGTACTGGCGGCCAGTTTCGGGTTCGAAGGCACTGCCGTCACGCGCCACCGCCGTGATGTTAGGAAAAAACGACTCGGAATAGCTCGCGTAGGGTGCCACGCCGTTGTCTGCCAGGTACATCACACCGGTCCGCCACGTGAAGGCGTGATCGCGTTGCTTGAGGTCCGCCGCCGTATCGGTGGCGTAATGGATCGTTTTCGAACGTGCCCAGTCTTGACGACCACCCAGGTTGAACACCCAGTGCTCGTCAAATTTGAGCTGTTCCGAGAGATACACACCCGCCTGGTCAAGCTGACGACGCTGGTTGATGTCGTAAAAGGCGTCCAGGTCGCTGTAATCCTGGTGGTAGACCGGCGCATAGATATCCAGCGGATCAACCACGTTGCCACCCCCCAACTGATTGGTGCTGGCGTGTTGCAAATCGATACCGACCAACGTTGTGTGTTCGAAACGGCCGGCGTTCCACTGGGCTTGGAAATGGTTGTCGAGCAGCGCGTTCTTCACCTTTTCGTGGCCCAGATAACCGAAGCGGCCCACGGTGCGCTGGTCGTCATCCAGGCCGTATTGGTAAATCGTGCGTTGCTCCTGATAGGAGCGGCTGTAACGGGCGTTTTGGCGGAATGTCCAGATATCGTTGAGGTGATGCTCAAACTGATAACCCAGCGACCACTGTTCTACATCGTACTTGTCGAAGTCGGGGTCGCCGACAAAGCGATCCGTGGCAATCCGTCCGTAACGCGAGCTGTCGAGGGTGCCCACCCGTGGCAAGGCGTAGTAGCCCAGCACATTGCGGTCTTTTTGAAATGACGCCAGCACCGTCAGCGAGGTGTCTTCCGAGGGGCGCCAACTGATCGCCGGGGCGATGAATTGACGGTCATCACGGGCGTAGTCGATTTGCGTGCCACTCTCTCGCCACAGCCCGGTGAGGCGATAAGTCAGGACGCCATCGTCGGTAAGCGGGCCGCCGAAGTCCACAGCCAATTGCTTGCGATCAAAACTGCCGGCCTGCATCACCAGTTCATGAAGCGGCTCATCGGTGGGGCGCTTGCTGATCACGTTGACCATGCCGCCCGGTGAGGTTTGACCATAGAGCACGGATGATGGCCCGCGCAGTACTTCCACGCGCTCCAGTCCATAGACTTCACCCACGGCACGGCTCTGGTTGGCAAAGCTGTACTGGCGCAGGCCATCACGGTAGATACCCCCGCCAGTCGTCGCGTCAAAGCCACGGATGCTGATCGTGTCGCGCCGGGTATCGACGCCATTGGCTTCACCATTGACCCCCGCCGTGTAGCGCAGCACCTGCCCGATGCTTTGTGGCTGCTGGGCGTCGATCTGCTTACGGGTGACCACACTGATCGATTGAGGCGTTTCCATGATCGACGTATCGGTCTTGTTGGCACTCATGGTTCGGCTGGCGACCAGGCCGTCGTTGTTGCCCAACGAGGTGTCGTACGCGGTACCACTGATTGCGGTCGGTGCCAACTCCAGCACGTCGCTGTTGCCCGGTACCAGCAGCAGGCTACCGTCGTCCTGGCGCTCATAAGTCAGCCCCGAGCCGAGCAAGAGCTGCGCCAGGCCGGCCTCAGTACTGAAATCGCCTTGCAGCCCCCGGGTATTCTTGCCGGCCGTGAGCGTCGAGCTGCCCGCCATGGTAATCCCCGCCTGTGCGCCAAAACGCGACAGCGCAGCATCCAGGGGGCCTGCGTCGATGCTGTAATGCTGTGAACTGCCAGCGGCGAAAACCGGCAGGCTGCAAAGCGGTTGCACGCTGAGCAACAACAGCCCAAGCGTACGGGCACGCAGGGCGCGGGAAGGTGAAGTCATACGGGGCTCCTAAGGGGTGACGACCCACCTCTGGCGGGTGGGTGATCCCTATAGGCCAAGCGAGTTTGAAAAAACTATCGCGCAGCGAAAAAAATAATTCAGGCCGGTACGATCGAGACCCAATACCGAGTCATGCGCTCGATACGCACCGGCAGCGTGCGAGCTATCAGCGTCAGTGCCGCATCGGTGTCATCCAGCGAAAAACTGCCTGTGAGGCGTAACCCTGACACCTGCTCATGACTCCGCAAAATACCGGGACGGTAACGCGAGAGCTCGGCCACCAGCGTATCCAGGCGCAGGCGATTCGCTGGCAAAATTCCGCGCAGCCAAGCCTGGGTGACCAGCAGGTCGGCGCGGTTTGGCACGCCGATCCCGAAGCGGTCCACGCGTGCCTGCCATCCTGCCTCAAGCGAGGATGGCGCTTGTTGGCCCCGTGAGTGCACCTGCACCTGGCCTTCCAGCACGGTTACCTGCGTGCCTTGCCGATCATGGCGCACCTGCAAATGCGCTTCGCTACTCTGCAGGATCGCGTCCGGTGTGATTAGTTGCAGCGAGCGCGACTCTGCTCGCACGCGCAAGGCCAACTCACCCTCGATCATTTGGATGCGCCGCACCTGATCAGTGAAATCCAGGTTCACGGCACTGGCCGTGTTCAGCCACAGCGAGCTGCCATCAACCAGCGTCCACTGGTGACGCTCGCCCGTACCTGTACGGTGGTTCGCCAGTGCGGCGCGCACCGGCGTGGAACCCGCGCCTTGCCAGGCAACCCCGCCAACCGCACCAAGGACCAGCAGGCGCTTGAGTACCTGCCGACGTTTCTGCATGTCCGGTCCGGCCGACTCCAGTGCCCTACGCGCGGTGGCATCGCGCAAAAGATTCGCTCCAGGCTGTTGCAACAGCAGCAAGCTGGCGACACGTTGCCAAGCCTGTTCATGCTCATTGCTCGCCTCGCGCCAACGCTGCAATGCGTCCAGATCAGGCGCACTCATAAGCCCGGACTGCATCCTGACAAGCCAATCAATGGCGATATCGCGCACCTGCGGACTAATCTCGGCCCTCATTCGAAACGGCTCGCATAGCAAACACTGAATGCCTTGCCCATGGCTCGTTGCACTTGAGCCTCGGTCAGCCCCAACTGCGCAGCGATCTGCGGATACGTGAGGCCGTCGAGCTGAGACATGAAGAAAATCTGCCGTATGCGCTCGGAGAGGCCAATCAGCAGCGAGTCAAGTTGCAACAAGGTTTCGATCACCAGATACCGGTCCTCGGGTGACGATTCCACCCCCTCGGGCCGAGCAGCCAACGCTGCAAGATAAGCCCGCTCAATCTCCTGACGGCGCCAGCGATTGACCAGCAGTCCATTGGCAATCGCCGCTAGAAACGCCATGGGCTGACGCAACTCGCGCACCTGCTGAGGGGCGCGCAGCACGCGGATGAACGTGTCGTGGGCCAAATCCTCGGCGTCGGCACTGTGCCCCAACCGCCGGTTCAGCCAGCCCCGTAGCCAGCCGTGATGATTCTCGTACAACTGTTCGACGGACGATGTTGGGCTGGCATCCTGCATGTAAGGCTCGCACTGCGCGAATGATAATGCTTCTCATCCTATTGATCGAGCGGGTGGTTGTACAGTGTTTATCATGTTTGATGTGGTGGAATTCTCCGCCAATATTCCTGAATGCCTTTGAATTACCCTGACCGGGTTTATTCGAACGCGAGAATGTTATCCCTCCAACTCTATCGGTCGCTGCAAAATGTCCGCTCCTGGCCGATCGCTGCCTTTCGCGAAGAGCAACTTAGGGTCGATTTTAGCCGGTCACAGAAGGCAGAAATGGGCTATCAGCGACATTACCGTGTCGATCTTTTAGCTTGCTGAAACGTTTCATCACGTTTATAAAAATGGCACAACTCCAAGAAAGGCTGCCGCCATGACCCCGCTCAAACTTTTTGTTGCCATCAGCGCACTGTCCGCTGCCTCCCACGCCATGGCCTGGGATTACGTTCTGCTCGACACTGACAAAGCCGCCCAGAGCTGGCAGATCACCAGTCAGCAACTCGGAATAAAAACCGACAAACCCTTCAGCGTTACCTTGCGCACCTTGCACGGCGGTCGGCAGGAGGGCGTCAGCATCGTCGACATCGATAACGGCACGATGAAACTCTCGGTAGTGCCGACTCGCGGAATGAACGTCTTGCAGGCCTCGGTTGGCAATGTACGCATGGGCTGGGATTCGCCGGTCAAGGAAGTGGTCAATCCGTCTTTCATCGAACTCAATGGCCGCGGTGGTCTGGGCTGGTTGGAAGGTTTCAATGAGCTGGTCACCCGCTGCGGATACGAATGGGTCGGCCACCCCGGCGTCGACAACGGCGAACTGCTGACCCTGCACGGTCGGGCCGCCAACATTCCTGCGAATAAAGTCACGCTGCATATCGATGAAAAACCACCGTACGCCATCACCCTGCGCGGCGAGCTGAAAGAGCAGGCGTTCAAGAAGGTCGACTTCTCGGTCGCGACCGAACTGGTCACCGAACCCGGCAGCGTCGTGTTCGCCCTCAACGACACCCTGACCAACAACGGCGACTATCCGAAGGAATACCAGGCGCTGTATCACAGCAACTTCAGCACCCCGTTCCTGGAGCAGGGCGCTCGTTTCGCCGCGCCGGTGAAACAGGTGTCGCCGTTCAACGACAAGGCCAAGGACGATCTCCCCGACTGGCAAACCTACCGCGCACCGACCAGAGACTACGACGAAACGGTGTACAACGTGGTGCCGTATGCCGATGCCAAGGGCGATACGTTGACCGTGTTGCATAACAAGGCCGGCAGCCTGGGCGTTTCGGTCGGCTTCAATACTCAGACACTGCCCGTGTTTTCCCTGTGGAAAAACACCGACACCCAAGGCCAGGGCTATGTCACGGGGCTGGAGCCGGGGACAAGTTTTTCCTACAACCGCCGTTATCAGCGGCCACTGAATCTGGTACCGACAATTGGGCCCAAGGAACACAAGCAGTTCCGCATCAGCTATAGCTTGTTGGCGGATAAGGCGGCGGTGGATAGAGCCTTGAAGCAGGTTAGCGAGATTCAGGATGGGCGGGAGACTGAGGTGCGGCAGACGCCGTTGGTTGATCTTACCAAGGGGTGACACGGGCAGGAGCATTGTCGGCCGATATTGCAGCCCCTCGGCCATGTGTTCGCGTCTGAGCCCATCGGCTTGTTCAAGGTCCACCAGCAAGCGCGCGACCTTGAGCGGCGATGGGCTGCTCGCAACGATTCGGTCACTGTCTGCGGTTGGCCGATTTCTGCCCGTCACGAACGGCAGAAGTCGGCTAGAAGCGGTCATCGCGACGATGCAGTACGATGCATGCCTACCGGTAGATCATTAGGACTAACCCATGCAATTCCATGGTTTCGTGTTCGGGCATATCGAGGTTGAGATTCACAGCCGTGCCTACGATCTGCATAACTTCTACCAAGCCAGCGCTATCAGTTACGACATCTTGGATCGGTCGGTTGTAGTTAGCTTTACTCGACGGAGTGACTCTTGGGTGCCGACTGAAGAAGCACGCAAGATTACTATCAGCTTCCATGAGGTTGACTACTTTTCAGCGAGTGGGCGGGATGAAAACTCGGCTGACAGTGACGGTAATGTTCTTCATTCGATTGGAGCGGTGGAGTCCAGTGCTGAGACACAAACCTTCTACCTCACAGATAATATCCAACCAAATCATCACCTTGTCATGCGCTTCGAGTCTGGTCTGACATTACGAGTACAGGCCGTTGAAGCACGGTGCGAAATCGTTTTCTGACCGGCGCATAACTAGGGCCCTCAACGACCCATAACTGCCGCTGGCGACAGATAGAAATCGGCCAGAAGCTGCCTCTCTATAACAAATGATCAGAACACCCTGTTCACAACCCCATGCTTCCAGACGGCGCCCACATGAACTGCCTTCGGTTTTTCATGGGTGCTGCGTTTCACGCACAAATTCGATCAGCGCCTGTAGCGCTGGCGGTACGTGACGCCGGCTGGAGTAATAGATAAAAAACCTGCTTGGCAGGGCTTTCCAATCTTCAAGAATTTCCTCCAATTGCCCCTGAGCCATGTAGTCCCTGGCCATCTCCTCATACACATACGCGATCCCGGCACCGTCCTTCGCGGCTTGGATCATCAAGGTGTCATCTTCCAGTATCAACGGTCCTGCCACGGCCAGGCGCATGGGCTGGCCCTCGGCACGATATTCCCACTTGTACAGTTTGCCGCTTGGGAAGCGTCTGCCAATGCAGGCGTGTTCAAGCAGCCTTTGTGGCGTGTCCGGTGTCCCGTGCCTTCTGAGGTAACCGGGGGCAGCAACGGTGACAAATCCCTGCGGTGAGCCCACCGGGACGGCGATCATGTCACCGGCAAGGCTCTCGCCGAAGCGCACGCCTGCATCGAAGCCTTTGTCGATGATGTCGCTCAATCCATCGTCAGCCACCAGCTCCACGTTGACACGTGGGTAGGCGGCAGTGAATGGCGCCAGCAGTGGCGCAATGACGAGGTGGGCTGCGGGTCGCGATACGTTCAATCGCAGCGTACCGGTGGGAACTTCTTGTTTGAAGGTCAGTTCATGCAGCCCTTTGGCGATCTCCGCCAACGCTGGAACCAGCGTAGCGAGCAGTTGATTGCCTGCTTCAGTGGGCGTCACGCTGCGAGTGGTACGGTTGAGCAGCCTGACTCCCAGCCTGCCTTCCAAGGCGCGCATGGCGTGGCTCAGGGCCGATGCAGACACCCCTCGCTCGTCGGCCGCTTTGCGAAAGCTGTGATGGCGAGCCACTGCGGCGAAGGCGTCGAGTTCGGAAAGATCGCATGGGGTTTTCATGAATAGGGTTCAGTAGTTCAAACACGATTGGCTATCTTATCGTCGGTAACCTCCCCATGGATACTTTGCGCATCAATCGATGTGAGGTGTTTATGCAAAAGAATCGACTGGGTACGTCCGAGTTGTTGATTTCGCCAATTGGCATGGGCACTTGGGCCATTGCGGGGCAAGGGTGGGAGTTCAGCTGGGGGGCACAAGATGACCGAGATAGCCTGGCGGCATTGGAGTACGCGGTCGAGCGCGGCGTCAACTGGATCGACACAGCGGGGGTCTATGGACTCGGCCATGCCGAACGGTTGACGGGGCAATTGCTGCGTCAGGTGCCGGCTTCGCGTCGTCCATTGGTATTCACCAAAGGCAGTCTGGTGTGGGATCCCCAGACCCGTGAGATTTCTCATTCGCTCGCCCCCCAGTCACTGATGAAAGAGATCGAGGACAGCCTGCGTCGCTTGCAGGTCGATGTCATCGACCTCTATCAGATTCACTGGCCAGCGTTCCCGGCAGATGGGACCAGCGAAGGCATCGAGGAGGCTTTGGCGACTCTGGCCCAAGCCAAGGCGCAGGGCAAGATAAGGGCAATTGGCGTGTCAAACTTCGATGTTCCCCAGCTTGAGCGAGCCCGCTCGGTCACCGATATCGCCTCCCTTCAACCGCCGTATTCAGCTTTGATGCGTGATATCGAGGACCATATTCTGCCTTATTGCGCAACGGCGCAGGTCGGCGTGATTGCCTACTCGACTTTACAATCTGGCCTACTGACGGGAAGCATGACCCGCGAGCGGATTGCACAGCTGCCCGACGACGACTGGCGAAAATCGCGCAGCGCCGACTTCCAGGAACCTCGCCTCAGCAAGAATCTCGCTTTGGTAGAAGTGATGGCAAACATTGGTGCCAGGCATGGGGTCAGTGCGGCGGCCATCGCCATCGCTTGGGTGCTGCGTGATTCGGCAGTCTCCGGCGCGATAGTAGGCGCACGCCGGCCTGAACAGGTGAATGGATTGATCGATGCCATCAGCGTTCGTCTTGGCCAGGCTGAAATAGAAGAAATCAGCCACTATTTACCTGAAGGTATGGGTACGAACGTACCCAGCAGTGTGGCCTGAGCAAGCTGATGTCTGCCGGTTGATGCTCAGTGGCGTGTGATCTCTGGAGTCAGCGAGTGACTCTTGGAGATCATTCGGGTTGATAGCCCGCTATCGGCCAATACCGGCCAGTCGGTTACCGGCAGAGTCGACAGAAGGACGAGCCACCAAGACCGGTGTTGACTACGCCCGATCTATTCGCCCGGAGTAGCAACCCTGCTTGGCATTGTGAACGTGAATGTAACTAACCTCTGGATTGGCAAACATCCGGGTGACTACAGGTTCTATTGCTATTCCATCCGCTACGTCGGCGTCGAGCATCATCCCATCATCAGTGAACGCGCGAAGTGATAGCAGGCGTATTCGCATAGACTCAGGTACCTGATCGACTGCGTTATAAGCTTGCGTGGCCCACTCCCGTATGAAGATCGCGTGTGAGGCGCGGTATGGCGTTTTGGCTGGCTGACAGACATGGTTGAGTAAAAGCACGCTCTGACCTAGCTCCGCATCTTTCATTTCGATACGGTCAGGAAACCCTGGGTTGCTGTCGACGATATAACGCTTCATCCCAAGAGATGCCAGCTCTTGGTCGGGCAATCCAAACAGTGACTGGAATGGTTCGGGGGAAAGGCCAGTTATACGGAACGCCATGGTCGAACTCCTATTGGTTTGGAGTCCTATCAGACTGGAAGTCGTACAGTACTTACTATCCGATTCTTGCTGCTTTATTCAAGCTGCCGCGACCGGCTGCTTCGGGCCGATTTCTGATTTTTGGCAGCGCTAGCGACCGGTCAAAACCTGACATCGGATCGATGTGCGCGGGCCTGGCGCGATGTTGAAACATGTGACGTCGGACGGACTTGGGGTCTTTAAACCGGTCGGTTTAGAAAGACCAAGCGTGCTGCCAGAGCAGCCATTACCGCAGCGAAGCCATAAGCGCCTAGGCGTTTGGAGATCAAGCCTTTGCGCAGGCGCGCATGAAGCCGTCCGGCGCAAAATCCGAGCAGGGAATGAAACACCAAGGCGATCAGCGCAAGCAGCACACCCAAGAACATCAATTGCAACGTGACGCTGCTGCTGCCTACGGTGACGAATTGCGGTAGGAATACCATGAAGAACAACAGCGCTTTTGGGTTTAACAGGCTATTGAGCGTGGCTCGGGTAAAGATTTTCCGCAATGAAGCCTGCGTAGGTTGAGTGTCAGTATCCGAAGGGGGAGCCTTCAATGCTTGCCAAGCCAGCCACATCAGATAGCAAGCACCTGCCCACCGCAGCAAGTCGAACGCCGGTGCCCAACTCATCACCAGCGCCCCTAGACCCGCGCTAACCAGGACGGTCATCAGCAAATCGGCCAGGGTTATTCCGAGTGCTGCCGCGAGGCCAGCTCGCCAGCCGTGGGCAACTGCGTGGCTGGTGACGATTGCCATGTTAGGGCCCGGCACAATAAGCAGCAGCAAGGCGGCAACAATGAACAGGTAGAGATTCGTAGCGTCTGGCATCGCGCAATACCTCCTTGGATGAGGAGCCATGCTAACCGGCAATGTTCAGGTAGAAGCAGATACAGCGGGGGGGTATTTGGGCGCTACAGTCTGGTGCAGAATGAGTCGGCCCTGAATTCGCAGGCACTCGATGTCTGCTCCTGGCCGATAGCTACCGTATGCAACTGAACGCTTCCGCCCCAAAAAAGCGGTCCCTAATCGCCGAATAAAGGCTAAGAAACCTGATCACCTATCACTATGATGGATGCTCCGAAGATTACGTGAGATAGCCGGGTAACCTCAGTCAATGCCCGTAATGGGGCAGGCAAATCGAATAGTTTCAGTGGATTCTGGGGACGGTATTGCAGCTCATACCCCCTCAACGCCTGGCGTGAATCGCGATGAACGTCCGACCAGTCGTAAGCAAAGAACCCACGTTTAGCAAATTCAACGAAAGCGTTTGCACCAGCCCCAACAGTGGCCCGATCTACATCGGACACTTTCGGCAAGGAAAGGACAAATTCTTCGGAGTTTTCGACGGAGGGTATCGCGGAATCAGGAACTGGTCCGGGGCCACCTGTAGTGAAGAGCGCAACCTGTCCGAGGGCGTCGGTAGCGACCCATCCAACGTCAAAGTCCTGAAGAACGAAGGGAGCCATCATTTGCACCTACTTTTGAAGAGGGGACGAGTTGATTTCCCAACTCTGCTTACCAGCCCAGAAAGCGTAAAAGTGCGTAGACAAACTCTCAAAGCGGGAAGAAATTCGAAGGATTTATTTTTCCAGCTTAAAGATCTGCTTCTGGCCGATATCCGCTACCACCCTGAAACTCACGCACTATCTGCACAACCAGCGGCTTCACATATTTCTCAATGGTATCAATCTCCGGCGGATCATCATGGCGCACCCACTCCCCCTGATCAAAGGCCTGATAAAGCGAGAAAGCAGGCTGCGGCATGTCATTGGTCATGCCCACATCAACGATGGCAGCGATGAGCCCGTTCATGACGCCATCGCAGAACTCGTAAGTCAAAGCCCCTGCCAAGTAGCCTTCAGCAACCGCTATGGATAGCTCGTTCAGCAGATTGCTGGGGGCCACGCCGAATTCCTCGCAGGTGGCAGCAAGATCATTCAACGTTAAACCGTAGGCTTCGGCTTCAACCAAAAGCTTATTGCGTTGGTTCTTTGGCAACCTCCCGTCCACGGTTCCCTTCCACGTTACGGATGTCGTACCCGTGTCACTCATAATACTTCCCAGCCAGCAAAATGGCCGCACAGCGATGCCAAACATTGGGTATCGACCTATCCTCTTGGGCAAGTCGGGAACTGGCGTCTGCCCACGAAGCTGCCGCATCAAAAAACGCGTCAACGGACACATTTTCCCAGCCAAGAGCACTTGGCCCATAGACCGATGAAGGCGATGTCTTTTCAATTAAACGCCCGCTGGCGAAATCTACACCGAGGGCTTCGATAAATCGTATGAACGACGGTTCATCTCTGACGTGCGCCAACAACTCATGAAGATCTACAGGGCTATGCATAGGTTTCCTGGAAGCACTTAATGATTGATCACATGCTGCTGCACTGCATCGTGAACGGTCAACTCGGCTATCCAGGCTTTCAGGCCGGGGATGTGATGCGCAGTGACCGCTTCTGGCCGATTTCTGCCGGTCATGCCCACGAGTCGTGCTGGTCAAATCCGATGCAAATGACTGGTCCGCTCGAACGCAAACGGATGGGCAAGTCCGTGCACTAACCCCGCTCAGCAATGATCGCCGTTATTTTTGCAGCATGGCCGGATAGGCGTAGACAGAGGTGAACAGCCAGAAACAAGAAAGCCCGCACGAGGCGGGCTTCTTGAGGTGATTCATAGACTGCTGTAGACGTCTATGGATCGGTACTTGGCGTACACAGACATTTGAACTGGTATGTTAAGTTGCTGTTTTAGTTGTTTATTTTCATGGTCGTATTATTAAGGGATACACATGGGGATACACGGCGCTTGCTGCTGGGGCGTTTTGGCCTGTCTCACGCTGGCTGAAAAAACCGTTTAGGTTCGTTGCTTTGTCCCCGACGAACGGTAACGGCATCGCGATAAACCCGCCACAAATGCAAAGGTATGGTCGACACCACCACTTCCATTGATGGATCAATCCAAAGTGGCCCGACTATCTCGTTCTTCGCTTTTGAGGAGTCATCGCCACATCTTGCAGCGGTGATCCTGGAGTCGTGTTGCACCTTCACCGCAAGCGCTACCCTGTTTCGGGGTAATGGTCAGTTGCCTTAAGGTGAGTTCCACCTGATAGTGATAACTCGTTGGTCGAGATGCGTTCGTGCCTATAAACCAATGAATTCTGTCCATTTCGCCCTTCGCTTGCAGATCGCTAAAACCGCACTAATCTCCACATCAACAAAAACCAATGGATGGGGGGATGGAATGGCAAGCTTAGATAATCACATTTTGATGGCTTTAGGCCATTATAGGTCTTTGGTTTCTCAGCATTTCCAGTGTCCAGTTTTGGCTTATGCAGGTCCCATCCATCCAGCGGTATTGAGCGCTTACGTTGTAGCTGTGGAGGCTATTGTCGCCCAAGCTAAGAGCACTGACGTACAGGGCCGGATCTGCATTTTGCTCGCTACACCCGGCGGTGTAGTTGAGGCCGTAGAGAAAATGGTAGAAGTTACTCGCCATCACTTCACTGAGGTGCTTTTTGTCGTGCCCACGGCTGCGATGTCTGCCGGAACCATTTTCTGTATGTCTGGCGATAAGATTTTCATGGACTACACGTCTTCTCTCGGACCAATCGACCCACAGGTCCCACTTGAGAATGGAAATCTTGTGCCAGCACTTGGTTATATCGATAAGGTCAACGAGCTCATAGAAAAGTCAGCTAATAACAAGCTGACTGACGCCGAACTTTTGATGTTACAGCGGCTAGACCTCGCGACACTGCGTCGCTATGAGCAGGCAAGGGATCTTTCCGTGAGCCTTCTTAAGCAGTGGCTGGTGAAATACAAATTCAAGGATTGGGCGACGCACTCGATCACTAATCCGGGCGCCCCGGTCACGCAAATCGAGAAGGAACAGCGCGCCGAACAAATCGCCAAAGACCTCAGTGATAACAATCGGTGGCATTCTCATGGTCGGATGATTGGAATCCAGACATTGACCGACGGTCTGAAGCTTAAGATTGAGGACTATACGAATGACTCAGTGCTTAGGCAGAATCTGCGCATTTATTCGGAACTGCTTGCTGAGCATGCAGAGCGCCAGCAATCAGCCTTTATGCTTCACTATCAATAACGGACCACGAGGGATCACAGATGACCATCGACAAGCGTACCTCTGAAGCGGTACAGCGAGAGCTCGCCCAACGCTCGACTGATCGAGCTCAGCGTCTGAATGATATGAACGATCGCTTTGAACGCTTGGTAAAAAGCGGAGCGGTCCAGCCGGAGCGTTACAATATTGCTCCTATCAATCCGATGTCCCTAACCACCCAGAACACCTTTTCTTAAGTGGCTATGGCATGACAAAAGGCCCCTTTTAGGAGGGGCTTTTTTGTGCCTGACTGGTTTAAGCCTGTTCTACCAGGTAGCACTATTTCCAGCGGGTCACCTACAAGCGCATCTCCCTGATGACCCGCCTTAGCTCAGATCCTTGCGAAAGGGCGCGCCGGGCGTCCTTGGTGAGCTGGTCGAGCGCTTGCTCCTCGAATGCTGCCGCCATTGCGCTGGCCTTCCTGACAATCAGCAGCGCCAGCTCCGGCGGAAACACCACCTTATCGGCGGGTAGATAATCACAGTCAATAACGGACACGGCTCTATCCTCGGTACGCGGTTGATGCTGGCGCCGGAATGAAGCGGGCCAGCAGATGACCTGCAGATGTTATCAGCGGGCGTGAGCAACTACCTTGAAACCGCGTGCTGGCTAGGCTGACATACCGACCGGTTTCCGCTCCAGGGTGAACGACTCGTTCACCACCTGCTCCGACCTGCTGTCAGGTCGCTGGAAGCCCCGGAAAATACTTGACGAGCATCAAGCACCAGCACGCCACCTTTAACGCTGGAAGCGGCGCATTGCTTGGGCTGGGGACAATTTCCCCGCGGGCTGTCCGCGAAAATCCGTCTAGTGCCTGTCTAGTATTGCCCGGCGCGCTTAGCATTCGTGTGGCCCGGTATTTCACCACCCCATCCCGCCAGCAGGGCCTCGATATTGAGCGAGTAATTACCTTGACGGCCGCCTCTCGAATTTTAGACGAGGCTGGTGCTGGTCTAGCCAAGCGAATGCCCGCAAAGCATTGTCCTGCTTGGCTTTGAGCGTTCCCGCCGCTGGTGGCGCCAGATAAATCCGTCAAGACCTGTCTAAAATTTTGTCAAGGCTGGTCAAGGATTATGGCCGCGTTTGCCGGGTTCGATCGTGCGCCACTTGTCCCGCAAGTGACTGTCGCGGCTCGCCCCTGTTTCTGGACGACGTGGCTATGCGGCCGCATGCCCGATCTGCCATCAGCCCTTGCTGGCTATGGCCTGCGGGCCGGACCGGAAGAACTGCGGCCTCTCCAGCCGTCCAGAGCCTGTCCAGAATCCTAACCAGCGTCACGACTGGCCCAGACTCCCGGCGACGGTCAGCTCAGCAATGCCCTGGCGAATGAATACCAGGTTCTCATCGAGCGTTTCGAGAGCGCCGCGCACGTTGTTTGCAATGTCTGCCGATCCGCGCTGTTCGACCCAGTTGGAAAGCTCCTCCACCGCGGCGCCCAGGGCGAGCTGGTTTTGATTGAGGCGGTCGAACAGGCTGGCGATCAATTTGGTGTCCGTCATGGTGGCTCTCCGTGTTTCGAGGAAGCGTAGCACCGGTGCCTGGAAAGCTGTCTGGGGTCTGTCGGGGGTATGAGACGGCAAAGCCCGGTTCTTTGACGGCCCCCGCATGGAGCAAGCCTCAGACGCCCACCCTGCTTGGATTCCGTCTCACGCCTGTCTTACATTCCGTCAAAGCGTGGTCAAAGTGGCTTCCATTCTGAGTGAATGAAATAGTCCTCTCCTTACAATATCCGTACCTCCCATCAAGCGTATCAAATCCATTTGTAGTGCTAATCTCCCATGGTTATTTACCTCTTTGAAAGGTCGGCGCAGGACTGAAAACACATGAATAAAGACGATGAATGGAAGCTTTTTAGATCTGTTTTTGGGTTGAATTTTGATGGTTTAGTTTGCGAGTCTGAGGCCCCTGATTTTTCAATTTCATCTGTTGAAGGTCTAACTCTAGGTGTTGAAGTTACAGAAGTATACTTGGATAGTACGGAAGCTAGATTGAAATACCATGAAGGCTATCTCGCTAGCTTGTTGGATGGGAACGGAAAGGTCTTCCGATCAGATAAGGGGAAGATGGTTGTTGATGAGATAAAGTTGCTCGATGAAAGTGGTGAGGTTCGGTCTACGCAGATTGCTGTAATGCGAGATGTTCTAAAGTTTGATGATGCAATTAAGTTGGTTTGTGACTCTATCCTCGCCAAATGTAAAAAGGTACCTGCATACCTCATTTCCTGCGATGCCGTGGATCTTATAGTTAATGACTCGTCAGGTTTGTTTTTTATAGAAAGTGACGATGATTTTCATCGTTTTTTCTTTCACAAGTTTGATCGTAATATTGTTCCTCTAATTAAGTTTAGAGAGGTGTTTTTTATATGCTCGCTATGGGGCGGGCGTCGAATATATATGCCATTGAGGCTGAATTTATTTTTGTGTGATTATTTGGCAGTTTCCGTTGTTATAGAGTCGGAGCTGGGCAGGACGTGGAGTGATTCTGAGCAAGACTTTGATGTGCTATTGTTAAGTTTGTATGAGATCGGTTATCAAGATTTTTCTTACGATATCGTGGCAGGAAACCTCTCTGTCGATCTTGGGGCCTCAATCATAGAATTTACTGATGCGGGCATCATCATAAAGGATCATACAAGCTACTTAGTACCCCATGAATTTAATAAAAGCATATCGAAGATTAGATCGTCGACATCAGGTGAAAGCCTTGAAATTGCCCGAAGAGTTTCAGCGAGAAGGTGGGAGAATATCGCGCATGTGCCAATTTACTCTCCTGTGGCTGACGGGCCGAACTAGGAGCCGCCATAAAATTTCAGTGCGGCTTACGGTTTCCAGGTAAAAGCTCTATTTCAGGTGGAAACCGCAGTGGAAACTAGCGCCTGGCAACCATAACTTTTGATAACAGGCTGGCGGCCTAGTTCGCACCAGGTTCGCGTAAGAGGGTGCGAACCTCAGTGCGAACCTGCTATCGGTACGTGCCCAAATGCGTACCAACCGTGCGTACTGAGCTGCGTACTTCCTGTGCGCAATTTGAGGAGTTACTGTGCAGTCCAGAGGCCGTTGCTGAGGTTTGAGCGTCTGCGGACCGCCTGGCCATCACTCGGCCCAGTGCGTGAATATGCTGCGTGAAGGGTGCGTGAAACCTTGCCGAGGGAGGGCTTCGCGCATTGACCACGTGCGCGACGGACGTGCGCGAAGCACTGCGCGAAAACGTGTCCACCGTCACCTGACGAGAGTCGTCCATGGGGTGTTTCGCAAATTGGGCGTCTTGTGGCAGTGACCAGCGCCAATTGGTCACTGATGGTGGTCACCGCGCCTGGTCAACGCGGGGTATCCATCTTGGATCAGCGTCAATTCGTGGATACCTAGGTGGATACTGGCAGGTTTTGACCCATACATAGTAGTCACACACGCCCAGCGGGTCGGTAGGCTGCATCCAACGTCCAGACCACTAGGTAGCTTTTTTGTATGGCCAACAGCTATCATCGGTAAAAATACGAATTCGGTACTTTATTTAGTGCCTCAACCCTCCTTGATATACCTAACTCAATGAATACAGCAACCCAATCCGACGCGCCGTCCGATGAAGAGTCTACAGGTCAACTCACTAATGCCGCACCACGTCAAAGAGAACTGAAAAAACCATATGACTACATTGTTGATGAAAAGGACAACGATGGTGAGTGCATAGAGAAAATTTACTCAAAACTTCCAGAGTTTGTAGTTTACAGAACAAAAAACGCAATCCGTATTGATATCAATGACGATCACGAACGTGCTAAAGAAATCATGTCTTGCCATATGAAAATTTCCGTCGACTTAGGGCGGATTTATTCTTGGCTACCCGAACAGCTTAGTGACTCGGAACCTGTCAATAAACAGATCGCTAGAGCTATGACGGCGAATGCGGTAGGTCATTATGACAAAGCCCAGTTGCTTCTTAAACATGCCGAGGAAAGAATACTAAAAACAAAAACTCTCAAGGGGCGTCTGGAATATACAGTTAGTGCGCTAAAATCGGTTGTTGTAATTGCTGCGGTTCTACTGGCCACAACTTTTTATATTGAGTCAGATGATATAAAAACCTTTCTCTATGTGATCCTGTGTGGCAGCTTAGGTGGATTGCTGTCAACTTCTATCGGTTTTTCGACTCTGGAGATAGATCTAGACGCAGACAAGAGAACCAATGTCCTAATTGGGCAGTCTCGCATATTAATTGCGGTCACAGCTGCGGTGTTTTCATATTTTGCAATTAAATCGGAAATAGCCTTCACGTTTATAGCTAAATCTCCAGAGCACTACGGCATCTATATGATTGCAATGATGGCTGGATTTGTTGAACTATTGATTCCTAATATGATGAATAATTTGGCTAGAAGTGACAAGACATCCAAGCCAGAGTAGCCGACCGTCCGCTTCTGTCCGATTTCTGCCGTTTGCTCAGCGCCAACGACCTTTAAAAGTCTGTCATCGGGGGAGCACCAGAACCTGACAAAACCTGACATCGGATCGAGTGCTCAAGCCAGGCTCGATGTTGACAAATGTTGACATCGGATCGGCCTGGAGCAGATGACGACGCTCGCGGCCTGTTGGCAAAAGTTAGTCCGGGGAGGTGCAATTGTTCAGGTTGGGAGGACATTCGGGCGCGCAACTCATCTTTTTGGAGAAATCCGAATACTGTCAGTTAAGCGCGAGGGTAGTATTTGACGGTGAGGTCTGCCGACCAAGACGCATAACGATAGGACGCGGGCGAAGATATGTTGCTGACAAAAACTAAGAGCAATACACCATGACCGAACCCAGCTTGCGCACACCGGCTGACTCTGACCGTGTGGAGCTAATTGAACTTCTGAAGCAGGCCAAACGACTTGCCACCCGATACCAGCAGTTGACCGGAAAGCCCCTAGGTATCACTGGCGAAATTGCCGAGTGCGAAGCTGCTGCGATTCTTGGTTTGGATCTGCACGCGGCGCGTACAGCGGGTTACGACGCCACAGAAATAAGGGAAGGGGGTTCGGTCCAAATACAGATCAAAGGGCGGGTGATTGCCAATTTGAAAAAAGTTGTCGGCCGAGTGGGCTCCATTGACCTCAGGCAGCCATTCGATGTTGTCCAGTTGGTTTTATTAGATGCTGACCTGAACGCATTCGCGATCTACGAGGCAGAGCGCCCAGCTATTGAGGAGTTGCTGACTAGACCTGGTTCAAAAGCTCGGAATGAGAGGGGGTCTGTCGGCATCCCCCAATTTAAGGCGATAGCACGATTACGTTGGGCTCGTTGAGTTCGTGGCCGAAATTGCTTTGGTGGATGACAATTATGTATGGGGTTACTTTTGGTGGTTACCTGAGTGGTTACCAGCGATATGGCGAAACAGACGATTTGGTCTGAGTGAGACCATATCGTCTGTCTCAAAGCGTGACAAAGCCGCCCGAAGGTGGCCCTATCTTTTCGCTACAGCGTGGTAGGGAGAACGTCTAAAACACCGTCACCGCTTGTTGATATTCGGTAGTTTTTTACCTTTCCGCCACTGACGATTGCCTCTCGCTCTTGTCTGTCCGCGCCCATCCCGCAGATGCCGCTTCCTTGGTATGCCGCACCGACAACAACAGACCCTGCTGGGACGTGGAGGGAAACCTTCTCTCCAGGCTTGAGTAATGCCGCCACTTTTCCGTCTACGAAAAGGCCAACCGAGCAAAGGCTTCCCGTATGGCCCGTGTCGCGGGTTACCGACAGCGTGCCGGTACCTGGGGAGCTCGTCTGATATGCGAGAACCCTTTCAGGAGGCACCGCAACAGCGGTTTTCGTGGGTACCGGAGAAGTAGCACAGCCGGCCACCAGGGCAACCAGGGCGGCAACAGCGGTAATTTTCAGCATGAGAGCTCCTTTCCATGAGGTGGCCACTTTAGCACCGCCCTGTGGCTCCTACATCTGGTCTTCTGCGTAAATGGCAGCACTGATGATCGCTCCGCCTACCCGCCGTCTGCCGTAACAGAGCGGCACCGGATTGCCACTGGCCGTGGTGTTCTTGGCACTGCCAAAGGCGTATCCAGGCGTGTTCTCGGGCGCGGCGCTGGTCTTGAGGCCGCCGGCCTGAGGGCTGAGCATCTGAATTATCCCTCCGATGGACATTGCAGCGCCTGCCGAATACAGAAAAGGTGACGCGGCAGCGAATGGGGTGAAAGACAGCACGTATGCTGCTGCAATCAATATCCCGCCAACAATGGTTTGAAGAGAGCCTGCACGCTTACTGCCGGTGATCACGGGCGCAATGATGATGTCGCCTGCGCCCTGGAAACCCAACTCCGTCTCTCCGACATTCTTCTTGCCCACGAACACTGCAAACTCCAGACCTCTCGACTTGGCGTTGGAGATAAATCTCTCGAGCCCGGGGATCTGCACGCATAAGGCTTTTATGGCTTCCGCCGGCGTGCGGACGGCGAGCGGGTAAGACTTTCCGAATTGTCGCAACTGCGCGCAAAGCCTAATGTTTCTCATCGGGGTGTATTCAATCGAAAGTGCGGGCATGATTTGTTTCTCCTACTTGTCGCTGGTGGTGTGGGTTGGTACTTCGGCGCCGATCTGCATGGCGAGCATCATTCGGGATGCCATGGCGTCGTCACGGATCGCCTTTTCACGGCGCGGGTCAGGGTTCCACGCCCAGCAATGGGTGGACACAAACGCTCGAGCGAACGGCTCTATTGGCTTCATCAGATCTACTGCTATACAAGCCTCATCCTCGGTGTAATACGGGCCATCGATCTCCTTACGGCCGCCCTTGACGATGCGGTCAACGCCCCAGACGTAATACCCAGCCACCGCTTTCGGGTTGATCGCGAAGTCAGTCACCTTGCACGCCTCGGCGAAACGCTCCCGGTGCGTGGGCGCCTGGCCCGTTGTGTTGCTGTCTTGGTCAGTCATGTTTTCCTCTATGCGCCGCTGGCGCTGGTCATGGGCTGCTGCCCGGTGGTGTTGCTCGTTGTCGCGCCACGTTTTCGTGATTCGCAAAACGTGGCGCGGAAAATGGTCAGTCGCCGACGATGCTCAGGGCGGGCGGCAGCTTTGGGCCGAACGGCGCACCAGGGGCGAATGGGTCGGGTAGTTGGTCTTCTGGGCATTCCCTGATGAACCGGATCATGGCCGCGTGGCAGGCTTGATACAGCGGGCCACCGGCGCCCCATTCGTCGCTCTTGCGGTCGGCGCTGTCCTCTAGCTGGGATAGGTGCGCCACTCCGCGAAGGCTGGTATCACCGTCTGCGCTGGCCTGTTGGCGATGTACTGGGTTGACGCTTAGCAGGTCGCACATCTGGTCGAAGCCCAACGCCTGCGCCAGCCCCTCACGGTCGAACATCAGTGATTGGCCAAACCCAGCAAGTGCGCTCCACGCTCCGCTGCGGGTAGCCTCCTGGTGTTCGTTGGCCTGCTCCTCCAGCTCCGCAATGGTCTGCCGGGTGAATGGGAGAAACGCTTTCAGCTTTCCCGCTTGCCGGCGTAGGGCTCGCCGTTCACCGCGGATAACGTCGAGCTGGTCAGCAATGGCGCGACATATTCGCCGGGTGGTGATGAGCTGCGTGGCGGCGCTGATGCCGGGTTTCATACCGATGTTGCACAAGCGGGTGATAAGGCTGGGCGTCATTGGTGCGCCTCCATAGGTGTGGCGTCGTAGCTGGCGCGCAGGTGGGCGCCAGCCGTGCAATAGCGGCCCGTGGGCGCGTAGCAGCTCCGACAAACCATAATGTGGGTGAGGTACTGGTCACGGGCTTGCCGCCATTCGGGCGTGGCGGTGGCGGCGCTTGCGTGTGGGCTTGTGATGAGTCGGGGAGTGCGCTCGACAGGGTTGGCCAGCACCAGGCGCGGGCGAGGTTCAAGGCGACTCCGCAAATTTGTGGAGTCGGCACCTGCAATGGCTGGCGGCATGTGATCGAGCAGGCTGGAAAGGAGGCTCATACCGTCACCTCGGCATGATTGCCGGTAATCCAGTGTTCCTGTGATTTCAAAAACACCGGCAACAGCGGCAACAGTGGCAACAGCCCCGTAAACCGTGGCCTCCAGGCGTTGCCGATGCTGCCAAACTGTTGCCACCGGTTTTCTACCGGCAACAGTGATAACCAAATGAAGGGAAAGTGCGGGGTTCTTATGTTGAAAATGAGGTGTGCGTTGCCAGTTGTTGCCACTTTTTTTATAGGGTGGCAACGGCTGTAAGCCACGCCACACAAGGCCGTTGCCGGTGTTGCCACTGTTGCCAGTGATTCTAGGTTCCTGTGAACTTGGGCAATCTGGATTGCTGGTCTTTGAGTGACGTTCATACGCCACCGCCTTCACGATCCATGATGTCTGGATCGATCACATAGAGACGAGCCTGGCCACCACCAGGGAGTCGGTAGTTTTTGGTTTTACGCTCGTTGTCACGGCGTGCGAGGACGTTAGCGCTCTCCAGAGCCTTGATGATGCGAGACATGCCATAGCCGTGCGCCGCCTCGATGAGCGCCGACTTGTTGAACAGGTACAGGCGGTTGGTGCCCGCCAGCTCCCAGTAACCGGCCCGGTTGAAAACCTTGGTGTCAGGCGTTTGATCGTCGACATCTGAAAAGCGGCTGCTACCGTGGCGGTCGATAAAGTCCAAGATGCCGGCCAGGATCTGTCGATCCTCTGCATTGCCACTACCAACCCGGCTGAGCCACTCGCCGTACAGCAAGCGGCAGTCGGCGAGGGCGGTACCCGGCACCCAAGGCAGCAGGCCATACGCGATTGCCATTTCACCGGCCAGTGCGATCACTGCAAACCGATCGGCTACGCGGCCGGCCTGGGCGTTATCTTCAACAAAGCTGGCGCGTACACCGGCGAAGTCTTCCAGCAGGCCCGTTCGGTCGTCGCTCTCGAGCAGCTTCTCGACAAAGGCTGGCCCAAGATGGCCGTGGTGGGCGCCGACCGCCACGGTGAGCTGTCGGTGAAAGTCCGCTCCCTCAAGCCCGTGCAATTCGTCGAAGGCCCGGTGTGTGCGGGTACCGGCGTTCACGTCGACCATGCGCAACTCGGCGCCAGCGTGGGCGGCATTGCCGGATATGGCCGCGTGTTCAGAGAGTGAGCGCTCGCCGCTGGAGAGTGTCAGCAGGCGCCAGCTCAATTTAGCGCGGCCTTCGCGCTCACGGGTCATGGTGCCCTTACCCTGGCCGTTGGCGAGGGAGTACGCCATTTCCTGTACGCGCTTGGGGTCGGCGCGCTTTATCTCATCCAAGGGCAGGATGGTGTCATTGCGGCTCGATGCTTCGATCTCCAGGCCGCCCTTGGTCATGTCCCAACTGGCGGCGAACACGCCCGGGTCGCCCCATACCGACGAGCCGATCAACTGCGCCAGCGACTTGCCGCTTGAGCTATCGCCCACCAGGTGAACACCACCGCCCAGCACGCCCACCAAACTCAGCAGTGGGCCAGCTAGTGAGCAGCCGATCGCCAGCGTCAGCACCGGGTTGCCCGCGCACTTGGCGGCCACCTCCGATTGCCACAGCGCCAGCTCGCCGCGCCGGCTGAAAAGTACCTGAGCCTTGTTGCTGGCCTGGTACCGCACATTGGCGCTGCCGACGGTTCGCCCAGGCAGCACGAATGCGCCCGATTCATGCCAACCCGGCCGGCTGGTGGTGGCAAACACTTCTGCAGGATGCTGGTCGAGCAGGTACTCCATGAACGTGCCGCGCTTCTTGAGGGCGATAATGACGCCCATCCCGAACAAGGCACGCCGGGCGTCCTCGCCGCTGCCGCCGAACACTTCCATGGCGATGATCCATTCCTTGATGCCGCCCTCTGTGACTAGGCGTAGCAGCCGGCCCTCGCTGCCATCGTCGCTGTTGGTGGTGCGGGCGACGACGGTGACGGGGCTGGAGATCCACTCATCATTGATAGGCCGGTCGCCGGTATCGCCCTCGGCGTCGTCCTGGTCAGCGGCGGCGCGCTTGAAGCTATGCCAGTAAACGCCCGGGCGCAGCTTGCGGCCCTTCTCATTGATCACCCAATGCTCATACACCGCCCAGCAGGGGCGATCTGGCGCAATGGTCGCGGCGTCCGGCCGAAGATTGATCACGTTGGTGTCAGGCTTGGACATGGGCGAGTTTCCAGTTGGCGAGGTCGTTGAAGTCGGTGAGGTCATCGGGAGCGCCTTCCGGCCACTCAGGGAAAGCCACTTGGCCACCCACCGCCGCCGCCGCTGCGTTTGCCGCTGCGCGCCCCGGGTTGCCATCGGTGAGCCGGTCGTCGTCGCCGGCGATGACGATTGGCTGGCCCGGGTAGCGAGCGCGTAGGCTCATCGCCGCCGGGATCAGGTTGCCCGCGTTCATGGCAGCGGCAACGACATAGCCGCCGTGCTGGTGGAGGCTGGCGGCCGTCGCCCACCCTTCGCAGATGCAAAGCACAGAACCTGGCTCGATGATGCCCAGCGGCGAATAGGTGCCCTTGATCCGTCCGCCGAACAGGAAGCGCTTGTCGCCGTCCGGGGCAATTCGTTGCAGGTTGACCAAGCGCCCATCCAGATAGAGCGGGATCAGCAGGTCAGTGCCACGCTGGCGCAGGCCGTAGGAGCGAACTGCCTTGGCTACCAGATACGGATGGTCGGGTGAGGCGCGGCGCGCATTGCGCCACCAGTGGTTAGCCTTCTCGGCGGCCTGCTGCTGGCGCCGGTGTTGCTCGGCTTCGCGCTGGCGCCGGGCCTGGTCAACTCGCTCGCGGATCTGGACCGCTTCGCGGGCGTCCACCGGTTCGCGACTACACCAGGTGCTGGCGCCGCCGGCTTTCCAACTGCCGAACGCGCCGGATGCAATGCCGTCCAGGTACAGCACATACCAGCCGTTGAGCGAGCCAAGCTTATCCTCCGGCACCCGGAACCTGTGGATTGCACCGTCGGGCTCTGGTAGCCAGTCGAGAGGGCCATAGACGGCCTGGAGCGCATCACGGAATAGGATCGTTGCGTTAGTCACGCGGCCCCCTTCGGCGGGGTAAACCGCTTGGCCAAGTTCTCCAGTTTCTGAGTCAGGCGTTCAAGCTCATCGCAGTGGCGGCCTTGGTCGCCTTCCGAGATGCGCAGCTCCAGGAAGCCGACTAGGGTTTCCACCAGTAGGGCATAGCTGGTGCTGTCGATGTGGGCGCCCGCTGTGAGCGGCACGCTGCTGCCCTTGCGCTTGATTGGGGTCACGTTACCCATGGGTGACCACCCGGCGATCAGCGCCAGCAAAGGCCCGGCAAACTTGACCGTTGTTCACACCGTGCCAGTGGGTGATGTCGTCGATCCCGTCAACCAGGCAGGCCGTCACTTGAGCGTCAGCACTACGCATAACAACGCGCCCACACTCAGCGTCGGCCTCGCTCAAGAGCGGCCCCAACAATGCCTTGGGCACCTTCGGGTGGGTGACGTAAAACAGTTCGGTGGCTTTTTTCAGGCAAGCCGATCCCGTCGACGCAGATGCGCCGTTTTGAATTTTCATGCTTAACCTCTTAGGTCAGTGCGTCGGCGGTTCGCGTGAGTACGCGGTGGACAAGATGTGGGGCTGATAAAAAGGATCGAATGTGAACGCATGTGCTGGCTCATAGGGCGACCTCGCGGTATTGCTGAGCGCCGCCTAGGTCGTCCGATCCGAATAGGGCTTGATTGACAGCCTTCCGGCTTTCCAGCATCAGATCGTGTTCATCATGCGTGCCGACGCCCGCCGCCACCCAGTCAGGCAGTTCCTTGCGGCGCCGCATCTCGTTCAAGTGCGTCCACCACCGGGTCGCGTGTGAGCGCTCGGCAGAAATCGCGTCGGCCACATCGTTGCTGCGCTGGTCCAGCAGGTAGTGCGGCAATGGTGCTGTCTTCTTCGCCTCGGCGTTCGCATCATCCAGCTCGTTTTCCATGCACTCGCACCACTGATAAATTTTCGTGGACCAGTCATTCGCCTCGAGAATGCCGAGTTGGGCGAACGCGTTGCCGGTACTGTCTTCGGGGAAGTGCTGGAGCATTAATGTGAAGATCGCGTGCATGTTGCCTAGCGCTTCCTGTGCTTCGTACAGATCACTAATGGCGGTTTCGGCGATTTCTTTGTAGGAGCGGCTCATAGGGCACCCCCATCCAATTTAAAACGCCGATAAAGATCGTAGCTCGCATCATTCAGGCCGGGCCGGTACTTGGTCCTCAACAAATCGCGCACCCGATCTTCAAGCATGGCAGTTATGCCCGCGATGTCGTCAGCCGAGGAATAACGCATCATGACTCGCAGAAGCTCTGCGCAATATGCCTTCTGGATCTCAAGAGGATGTCTCATTGCTCACCCTCGACGCCCAGACCAGTGCACCCGGACAGAGCGGCGGAGATTGCCTCGCGGTCGCAGTCGGCGGTGTTGGCACCGTCAGCGGCCAAATTCCACGCGACGTCTACCAGGTTGCGGACGTGCTGACTGGTGCCCTTGTCTGCCAGTGCGGCGTAGAGGACGGCCTCAATCTTGCGTAGAGCGATCTGGGCGCTCTCGAGATCCTCGAGCGCATCGTGGGCAACTTCCTGGATGACGCGGGCGGGAGTATTCATTGCGCACCCCCGATAGACTCCAGGGAGCGGGCAATGGCCATGTGGGAGTTGTAACGGGCGAGACGAACGGAGAGTGATGAGTTTGCGCGGAGGGCGCTCAGGGCCATGCGGCGGTGAGCAAATGCGCGAATTACGGACGGAATGATGGCGTGTTTCATCGGTGTAGCTCCTTCTGCTGAGGAGCTGCCACGTTCGTTACCAAGCGAATGGGTGGCAGCTGTGCGCAGGTTGGTAAACCGGGGCAAAAGGAACCCGGCAGGCACGAATGCCTCCCACGCACAGCCGCCATAACACGTAACTGCGGGCACAAAAAAAGCGCCTGCAATCGTAATGGGGGCGCTGTTGCGCCTTTTGCTGATCGGGTTACCAAGCCCGGTCGCTGAATTTGCAGCGACGGGCAAACCATACCGACGAGCACGACTGCTGGCAATAGAATTTATCGGCCATTTGTCTCTGATCATGAGCATAGCTGTCATGCGGCATCACTCCGGAGGTGCTTGGCCGTTAGGCTTTGGACATAGCGCAACAGGGATGCTTTGCGGGCAGCGAAGTCTTTGCCCTGGCCGATCAGCAGCACGTCACGGATCTCGATCAGGGTGACAAGCAACAATTCATGCGCCGTGAGCTCGTCGCGATTGCGGCCGGCAAACTCGCCAGTGATTACCTGGTTGATGAGCTTCGCTTCATTGATGAAGTGGTGGCGCTGGGGAGTTTTACCGCTCTCTTCGTAAGCGATCGCCAGCGCATCACACAGGCCGCGATAGCCGACGGCCGATTGCTGGCGGGCCTGTTGCCATTTGGCCTGGTCACCACGTACCAGAGCGTCGATCTGCTCGTCGCACCAGATCTCAAAGTCCACTGAGAGCCAGCGGGCGAACTTCACTGCCAGCTTTGGGTGGAGCCAGGTGCCGCTGGTGGAGGTGTTGCCGCGCCGGGTCTTCACCAGAGTAATGTGTGATTTCCCCACATTACTTTTTTCCATTCGCTCAGACAGCCGATTGATGTATTCCTTGGTCGAGTCGAGGCGCAACCACTGCGCAGGCTCTTTGCCAAAGCGCTCCGCTATCTCAGTTGCATGGAGCCAGCCGTCACCATTGAAGCGCACTGCCTGGCCTTCGTAGTCGAAGGGGATGATGCGGGCGCTCATGCTGTTACCTCCGCCGGCGGGTTGGTACTGAGGTAGTAGAGCGCCATGCCCTGGTGAGTGCGCCCTTGATCGTCGGTCAGGGTTAGGCGGTGGGTCAGGATCTTGTGGCCCAAGCCACGCAGCTCATTGATGCGGGCACCAGGGCGAACGATGTTCAGCTCGCGGATGGCGGTGAAGGTATCAATCGGGCCAACTTGCAGGCGCTCCAAAAGGCGAGCGCGTTGTGCGGTTCCGCTGGTATTCTCGACGCGAGTATTTTTGTGGCTGGCCTGTTGGTCGGCCTTTTTTTTGTTCATTAGGCGGCCACCTCGCGCAAAGCGATGCGCTGACGCACCCAAGCCTGAACCTCGGCCAGCACGAAGCCCACCGGCGAGCCGCGCGACTTGCTGTTGCTCAGCGGCACTGGGCGGGGGAAAGTCGGATCGTCTTTGAGGCGCTTGTACACAGTGGGGCGAGCGAGGCCGGTGATTGCTTCCAGATCCGGCATGCGGATCAAGGTGATCGCCGGGTCGAAGTTCTGTGCCGATGCGGCAGATGGCTGATGTGGGGCGTGGATAGTGTGCATTTTGCGTTTCCCGATACTGTTCTAGACGGGAAACAGGATGATTGCGCGACGGTGCTCTCAACAGACCAGCATGCGCGGAGACCGTACCGTTAGCGCGTATACCGTACTGTATGCGCGCAGATGGTAGTCAGTCAGGTCTTTGAACGCACGTGCGCCGTGACCCATCCATAAAGCGTTCTCTCGGTAACTCCGTATTCTCTGTGTTTATTCCGAGCGAAGGCCGTGCGGCTGCTGAAGTTTGACCCGGTATTATCCCAACACAGCAGAGCTGCTGACCTGCTCTCGCTTGTTTCTTTATGTCGAGCATTGGCTGCGAGACTGGCTGCGAGCGAAACCTTTTTCCTCACCAGATCCTCTACCTGCTCGGGGATTCTTTTTTCATTGTCGCGCAAGAAAAACTCGATTCTTTTGCGCATTTCGTGTTCGTCCTGACGCTGCTCTGCTCTACAAATAACCTCCATGATGTCTACCGCGTTGTTGGCAATGGAGCGAAGGCACACCATAGGTAGGTCTGCTTTCAGGACGGGTGGCCACCACTCATCTTCCTGGTATGAAAGGATCGCTTCCCCAATGAGCACCAATGCTAAAACTGCGAAGTATTCGTAGGGTTTTGCGTCAGGGAAATTATCATCATCAAGGTCGACTCCTTTTAAACTATCCTCCAGTGCCTCCAGGCGGGTAGTGTTCTCTTCATTCGGAAAATCGAACTCATCAGAAATGATGTCAGGGTTTTGATCGACCAGCGTTCCCAATCCATATTCCGTCCGGTCCTCCTCGGGGAGATGACGGAGTATCGAGCCATTGGTTTTCACTTGGTGGGTGATCCAAGATTCTTTCTCTTTTTCAAAATATTCGTTGGTGAGCCACTCGATAGTTGAGGCGGCTACTCTGATCTCGTGTTCTGATCGGTTCGCAAGTACCAGCCTGGCGCGTGCTTGCATAACGGGCAGCCGCCATATTGGCTTGAACGGAGCCTCGTCCGTAAAGGCATCAAACTCTTTATCCGTTTCCATGATCAACCCCTATCCCGTCACCCTAGAATGAGAAGCCGGCTGGCCGTATGGGGGGCTTCTCTCCCCGTGCGGCTAATCGGGCTAACATATTGTGTGTGTCTGATAGCCTGCAATTGAACAGCGCTAGATTTCAGTCTATATGTGTCTACGAGTACCTTGGAAGGCCCTGCTCAGGCCCTTTGCCCGAAGTTGCCTTGCACTATTACGCCGCCTGCAAGGCCATCAAGGTAGTTCGCATACCATTGCATCATCGTTTTGCGCTGCGGCAGGTATTGGGCTTTGTTGTAGACCCCGGCAACGCCAGGCTTTTTGTGTGATAACTGGGCCTCGATGTGATTCTCGTCGAACCCGTTCTCGTTGAGCACCGTCGACGCGATATGCCGGAAGCCGTGACCGGTTTGTCGGCCTTCATACCCCATACGGCGCAGCGCCATCAAAAACACGGTGTCACTGCGTGGTTTGGTGTGGTCGCTGCGGCCAGGGAACAGAAGGGGATAGCTGCCGGTGTACTGGCGCAGCTCCTCCAGCGCCTCGATCGCCTGAGACGAAAGTGGCACCAGGTGCTCTAGTCCCTTTTTGCGGCCTTTGCGCTCGACTGGGATCGTCCAGACCTTCTTGGCGAAATCGAACTCCGACCACTGCGCCTCGCGCAGCTCGCTGGGGCGCACGGCGAACAGGCTCAGCAGGCGCAGGCCGAGGCGCACATCGTGGGCGTGCGGATAGGCAGCGATGGCGCGGATCAGGCCGGGAAGCTCATCGGGTGAGACGTGGGCGTAGTTCTCGGCCTTGCCTGACTGGAGGTATTTTTGCAGCCCCTCAAGCGGGTTATGGGTCGCCCGGCCAGTTACTCGGGCGAGGTCGTAGGCGTCTCGGCAGTACGATCGCACACGGCTCATTTGCTCGAGAATTCCCTGCTGTTCCATGCCGCGTAGGAACTCCATCCACTCAAGCGGAGTGATGTCGGCGTAGGGGCGCTTGCCGAACACCGGGAAGACGTGACGTTCCAGGGCACCGATGATTCGCTTGGCGGTGCCCGCGTCCCAGTTGGTGAGACGAGAGGCGTACCACTCCCTCGCCAGTGGCTCGAATGTCTCGCCGGCGATATCTCTTTCTGCTTTCTTGCGGGCTTGCTTGGTAACGATCGGGTTTTTGCCGTCGGCGGCGTCGGTGCGCAATTCGGCAGCTTTCTGTCTGGCGACTGATCCGCTCACCTCGGGGTAACCGCCAAGCCCAAGCCATGACCATTTGCCGTCGGGCTTCTTGTAGCGAAGCTGCCAGGACTTTTGGCCATCGGGCTTCACGCGGAAATAAAGGCCGCTCCCGTCCAGCTCGCGATACTCGTTGGCATCAGGCTCCAGGCCGGCCAATGCGGTATCGGAAAGGGGGCGGCGTTTTATCTCGGATCGCTTCATTTGGGCTTGTATCCCCTCGGTTCAATTATTTTTCGAGGATACACAGGGGGATACACGGAGGGAAGGTACAGGGGGATACAAGGAGAGATAGCCAGAAACAAGAAAGCCCGCACTAGGCGGGCTTCTTGAGGTTGTTTAGAGACTCATGGAGACATCTGTAAACAGGTACTTGGTGGCTACACAGGGACTTGAACCCCGGACCCCAGCATTATGAATGCTATGCTCTAACCAACTGAGCTATGTAGCCAAGTGGCGCGCATTATTCGCGGAGAACGACAAAGCGTCAAGCGTTTTTATTGAATTTTTATCTACGCTTTCAATTGTTTAACGAAAAGCCCTGGCTGGGCCGACGGGTGGCAGGGGGATTTGCAGGTCTTTATGGCACGCCCCGGTCTCCCACATTTGATCGGCGTTGGCTGTCAGGACGTGCGGGGCATGCAGTCGATGGAGCGGTCGATCACGGTCTTGGCCATTTCCAGCAGGTGCCACACGGCGTGGATCTTGGCGCGGTCGTGGGGGGGCAGGTGGTCGCCGCAGTCCAGCACGGTGGCCGAGGCGCTGTGGATCAGGTGGGCGATGTAGAGCTGGGCGTCTTCGAAGCTGAGGTGTTCGTTGACGGCGAGGCAGTCGACCGGGGGATCGGGGAGTGCTTTGGTCATGGTGTGGCTCCTATTGAACGAGAGAGCGACCCCCCACGCTGCTAAACGAGGGGTGGTAGCTGTACGCGGGTTAGCAGACCGGTCAATAGGAAAACCAGCGCACCCGAAGGCGCCCCACGCACAGCCACCATAAGCGGTGACATGAACCATGCGTCTATTGAAACGGGCTGCTAAACCCGATCACTGATTCCAGTGACGGATCGAAGACTAGCCAGCGGTTTCCACAGGCACAAGGCGCCGGGGATTGTCTAGGAAACATCCTTCAAATTAAAGCGATCCACCCTGCTGGCCTTTTACAAAGCGTGACCGCTACAGTCGTTAGCTCCCTAACGGGATAGCCTTGCCCTGGGCAAAAGTGGCACATTGTCGCACCTGCACCTGTGCATTCCCCCGCTGTACGGAACCCTCTTATGGCTCTTAGCAATTCCCCCGCCGCCGGGCAGACCAGCCCGCTGGTCATGCGGATCATCGGCGCGGTGGCGCTGGCGCATTTGATCAATGACTTGATCCAGTCGGTGCTGCCCTCGATCTACCCGATGCTCAAGGCCAGCTATGGCCTGACGTTCACCCAGGTCGGGCTGATTACCCTGACGTTTCAGCTCACCGCGTCGCTGTTGCAGCCGTGGGTGGGTTATTACACCGATCGGCATCCCCAGCCGTTTCTGTTGCCGTGCGGGATGGTCTGCACCCTGGTGGGGATTGTGATGATGTCCCAGGTCGGCAGCTTCCCGCTGATTTTGCTGGCGGCGGCGTTGATCGGGATCGGTTCGTCGACTTTTCACCCCGAGGCGTCCCGCGTGGCGCGGCTGGCGTCGGGTGGGCGCTATGGCCTGGCGCAGTCGACGTTCCAGGTCGGCGGCAACGCGGGCTCGGCGTTCGGCCCGTTGTTGGCGGCGGCGATCATCATTCCGTTCGGCCAGGGCAATGTGGCCTGGTTCGGCCTGTTCGCGGTTTTTGCGTTGGTGCTGCTGTATGCGATCAGCCGCTGGTATCGCACGCACTTGAACCTGTTCAAGCTCAAGGCCGGTCAGGCGGCGACGCATGGCTTGTCGAAACGGCGCGTGATGGCGGCGCTGGTGGTGCTCGGGCTGCTGGTGTTTTCCAAGTATTTCTACATGGCGAGCATCACCAGTTACTTCACGTTTTACCTGATCGAGAAGTTCGACCTGTCGGTGGCCAGCTCGCAGTTGCACCTGTTTCTGTTCCTCGGCGCGGTGGCGGCGGGCACGTTCTTTGGCGGGCCGATTGGCGACCGCATCGGGCGCAAGGCGGTGATCTGGTTTTCGATCCTCGGCGCGGCGCCGTTCACGTTGTTGATGCCCCATGTGGACCTGTTCTGGACCAGCGTGCTCAGCGTGATCATCGGCTTTGTACTGGCCTCGGCGTTCTCGGCGATTGTGGTGTACGCGCAGGAGTTGGTGCCGGGCAATGTGGGGATGATCGCCGGGGTGTTCTTCGGGCTGATGTTCGGGTTTGGCGGGATCGGGGCGGCGCTGCTGGGGCACCTGGCGGACAGTCACGGCATCGAGTACGTGTACCGCTTATGCGCGTTCTTGCCGTTGTTCGGGCTGCTGGCGATCTTGCTGCCGCGCACGAAAAAGGTCTGATACGGTTGGGCAGATATCCCTCTCGCCCAACGGTTGCCAGCTAGGGCTGGACTACGGTTGCAACGGGTTGCGGGTGGCGCGCTTGAGGTGTTCGCGGGCCCGGGACAGGCGTGAACGCACGGTGCCGATCGGGATGTCCAGGGCGTCGGCGGTGTCCTGATAGCTGCCGTCGGTTTCCAGCGAGGCGTACAGGGTTTTGCGCATCTCGGTGGGCAGGTCCTTGATGGCGACCAGGGTTTTTTCCAGGCGGCGGTTGACCTCGAACTCCCAATCCAGATTCTGGCTGTCTTCCTGGCCGTGCCACAGCGCTTCATCGAATTCACAATGCACCGGTTTGGCGTACATGCGCCGGAAGTGGTTGCGGATCAGGTTCTGCGCAATGCCGCACATCCAGGTGCTAAGGGTTGCCTGGCCGCTGAAACGCTCCCTGCTGCGCCAGGCCTCCAGGTACGTCAACTGCAGAATATCGTCCGCATCTTCCGGGTTGAGTACACGCTTGTGGATGAAGCGCCGGAGTTTTTTTTGCTGGTCGTCCGTCAGGTGGAGCATGAATTGAGGCGAGTCGCCAACAAAGTGAGCTAAAGCACCAATAGGGATATCCATGATTTTTTCCTCAGGGTGGGCGCGATCGAAATGGTTTCGATGGGAACCCCTTTAGCACCGGCTGTGCCAAACAGAAAAAAATCGCAAGGTGTTGATTTATATAAATAAATATTTTTTGTTCGGAAGGTTTTGTGCGGTTTCTTGCAAAAGCCCAGGCGGGTTTGTGCCGGTAATTTCAAAACACTGCAGAGGGGAAATTTGTTGGAACCGTAAAGCCAGCGTTTGCCACATAGGGACACAATCTCTTTGTCCTGGCCTGCCCCATGAAAGTCGAATCGATCAACGATGTGCAACCGCTCCAACGCGTGGACCCACCCCGCGTCAGCCCTGAAAAAACAGCGGCCGTGGCGACGGGCTTCGATGAGGTTGCGCAGGTTTTCAACCAAGAAGTCGCGCTCAACAATCAAGCGTTGAACCGGCGCTCGATGGGCCTGGCCGTGCCTGCCGTCGAGCAGCTCGTGCGGCTCTATGATCAGCTTGGCCATCCGGCCCAGGAGACCATCGCGTCCATGGCGCGCCGGGTGCGTTCGCAACTGGCGCACAACGTCAGCGCGGACAAGTGGCTGGCGCTGACCGGAGGCGACCCGGCGCGGGCGTTCGTGGTGCTCAAGTATGTGGCCGCGCAAGCCGAAGCCCGCGCCGCCGACGTGGCCTTGGCGCAAGAGGCGATCGATCGGTTGCAGGTGCGCTACAGGGGCGAGATCCAGGCCGGCCTGAACATTGCCGCGGTGCTGGAGCAGGCCGCCGGCGACCCGCAAGAGCGTCAGGCCGTGCGTGGGCTGTATTACGCCAGTGTGGTAACGCGCCAATCCCTGACTTCGATGATGCAATCGTTGTTGGGGCTGTTCGGCGGGGACCGCTTCGCAGACGGCCTCAACGTGATGCGCCGGGCCCTGGCCGATGACATCGCCGCCCATTCGCCTTCGGTGCCCACGGCGCAGTTGCGCACGCTGCTGTTGGGGTTGCAAAGCTGCGCTCAGTTGGGCGGGGCGTTAGCCAATTGCCAGGCATTGCTGCAGCGCCTGAGCACCGATCAGGACTCGGTGAGTCTGTTGCAGCGCCTGTTGGGGTATACCGCCACGGGTGTCGATTCGGGCGAGGTATTGCGCCTGGCCGAAGACCTCGGTGGCGAGCTGGCGAGCGGCCAACTGGTGTCCCTCAACGCCCTGTACCCGGTGATCCAGCGTCTGCCGCAGACCTTGTGGCGTGACAACCGGGGGCGCCAGGAGGCGCTGCACAAATTCTTGTTGGTGATGGACGAGTTCGCGCGCGTGGAGCGGGGCAGCCCCCGCATTGCCGGCGAGTCGAGGGGGAACGCATGACGGTGCTGGCGACCATCAACGCTGCGTTGCTCAAGGTGGCGCGGCGTGCCGAAGTCTTGGGCGCGGTGGTGGTCATGGCCATTGTGTTCATCTTCATCGTGCCGTTGCCGACCTGGCTGGTGGATATTCTGATCGCGCTGAATATCTGTATTTCCTGCCTGTTGATCGTGCTGGCGCTGTACCTGCCCGGGCCGTTGGCGTTCTCTTCCTTTCCCTCGATTCTGCTGCTGACCACCATGTTTCGCCTGGCGCTGTCGATTGCCACCACGCGCTTGATCCTGTTGGAGCAGGACGCGGGCGATATCGTGGAAGCGTTCGGCAACTTCGTGGTGGGCGGCAACCTGGCGGTGGGGCTGGTGATTTTCATGATCCTCACGCTCGTCAACTTCCTGGTGATTACCAAGGGCTCGGAGCGGGTGGCCGAAGTGGCGGCGCGCTTCAGCCTCGACGCGATGCCGGGCAAGCAGATGTCCATCGACAGCGATCTGCGCGCCGGCTTGATCGACGGCGGCCAGGCCCGCGACAAGCGTGAACAACTGGGCCGCGAGAGCCAGTTGTTCGGCGCAATGGACGGCGCCATGAAGTTCGTCAAGGGCGATGCGATTGCCGGGCTGGTCATCGTGGTGATCAACCTGTTGGGCGGGTTTTCCACCGGCATGTTCCAGCACGGCATGAGCGCCGGCGATTCGATGGCGCTGTATTCGGTGCTGACCATCGGTGACGGCCTGATTGCGCAGATCCCTGCGCTGCTGATCTCCCTGACCGCCGGCATGATCATCACCCGTGCGGCGCCGGATGGGCGCAAGGGTGCCAATAACATGGGCGCGGAAATTGCCCGGCAGATGACCAGCGAGCCCAAGAGCTGGATGATCGCGTCGGTGGGCATGCTGGCTTTCGCCGCCTTGCCTGGCATGCCGACCGTGGTGTTCATCCTCATTTCGCTGATGACCGGCGCCCTCGGTTACTACCTGATGCGCCAACGCCAACGCGAGGAACAGCCCGAAGCCGAAGCCACCGAGGCGGTGCGCCCCGAGGACAACGGCGACGAGGATTTGCGTGGGTTCGACCCGTCGCGGCCCTACCTGTTGCAGTTCTCCCCGGTTCTGCAAGGCTCGCCCGAGGTCACGGAACTGATCCACGGGATCCGCCAGGCGCGCAACGCGATGGTGGCCCATATCGGTCTGACGCTGCCGCCGTTCGAGGTCGAACTCGATGCCTCGCTGGCCGACGATGAGATGCGTTTTTGCGTTCACGAAGTGCCGATGATCAAGGCGTCGGTGGTCACGCTCGTCGCGGTGGAGCGCAAGGCGCTGGCGTCCGAGCCGGCCCACGCGGTGCCGGGGTTGCCCGAGCGCGACGAGCAGGACTGGCTCTGGCTGCCGCCCGACGATCCGCTGCTGGATGACCCGCAGTTGGAACGCTTCAGCGCCACCAGCCTGATCATCGACCGCATGAAGCAGGCCATGATGCTCAGCGGCCCTCAGTTTCTCGGGATTCAGGAGAGCAAGGCGATCCTCGGCTGGCTTGAGCACAACCAGCCGGAGCTGGTGCAGGAGCTGCAACGGATCATGCCGCTGTCGCGCTTCTCGGCGGTGCTGCAGCGCCTCGCGGGCGAAGGCGTGCCGTTGCGTGCCGTGCGCCTGATCGTCGAGTCGCTGATCGAGTACGGCCAGCATGAACGTGAGCCGGACGCCTTGGCGGACTATGCGCGCATCGCCCTTAAATCGCAGATTTTCCACCAGTACAGCGAGGCGGACGGCCTGCATGCCTGGCTGTTGTCGCCGCAGACCGAAAACGTGCTGCGCGAGGCACTGCGCCAGACCCAGACCGGGGTGTTCTTCGCCCTCGATAACGACAGCAGCGCTTCGCTGATCAACCTGCTTAACCAAGCGTTTGCCGTGCGGCCCAAAAGCAAGCGCGTGATGTTGGTCGCCCAGGATCTGCGCAGTCCCTTGCGGACCTTGCTGCTGGAAGAGTTCAGCCATGTGCCGGTGCTGTCGTTTGCTGAGCTGGGAAGTGCATCGAAGGTCAAGGTGCTGGGGCGCTTTGACCTGGGCCAGGACGAACTGATGCGAGGAGCGGCAGCATGAGTGCAACGTACATACCCACGCCAGGGAGGGCTTGCTGATGTTTGAACTGCGCGTGTTGGAGGGGTTGAATCAGGGCGCTGCGTTGCCGTTGTTTGGCGAGCAGTGGAGCCTGGGTTGTCACACGGACGCCGACCTGCTGCTGACCGACGCCGGGGTGGTCGAGCATCATGCGCGGCTGCGGTTGATCGACGGGTTCTGGTCGGTGCAGGCGGAAGCCGGGCTGTTGCAAAGCAGCACCGGGCAGGCGCTGGCACAGATCGCCGACCTGGCGCTCAATACGCCTTTTTCGCTGGGCAGCATTCGCCTGTGCGTCGCCTTGGCCGACCAGCCTTGGCCCCGGGCGGCGGTCGCGCAGGTCACGCCAGCCGCCGAGCCGCGCCAGGAGGCGCCGCCCGCGCTGGTGCTGTCGTCCATCCCGCCGTTTCAGCAGAAGCGCCTGATCAGCCTGGTGCTGGTGTGTGCGGTCATCATTGTGGCGGTCGGCATGGCGTCCACCGGCGAGCATGAGGCCCAGGCGTCGTTGATGCCCGTCGAGCCGCAAAAGCCCAACCTCGGTTCGCCGCTCGAGGTGCGTCAGCAGTTGCTCAAGATGCTCGGCGAGCGCGAGCTGGACCATCGCGTCGGCTTGCAGGTGATCAACGGGCAGATCGCCCTCAATGGCGATGTGTCCCAGGAAGAGGTCGAACTCGTGGCGCGCATGCTCAGCCGCTTTGCTGAACAGTTCGATACCGCCGTGCCGGTGATCAGTCGTGTACGGGTACGTGACAGCATCCTGCCGTTCAAGATCTTGCAGATCGTCGGCGGGCCGAGCGGTCATGTGGTGTTGGAACACGGCGACCGTTTGTTCGTCGGCGATGAAGTGGATGGTCTGCGGCTGGTGCTGATCGACAACAGCAAGGTGGTGTTCGACGGCGCGCAACGCTATGAGGTGCGCTGGTGAGCGGCACGGTGCAGGAGCGTCTCGACGCGTGGCAATTGATTCAGTCCCAGGGCCTGGCCCGTTTCGCGCCGGTGTCGATGCGCGGGCGTATCCAGCGTGTCAACGGCATGCTGTTGCAGTGCCGGCTGCCCCAGGCGCGTATCGGTGATCTGTGCCAGGTCGAAAAAAAGCCTGGCGATTACATGCTGGCCGAAATCATCGGGTTCGATCAGCAGGATGCGGTGCTCAGTGCCCTGGGCAATCTGGAGGGGGTGCGCGTCGGCGCCGCGGTGGAGCGCCTGGGGGTGCCGCACCGGGTGCGGGTCAGCGACGAGCTGTTGGGCCAGGTGCTGGATGGTTTTGGTCGGCCGATTGCCGGCGAGGGCCCCAGTGCGTTCGTCGAGGCGGATACGCCCGACGCGACCACGGTGTTGTGCGAGGCGCCATTGCCCACGGAGCGCCCGCGCATCAGTCGCGCGTTGGCCACTGGCGTGCGCTCGATCGATGGCTTGCTGACGTTGGGCGAGGGCCAGCGCGTCGGGCTGTTCGCCGGCGCCGGTTGCGGCAAAACCACGTTGTTGGCCGAGATCGCCCGTAACGTGGAATGCGATGTGATTGTGTTCGGCCTGATCGGTGAACGGGGCCGCGAATTGCGCGAGTTCCTCGATCACGAACTGGATGACCAGTTGCGTGCCAAGGCCGTGCTGGTGTGTGCCACGTCCGACCGCTCCAGCATGGAGCGCGCGCGTGCCGCGTTCACGGCGACGGCGCTGGCCGAAGGTTTCCGGCGCAAGGGCAAGCGGGTGTTGTTGCTGATCGACTCGTTGACGCGTTTCGCCAGGGCCCAGCGTGAAATCGGCCTGGCCGCCGGTGAACCGTTGGGCCGCGGTGGTTTGCCGCCGTCGGTGTACAGCTTGTTGCCGCGCTTGGTGGAGCGCGCCGGGTTGACGCGCGAAGGCGTGATCACCGCGATCTACACCGTGCTGATTGAGCAGGACTCGATGAGCGATCCGGTGGCCGATGAAGTTCGCTCGCTGCTCGACGGCCATATCGTGCTGTCTCGCAAGCTGGCCGAGCGGGGCCACTACCCGGCAGTGGATGTGCTGGCCAGCCTTTCGCGAATTTTGAGCAACGTTGCCGAGCCTGGGCACATCCAGTCCGGCACGGCGTTGCGCCGCCTGTTGTCGGCTTACCAGCAGATCGAGTTGATGCTCAAGTTGGGCGAGTACCAGCCCGGCAACGATGCGCTGACCGATCTGGCCGTGGACAGCCGCCAGGCGGTGGATGACTTCCTGCGCCAGGACCTGCGTGAACCCTCGCCCATCGCCTCGACCCTGGATCACCTGATGGAGCTGACTGCCTATGTCCCTTTCTGAAGTATTGCCGAGTGACATCGACACCTTGCGGCGCTTGCGTCGATACCGTGCAGACCGCGCCGAGCGGGCGCTGCGCGAGGCCAAGCGGGCGCATCAAACGCTGGTCGCGCATATCCAGCAGGCCCAGGAGACGCTGGAGCAAACGCGCCAGGAAGAGGCCCGGCAATGCGCGCAACTGTTGAATGAACACCAGGGCCAGGTGGTGACCTTCAAGGCGCTGAAAACCTGGAGCGCCAAGGAGCAGCACTTGTCGGCCGGCACCCGCCGCGAAGAAAGCCAGTTGAAGACCCTGCAAGGGCAACGCGAAGAGCAGGCGGTGCAGGTCGGCAGTGCGCAAAAGCACGTGACCTTGTGTCTGCGTCAGGTGGAAAAAATCCAAGAACTCTCCCATTTACTCGCGCAGGAACCGCTATGAACCACGTTTCAGTCAACCCGTCTGAGCGCCAGTACCCGCTTGAGTTCTGGGGCGACCGTGTGCCGGCAATCGACGCGCTGGCGCCTTGGGAGCAACGGCTGTTTGCCCAGTTGTTGAATGATGACAGCGACGACGCGAGCCAATGGCAGTTCCTGGCCGGAATCAAGGCTTCGGGGGAAACCGCCAGGGTCGATGCGTTGAGCGAGCAATTGGTTTCGCGGATGGACGGCGTGTCGCAGTGGCCGCTGACGGCGGTCTTGTATTTGCCGCACCTGGGGCGGATCGACAGCAGCATCGGCCGAGAGCAGGGCGCCTGGAGGGTTGAGTTGCGCGCCGAGCGAGAGGGCACGACGCGCTGGCTCAGCGGGGTACGGCAACAGTTCGAGCAAAGGCTCGCTGCGAGCCTGGCACGGCCGGTCAGCGTGCATTTGGCACATACGGCGCTGGCATGATGATGCCCTCCCTGGCGTTACCCACGGTCAAGGGCGATGTGGCGGCGGCGCGGCAACGGTTGGGGCGCGGATTGCGCATGTCGTACCAGGTTGGCGAGCTGCGCGGAGAGTTGCGGCTGGAACCCGGGGCGGCCCCCATGGGCGTCCAGCCGCTCTGTTTCGAAACAGCCTGCGGCGTATTGGGGTTCAGTGAGCCGGGGCCGCAATTCAGCTTGCTGGGCGAATGCCCGGTGACGTTGGCGCAGGCGGGCAACGATCCGGACTCCTGGTTCTGGGCCCTGTTTCAACATCATTTGAGTGCCCAGGTGCGGGCGCTGTTGGGGCATCTGCGGCTATTGCCCTCTGCCCGGCCGTTGAACTTCGGTTGCCGGTTGTGCGTGACGCTCGGCGCTTCCCACGTGGTGGGCTATCTGTGGCTGTCGACCGAGAGCTTTCTGGCGTTGTGCGAGGCCGGGCCGTGGCGCCGCATGGCCAGCCCGATGCCGACGCGTTTTCAGTTGGCGCTGCCCGTGACGATCGGGCGCCTGCGCGTGCCCCTCAGCCAATTGCGCGGCCTGCGCGCCGGCGATGTGCTGATGTTCGAGCAGGTGTATTTCCAAGCCCATGGCAACGGCCATGTGCAGGTCGGCAGGCAACGCCTGTGCGTGTTTATTGATGATGAATCCGGGCCTGTCTGCCTGACCCTTACTTCGATCGAGGAAGCGCCTTTGGAAGAGGATTTCGCAACACCGCCCTATGCAGGGCATGAAGACGACACGCCGGTGGTGGATGTCTTCGGGCATGAACCGTTCGACGAACTGAGCATGGCGCTCAATGTGCGATGCGGCACGCTCAACCTGACCCTCGGCGAGCTGCGCAACCTGGCGCCCGGCGCGGTGCTGGGCATTTCCGGGTATGCGCCGGGCATGGCCGGGTTGTATTACGGCGACCGCCCGCTGGGCGTGGGGCAATTGGTGGAGGTGGACGGTCGCCTGGGGTTGCAGATGTCTCGTGTGATTTTTTCCCGATGAGTTTTCAAGGCGTAGACCCGATTGTCCTGGCCGTGTTCGTGGGTGCCTTGTCGTTGATGCCCATGCTGTTGATCGTCTGCACCGCGTTCTTGAAGATCGTGATTGTGCTGATGATTACCCGCAACGCGATCGGTGTGCAGCAGGTGCCGCCCAGCATGGCCATCAACGGCATCGCATTGGCGGCGACGCTGTTCATCATGGCGCCGGTGGGCTATGAGATCGCGGAGGTCGTCAAGGTATCGCCCCTGGACTTGAGCAACGTGAGCACGCTGCAACAGACCGGGCTTGAGGCGGTGCAGCCGTTGCGGACGTTCATGGTGCGTAACAGTGACCCGGACATCCTCACCCACCTGCTGGAAAACACCGCGCGCATGTGGCCGCCGGCCATGGCGCAGGAGGTCCAGCGCGAAGACCTGATCCTGCTGATCCCGGCGTATGTGTTGTCGCAGTTGCAGGCGGGGTTCGAGATCGGCTTCTTGATCTACATACCCTTTATCGTGATCGACCTGATTGTCTCCAACCTGCTGCTGGCGCTGGGGATGCAAATGGTCTCGCCCATGACCATTTCCCTGCCGCTCAAATTACTGCTGTTTGTGATGGTGTCCGGCTGGTCGCGGCTGCTGGACAGCCTGTTCCTTTCCTATCTCTGAGCTGCCTATGGAACCGATCGTACTGTTCAAACAGGGCATGCTGCTGGTGGTGGTGCTGACGGCGCCGCCGCTGATTGTCGCGGTGATCGTGGGCGTCCTGACGTCACTGATCCAGGCGCTGATGCAGATACAAGACCAGACGCTGCCTTTCGGCGTCAAGCTGGTCGCCGTTGGCGTCACGTTGGTGGTGACCGGGCGTTGGATTGGCCTGGAGTTGGTCCAGTTGATCAACCTGACGTTCGACATGATCGCCCGTTCGGCCTTGAATTGAGGCGTGCCCATGCTGCTCTATCTTGATTTACTGCCAAGCCTGCTGATTGGCATGGCACGCATCTACCCCTGCGCTTTTCTGGTCGCGGCGTTCTGTTTCCAGCACATTCGCGGCATGCCCAGGCACGCCGTGGTGATGGTCATGGCGTTGATGCCCGCGCCGGGTATTCATGCGGCGCTGATGGGGCAGGAACTCTCCGCGATGATGTTGGGCGCGCTGGTGCTCAAAGAGGCGATCCTGGGCGTTTTGCTGGGGGTGTTGCTGTCGATGCCGTTCTGGATGTTCGAGTCGGTCGGGGCGCTGTTGGACAACCAGCGCGGGGCTTTGGCCGGCGGTCAACTCAACCCGTCGCTGGGCCCCGACGCCACGCCGATCGGGCATTTGTTCAAGCAACTGGCGATTTTTTTATTGATGGCCAGCCTGGGCCTGGGCGCACTGACCCAGGTGATCTGGGACAGCTACCTGATCTGGCCGCCGACCGTGTGGTTTCCGTTGCCTGCGGCCAATGGCCTCAGTGTGTTTGTCGAGTTGGTCGGCGACACCTTCACTCACATGATGCTGTACGCCGCGCCCTTTATCGCCGTACTGCTGTTGCTCGAGTTCGGCGTGGCACTGTTGGGGATCTACAGCCCGCAACTGCAGGTGAGTACGCTGGCCCCGCCGATCAAATGCCTGGCCGGCATCGGTATTCTGCTGCTGTATTTCGCCCTGCTGCAGGACTTGATCGTCGGGCGCATGGCGCTGCTGAGTGACCTCAAGCATTCCCTGGGCCTGCTGTTCAAGGGGCCTTTTACATGAGTGATTCAGGGGAAAAGAAACACCCCGCCAGTGCCAAGAAACTGCGTGACCAGCGCAAGAAAGGCCAAGTCGCGCAGAGCCAGGACGTGGGTAAGTTGCTGGTACTGACGGCCTTGAGCGAGATCGCCTTGTTCACGGCCGACACCAGCATGCAGCGCTTCCAGCAGATGATCGCACTGCCGCTGGCGCGCATAGGGCAACCCTTTGCGCGCGCCCTGGAAGAAGTGCTGACGGAGGCGCTGGTGTTGTTTTTCTCCTTCGGCCTGCTGATGGTCGGGGTCGCGATCGGGGTGAAGCTGATCAGCAGTTGGATGCAGTTCGGCTTGCTGTTCGCCCCCGAATCCCTGAAGTTGGACTTCAACCGGCTGAACCCGCTCACCCAGCTCAAGCAGATGTTCTCCGCCCAATCCCTCATGAACTTGTTGATGGGCATCGGCAAGTCATTGCTCCTGGGCTTGATACTGTACGTGGTGATTGGCCCGTCGCTGGGCGCCCTGATCAACCTTGCCAACAGCGATCTGCAAACCTACATCCTCGCGCTGATCACACTCTTTCGGCACTTGTTGCACGCGTGTCTGGGGGTGCTGCTGGTGCTGGCGCTTATCGACCTGACGTTGCAGAAGTACTTTTTTGCCAAGCGCATGCGTATGACTCAGGTCGAGGTGGTCAAAGAGTACAAAGACATGGAGGGCGATCCCCACGTCAAGGGCCAGCGGCGCTCGTTGGCCTATCAATTGGCCCAGGAAGAACCCAAGGTCAAGCTACCCAAGCTGGAGGAGTCGGACATGCTGGTGGTCAACCCGACGCACTTTGCCGTCGCGTTGTATTACCGCCCCGGCCAAACGCCGCTGCCGAAACTGGTGGCCAAGGGCACGGACGCGAATGCGCGTAAGCTGATTGATCGAGCCAAGGCGGCGGATGTCCCGGTGATTCAATGCGTATGGTTGGCCCGCACGCTGTACGAGGCAAAACTGGGGGCGGGCATTCCGCGCGAGACCTTGCACGCGGTGGCGTTGATCTACCGTACCTTGCGCGACCTCGACGATGAGGCCAAGCGTGAAACCCTCGAGTTGCCGGAGCTGGAGCAGCGCTGATCAGCGGTTGGCGAAACCATCCAAGGCGTCGAGATCGGCCAGCGACAGCATTCGGCTGAGGACTTGATCCACGGCCTGAAGCTCGGCGGGCAGGGCGTGCCAGATCACCAGTGCGCCCTGGGCATCGAGGTAGATATAGCAGCCATCAAATACCACTGCCTGATCGAAGCGGCGTTCCAGCACGCGTTGCAGTTGCCCGGCTTGCAAGGCCGCCTGGCTGATGTGCAATGCCAACCCCGGGCGGGCGTTGGCGTGCCGTGTGTGCAGGGCGATGCCCAGACACAACGGCAGGTGAGCGGCATCGCCGCTCACCAGGCTATCGAAGAATGCCTGCCGATGCCGCTCATCGTCCGGCACCCTCCCGGCGTTCATCGTTCCAGCGACACCGTTTGATAGTCCGAACGCTCCCCGGCCGGGCCGGGTTCGACGCGCATGTGCGGCGGCCACCAGATCACCAATTTATCGCTGGTCGATTGTGGGCGTGAGCAGGAGTCCCCTTTGCAGGTCGGGGTGCAACCGCTGATGAACAACGCGGCAATCATCAGGGTGGCGCACAACAGTCTTGGCTTCATGGCGTGGTCTTCCGGGTTGGCGTGAGCAGGGACGGGCGCGGCACACTCAGGTGTTCATCCTTCACCACCGGGCGCATGGCGATGAACACTTCGGCTTCTTCGCCCGGCTTGAGCCAGGCGCGTGGCCAGACGGTGACCGCCAGGGTCTCGGAGTTGCTGCATTCTTTTTCATCGATGCGGACATTGCGCTTGTACTGATTGCGCAGCACCACCACGGCCACGTTGAACTGCGGGCCGGCATACCACTGGCTGCGCTCGGTATTGAGCGCCAATAGCTCGCGAGGGGTACACAACGTGTTCAACGCCAGCGGCATCGGTGCGGCCTTGAAGGCTTTGGGCACTTGCCCGCTGACCAGATGCGCCAGGATGCTGGTGATGTCGCTGCGGTTGATCACCGGCTGATGTGGGGCCAAGCGCCGTGCCAGGGGTTTGAGTGCGGCCTGCAACTCGCTCTGGTCGGCCTGCGGCAAGTAACGCGATGGGTCGGACTGATCGCCGATCACGCGCGGGGTGAGAATGAACAAACGTTCGCGCCGGTTGTTCTGGCGTTCCGTCGAAGAGAACAGCGCTTTGCCCAGCAACGGAATGTCCCCCAGCAAGGGGATCTTGTTTTGCTTGTCCGCGCTGTTCGTTACATGGAAACCGCCCACCACCAGGGAGCGTTTTTCCGCCATGACGGCCTGGGTGCTGACCTTGCCCCGACGCACATCGGGGCCGATGCGTTCGGGGTTGGACTCGTCGAAGTTACCGTCTTCGATGTCCACCGCCAGGTGGATCTGATGACCACCGCGGCTGGTGATGACGCGAGGCACGACCTGGAAACTGGTGCCGACGGTGATCGGCAGGATGGTCGCGTTCTCGCTGCCGGCCGTCAGGTACTGGGTGCGGTTGAAGTCGATCACCGCCGGTTGGTTTTCCAGGGTGAGCACCGATGGGTTGGAGACCATGGTTGCCAGCCCGCGCGCTTCCAGGGCGCGCACGTCGGCGTAAAAGCGGTCGCGGTTTTCGATCGACAATTGTGATGAGGTGCCGGGCGCCATGTTGACCCCGCCGCGGAAGCGACTGTTTTGAAAGCCCCAGTTGACGCCGAACTCACGTAATTGGGTGCGTTCGATGTCGAGGATGATGGCGTCGATTTCCACCAGTTTGCGCGCCACGTCGAGCTGACTGATCAGCTCGCGGTACATCCCCTGACGCTCCGGCAGGTCATAGATCAGAATCGCGTTGTTGCGCACATCGGCCTCGACGCGGATTCGGCTGGGGTTGACCGGCGCCCGCGACGTCAGCGCTATGCCGGCGTCCACCGGCCCGGTTGGCGCGGGTGTGCCGAGCATCTGCCCCAGCAGCGGGTTGCTCAGGCGCGGGAACGCCGGCGTCAGGGGCGCGGGCTGGGACTGCGCGGGGGAGCGCTGAGTCATGCCGGTGAGCATCGCGGGATTGCGTGGGTCGAGCAGCCCGCGCAGCATGGTAGCCACGCCGGGGATGGTGATTCTTTCGTTGCGGTATTCCATTTGGCGGTCCGCGGCGTTGGCGAACTTGAGCGGATAGCTCAACACGCTCTGCTTTTCGTCCGGTGAACGGCGCTGGCTGCTGAACTGCTTGATCTGTTCGATATAGCGCCGGGGGCCGGAGACCAGGACGACACCGTCCTCCGGCAATTCGCCCCAGCCGAAACGACTGTCGAGCAGGCCGATATCGGTCAGCGCCTGCTTGAGGTCGGCAATGGTTTCGGACGACACCTCCAGGCGTGCGGACTCTTGCTGATCGAGGGTGCTGATGTGCAGGGTGTTGTTGTAGAGATACCACTGGAAGCGGTGTTCAACGCCCAGCCTGTCGAGCAGCGACTGCGGGGTATTGGCGCGTATCTTGCCGTTGACGTTGCCCTCCAGCAGGCCCTCGATCTGGAGTTGGGTGCCGAAGGTCTGGGCAAAATCTTCCAGGACTTCACGTAACGGCTTGTGCTGGGCTTCATAGGCGTATGCCGTGTTCTTCCATTCGGCGGGGATGGCGGCGAGGGCGCCTGGCGCCGGGGCCAGCAAGCAGGTCAGGGCGATCAGGCACCGCCAATCGGCGCGTCTGGATGAAGTTTCGGGCGGGTCAATGCGCAAGCTGTCGCGCTTGTGGATCTTGTTATGCATAGAAGCTTCTCTGATTAGTACAGCAACGAACGTAGGGAGGTGGGGTTGCGTCGAGGCGCCGGTCTGTGGAGGCGCGCGACGGTGGCGCGCCAGGTATCGCGTTGGTTGAGCAGGGACTCGAGGCAGAGCTGCAGCTGCTGTTCGTCGTGCTTGTCATGCAGGCAATGCATCAGCCAGAGCGCGCCACTGGCCGGCGCCTGGGCGAGAGCGCCTGGAAAGTGTTCCAGGCTGACCTCGCCCAGGCGCAGCCAGCTCAGCAGCAATGATTTGTCCGGGCGAAGTGGCGTCAACTGGACACTGAGCAACAGGCTGTTCGAACAATGACGCAGGATAATTTCGTCATTGTTTTCGAATAACCTCAATTCTCCGGAGCCGCGTTTCAAACACTCGGCCAGCAGCGCGTTCAAGTTACTGACCGCTGTCCAGGCCTGACTTCAGGAGCATATGTTTGACGCGGGCATGCTCATTGAAGACGTATTCGGAAGTTCGATGCTTGGCGACAAGATCGAAAAAAAAGGCAAGGTCTTCTTCAGACCCGGAATTGGTTTCTGCGGCGAGGTTGAGGTCACGTTTAACCTCCCTCGCGTCGTTTAAAAGCCGATTGCTGTAACCGTCGTAATAGTTCATGGATTCACTCCGTTGGGATGTTCTCCTTTTTGGTTTGTATTTCGAATTGGTTCCATGTGCGGCAATTTTTATTTCATGAAGTGTGTTTAAAACCCGTTGTCTGAAGGGCTGTCATCGGGCTTCATGAAAATATTGATCAAGGACGTCCAGTCAATCCGGAAGTCCCCTTCTTCGGTGGTCAATATGAGCGATTGCAGTTTGATCGTATCGTCGGCGCGCAGTGTCCAGTGCGTGCTGCCGCGGTTGGTCAGGCATGCCCGCACCGCCTCCAATTCGAGCGGGTGGCAAACCAGTGTTGCCTTCACCGCTGGCACATGGCTCGCCAGTAATTGCTTGATCAGGGCGGCCATGCGTTGGGGCGCGGGGGTGTCTTCAAGCAGCAGGTGAATGGCCTGGTTGGCGATCGAGGTGGCGTATTGTTCAAGGCTGTCGCACAGGGCCTGACGCTCGATTTCCCAGCGTTTGAGTTGTGCATTGGCACGTTGCCATACTTCAACGCTGACTTTTTCCAGCAGCGCTTCACGTTGGGCGTGTGCCGTCTTCAGCAACTGCCTGGCCTCGGCTTTTGCCTGGTCCACCACATTGCTGGCCTGGGTATAGCTCGCCAGTGTTTCGCAAGAGATCAGGCTCCCCGGCAGGGGCGGCGCGCCCCCGGGCGAGCTGATTTTATATCGGCATAACATCGTTAATCTCCGTGCCCCTCTGAGGCGGCAGCGCTACTGTTCCTGTTCATCGCGCCAATGCGCCACGCCACCGCATGCCAAAGGGTATCGAGGCGGCTATGGGAGTCGCCGAGCGACAGGGCTTTTTCGTCCAGATCCAAAATGCGCCGGCGCGCAAAACGCAACCGGATGCGCTGCCAGGTGGCCGGCGTGACCCAGGCGCGGAGCAATTGCAGCGGGTCATTATCGGGTTGCACCATATCCAGGGGCAGGGCCTTGGCCAGCCTGTTGCACCACTGTCGATGGTTGTCATCGAGTGCGGTGGCATAGGCGGGACGGCAGATGCCGTCAATCAGGGCGAGCCCCAGGTCGAGTTGATCCGTGGGGGCGAGTGCCAGTTGCAGGAGTGCGGGGTCGGGCATTGGCGGCAGGCAAGGGGCAACGCCATAAGGCGTGCCCGTGACGACCTGCCGGCTGCGGTGCAGCTCATTCAGCGCGGCGTGTTGAACGGGGGCTTTCCAGTCTTCGTGGGCACACAACCAGGGCGCGGACCACCATTGGGCCCATGAGAGATTACTCATTGCGGGCCTGGACAGGCGCATCCGGGGATGGGCCGTCTGACAGCGCGTCTGCGGCTCTTTGTGTGCGTTTATGCCAGAACATGCCCGCCGCGATCATCAGCGCCAGGGCGATCAGCCCGAATGTCACACTGGCCCGCCAAAAACCGATGTCATCTCCCGGAACCAGGAACGGCCCGAAGTAAGCCAACCGTTGCTGCTCTAAGTAAGCGGTTGCCGGCACGAAGACGACCGTCAGTTTTTGCGGGTTTTCCACCGCGGCGGTCATCCCCGGAATACTGCTTGCAACCATCCTGCGCACCCGGGCCCTGATATTGTCGGGGTCGAGTCGCGGGTCATGCTTGATGAACACCGAGGCGGAGGCGGGTTGTACCGGTTCCCCCGGAGCGACGCGCTCGGGCAGCACCACGTGTACGCGAGCCACGATGACACCATCAATGTTCGACAGCGTGGTCTCCAGCTCCTGGGACAGGGCATAGATGTAGCGTGCTCGTTCTTCAAGCGGCGTGGAAATAACCCCCTCTTTGCGAAAGGTGTCGCCCAGCGTCGCGCGCGCGACCCGCGGGAGGCCGGCGGCCTCCAGCGTTCGCACAGCGCGGCCGATATCGGTTGAGTTGACCACCACCACAACGCCATCTTTCGCGGGAACCTTGGTGGCGCGGATATGTTTGTCCGCCAGTTCCGCAACGACCTCATTGGCCTCTTGTTCGGTTAACTGACGATGAAGTTCGACACGGTCACTGCAGGCATTGAGCAAGAATGAGAGCGACAGGATTACTAGGATAAGCCGCGGGCGAGTCATGTTGGCCTACTGGAGGTTGCTGATTTTATCGATGCACTGCGCGGTTTTACCGACGCTCTTCGACAACATATGCGTCAGCAGGAGTGCGTCGGAAAGTTGCCCCGGGTATTTTCGCGCCTCTTCCAGTTTGTTCTTGCTGCTTAATGCCCGCAGGCTTTTGGTCATACGCTCAGTCATGGAATTGAGCTTGCCTGCGGCTTCGGAAAGCACATTCGGTGGCAGCGCATGATCGACCGCGGTATTCGCAACTGGGGAAGGCATGAGCGTTGAGTTGAAAAAGCTGACATCGGTGGCCGAGTGGGAGGCCTCCTGTATGCCCGAGGTGCCAGGGAGTTGATTGATTTCAGTCGTGCGGATGCTGCCTATCATCATGTTGCCCTGTCAGATAAGGGTTAGAGGATGAGCGTGTATATGACAACGCTCGTGGCGGTATGGCCTTCCCGGCATCGACTGTCGAGAAGGCCAGCAAGCGTTCAGCTATTACAGGCGGAGCATGTCAGCGGCTGCTTTAATACCGTTGGTATTAGCGTTCTCTGCTGCTTTATATGCGTTTTTTACGCCATCTTTGCGCTTCTTTGATTCTACAGCCTCCATACCAGCATCTGCCTCATCAGCAGACATATTGTTGGCGTCACCGCCACCATAGGAGGCGCCAGAATACGAGCCAATCGAACCGATAGTCATGTTGTTTTCTCCGTGCTTGACGTTAGTTTTACTGGAGTCAGCGATACATCAAAAGACGCTGTTGCACACCTGTATCGCTGTTCCATGACTTATGTGGCTAAACGGATTCATGCGTTCCATATGTTGCGGGAAGGTATGTTTCAAAAGATGTTATTGCGTTAACAGGGGCGGCACCCTGTTTCAGTTGAGTGATATTCCCAAATGCTTTATTCGGTGGTACAGCGTTCGCTTGGCGACGCCTAAAGCGATTGCCACACTGTCCACACAGTGGTCGTGTTGACGAAGCGATTCTTCAATCAACGATTTCTCCATCTGTTGCAATCGTGTCTTCAGGTTCAATTCAAGTTCATGTCGGTTGATCACCGCGGTGGATAACGGCGGCAGGCCCAACACGAATCGCTTGGCCGTCGAGCGCAGTTCGCGCACGTTGCCCTTCCACGGGTGGCACAGCAGTTGTTGCAATAACTGCTTGCTAGGGGGCGACGGCGCGGCGAGCCGGAAGTGATCGGCCTCTTGCTCAATCATGTCCAGGAACAAGGGAATGATCCGCTCTCGCCGATCCCGTAAGGCTGGTAGGTGGATATTGACCACATTCAGACGGAAGTAGAGGTCGCGTCGGAAAGTGCCTTGCTCGACCATTTCGTGCAAGGCGTGCTGGGCCGAGGCGATCACACGCATGTCTACCGGGATAAATCGTGTAGACCCCAGGCGTTCGACCCCGCGTGATTCCAGTACACGTAACAGCTTGGCTTGCAGCGACAGCGGCATGCTGTCGATTTCGTCGAGGTATAGGGTGCCCAGATGAGCGGCTTCGACAAACCCCGCGCGAGATTGCATGGCGCCCGTGTAGGCGCCGCTGTTGACGCCGAACAGTTGGCTTTCGGCCAGGGTTTCCGGGATGGCGGCACAGTTAACTGCAACGAAGTTTCCTTTGCGACGAGACAGCTGATGGATGCGTTGCGCCAACGTATCTTTACCTGTGCCGGTTTCTCCCAAGAGGAGAATATCGATATCGAGAACGGCCGTATTGTTCACGGTCGTTTCGATGGCCGGGCAATCGCTAAAGGTCATGTCCGTTATAAGAACGTTTTCGCAGAGCGTCGACATCGTGTTGTGCTCCGATACTGTTGCCACGTCAGGAGGGCAATTAACCTATGGGCCGGCACGCAGTTAAACAGGAAAGCTTAGTGTTGTCATGATGCGCTGCTTGAGCTGTAGAGTCGCTCGGGTACTTGAATCGCAAGAACTATAAAGTTGCAAGCGCTGCTCGGGGTAGTTGCCCGTGGTTGGTGTAAGATAAATCTTAGAGTGATGAGGAATAGTTGGGATGTTTGATGAGGGTGCAGTTATGTTGCGGTGTGTGTTCTAGAATTCTCGTTATTTTATAATGTGTGGCGATGTTTCACTATCTTGATGCATCGCCCTTTATAGTTCGGCTTCTACCGCAATCAACGTTTGCACGTTAAATCAGCCAGCTAGACAGCCCACTGCCCGCACAAAAACCCACCAGGGCTGGACCCCCTCACCCCGCACATGGATAGCCATTAAAAAAAACAGCCCTTTGGCACCGATAACATCGTTTCTCGGGCGCACGGGTTTTCAATATATTGGCCGCCAGATCCGATTAATGATTCAACATTCACCACTCTCAGTGCGAGTAGTCTTAATGAACAATAAACCTGACAGCACAAGGCTTGAAAATGCCGGAGCGGGGACCCGGGCGGTCTGGGGTGGGGAGCAAGTCAGGCACCCCTACAATGCCACTCAAACACCTATCGTGGTCAGTGCCGCTTACGGTTACGACGACATCGACGTCTGGTACGACGTTGCTCTGGGCAATGCTCCGGGCTTTATCTACAGCCGCATGAGCAACCCGACGGTCGAGACCCTCGAAGCCAAAATCCGCGAGTTGGAACATGCTGAGTCCGCCGTGGCCTTCAGCAGTGGCATGGCGGCGATCAGCAGTGTGCTTTACACCTTCCTGGCCCACGGCAATCGTGTGGTGTCCACTAAGGACAGCTATGGCGGAACCAACAAGATTTTCGAAGAGTTCCTGCCGCGCATGGGCGTCGAGGTGACCTTGTGCGAGACGTTCGATCACGAGGAGATCGAGCGTGAAATCGCCAAAGGCTGCCAGTTGGTGTACCTGGAAACACCGACCAACCCGACCCTGAAAATCCTCGATATCCAGCGTCTGGTGGCTGCGGCCAAGCGCGTCGGTGCCGTGGTGGTGGCGGACAACACCTTTGCCACGCCGCTGAATCAAAACCCACTGGCGCTGGGCGTGGACGTGGTCATCCACAGCGCGACCAAGTTCCTCAGTGGTCATGGCGATGTGCTCGGCGGCCTGGTATGCGGCAGCGAATCGTTGATGGCCAAGGTTCGTCATTACCGGGAAATCAACGGTGCGACGCTCGATCCCTTCTCGGCCTACATGATCATCCGCGGCATGAAAACGCTGGTGCTGCGCCTGCGTCAGCAGCAACACAGTGCCCGTGCCCTGGCAGAGTTCCTCTGCACCGAACCGTTGGTGGCGTCGGTGAATTATCCCGGCTTGACCAGCCACCCGAACCACGCTGTGGCGTGTGCGCAAATGTCCGGTTTCGGTGCCATCGTCAGTTTTGTCCTGGTCGGTGGCATGGACACGGTCAAGGTGCTGTTGCCGCGCCTGCGCTTTGCTCACTGCGCGGGCAATCTGGGCGCGGTGGAAACCATTTACGGTCCGGCGCGGACCACCAGCCATGTGGAGAACACGCTGGAGGAGCGTCTGGCCCTGGGTATCTCCGAAGGGCTGGTACGCGTCTCCGTCGGCATCGAAGACACCGATGATTTGCTCGACGATCTGCAGCAGGCGTTTGCCTTTGTCAGGCATTCACGGGATGAACAGCTACCAGCAAGCAAACAGCCCTCAATCAATGAAACATGCACTGAGGTAGCCAGTTGAAGTTTTAACGTTACTCCCTCACGACAGGGCCGTTAGTGAGGCGTTCATGAAGCGGAATAATAATAAAACCCAGTGGCGACATTTTTTGACTCTGCCCAGTAACTCAGCGCAGACGTTAATGCGTGCCCCGCCAACTTTCATGAGAACAACCATGTCCATACAAGAACAGCAAATCAACCCGCGTGCCAGTTTCAAACAGGAAATGCAGACGCGCCATATTGTCATGTTGGCATTGGGCGGCGTGATTGGTACCGGGCTGTTTCTCACGTCCGGATACACCGTTAACCAGGCCGGTCCGTTAGGTGCGGTCATTGCTTACATCATCGGCGCCCTCATGGTCTACATGGTCATGATGTGCCTGGGCGAGTTGGCGGTGCAGATGCCGGAAACCGGCTCCTTCAGCATCTACGCCACGCGCTTTCTTGGCCCAGGTACCGGCTACACCGTGGCCTGGCTGTATTGGCTGACGTGGACTGTGGCCATCGGCTCGGAATTCACCGCCGCCGGTATTCTTATGGTGCGCTGGTTCCCGGACACGCCGGTGTGGATCTGGAGTGCGCTGTTCGCTGGCGTGGTGTTCCTGACCAACGTGATCTCGGTGCGTTTGTTTGCCGAGACTGAGTTCTGGTTGTCCTTGATCAAAGTAGTGACGGTGGTGGTGTTCCTGATAATCGGCGGCGGGGCGATTCTCGGCCTGTTGCATATCGATCAGGCGCACAGTGCCGGCCTGGGTAACTTCACCCGCGAGGGCTTGTTCCCCACCGGTTTCATGTCGATTGCCATGACCCTGTTGGCGGTGTCCTTCGCCTTCTCCGGTACGGAGTTGATCGGTATCGCTGCCGGTGAAACCAAGGACCCTCAGCGCAATGTGCCGCGGGCCATTCGCACTACCGTGTTGCGTCTGGCGATCTTTTTCGTCGGCACCATTTTCGTCCTGGCGACGCTGTTGCCCCGCGAGCAGGCCGGTTTGGTGGAGAGTCCGTTCGTCACTGTATTTACCTACATCGGCATTCCTTACTCCGCCGACATCATGAACTTCGTGATCATCACGGCGCTGTTGTCTGCGGCCAACTCCGGGTTGTACGCCGCTTCGCGGATGCTCTGGACCTTAAGCGATCAGGGACACCTGCCTAAGCAGTTCTCTAACCTGACCCGCACGGGGACGCCGTTGAATGCCATCGTATTGAGCATGTTCGGCGGCGGTGCCTCGTTGCTCAGTAGTGTGTTTGCCGCTGACACCGTCTATCTGGCGCTGGTGTCGATTTCCGGGCTGGCGGTAGTGGTGGTGTGGATGAGCATCGCCGCGAGCCAGATCGCATTCCGCCGTCACTATGTGGCCAATGGCGGTGATGTCCGCGACCTCAAGTTCCGCGTCCGGGGTTATCCGTGGGTACCTCTGGGAGCGCTGGCCTGCTGCAGCCTGGCCTGCGTCGGGATCGCTTTCGACCCCGAGCAGCGGGTGGCGCTGTACTTCGGTTTGCCATTCATCGCCTGGTGCTACTTCGTGTATTACATTACCCGCAAGAGCCGCGAGCGACGCTTGTCGCTTGCCCCCTTGGCACAACCGTCCGATGCATTCTAGGCAGGGTGGGCAAGCGTGCTCGGTGCGGGGGGCGTCAATGAGGTCCAGACCATGAAGCAAAAGCCGTTACCCCCATTGAACTGGCTGCGGGCATTCGAGGTGTCTGCCCGCTGTCTGAACTTTACCCACGCCGCCGAGGAACTGTTTTTGACCCAGGGCGCGGTCAGCCAGCAGATCCGCCAATTGGAAAGCCATCTGGGGGTGGCGCTGTTCAAGCGCTTGCCCCGTGGCTTGGGGCTGACCGAGGAAGGCCAAGCCTATCTGCCGGTGGTGCAGGATGCGATCACTCGGCTGGCGGTGGGGACCAACGAGATTTTTGGCCAACACAAGCGCCGGCCGATCAAGGTGCGTGGCAGCCTGGCGTTTTTCGTACATTGGCTGGCGCCCAAATTGGTCGACTTTCGTCAGGCTCATCCCCATGTCTACATCCGCTATATCAGCAACATTTGGGTCAAGGAGCTGGATGGCGAAGATGATATGGAAATTCGTTGGGGTCATGGTCAATGGCCCGGCCTGGTCTCGCAACGCCTGACCTGGGACACCTTGTTTCCGGTCTGCTCGCCCGCCCTGATGGCGCGCTCGCCGCTGAAGGTCGCGGCCGACGTGGCTCATCATCCGTTGCTGCACGTTCTGGGTTACGAAGAGGGCTGGGGTTACTGGTTGAACATGGTCGGAGCGGACACCGTCGATTCGTCGACCGGCATGCAGTTCGACACGCTGATCTGCACCTTGCGCATGGCCGAGTTGGGGCAGGGGATTGCCCTGGCCCGCTCCTCGATGGTCGACGAGATGCTCCAGGACGGGCGTCTGGTTGAACCCTTCGCCCAGCGCATCGAAGCCAGCGAATCGTTTTATCTGGTACGCGGTTCGGGGGCCGACCAGCATCCCGACGCGGTCATGTTTTCTACCTGGCTGGTCGAGCAGGCACATCGTTACAAATGAATGGCCGGAGTCAACCATGCACTATGTGAGTACGCGAAGTTCGGCCATGCAGGTCGATTTCGAAAAGGTCGTGTTATCCGGTATTGCCGAGGACGGCGGACTGTTCGTGCCCTTCGAGTTGCCGCTGTTCGAACCCCAGGACATGGCCAATTGGTCGATCTTGCCGTATGACGAACTGGCCTATCGGGTCATGAGTCCGTTTGTGGGTGGGGCCATCCCTGAGGTGGATCTCAAGCGCATGCTCAAAGAGGCGAGCAGCCGCTTCAGTCATCGCTCCGTGGCGCCCTTGCATCAGGTCGACCGCAACGAGTGGGTGCTGGAGCTGTTCCACGGACCTACCCGTTCCTCGAAGGATTTTGCCGCCCAGTTGCAGGCGCAGTTGGTGCAGTATTTTCTGCACAAACGCCAGCGACGCGCGGTGGTGCTCGGGGCTACCAACGGTGATACCGGGCTGGCGGCCATCGAGGCGTTCAAGCACTGTAACGACACCGTCGTGGTGGTGCTCTATCCGGCATCCGGCGTACCACAGAATCAGTTGCAGCATCTGCAGGCGGTGGCTCACCCGAATGTCCATACGTTCGCGGTCAACGGTAGCTTCGATGAGTGCCAGACCATCGTGAACCGGCTGTTCCGGCAGTGGCCATGCACGCAGCACGAGGCAGTCAGTTTCAACTCCAGCAACTGGGTCAGTGTGTTGGCGCAACTGGTGTTTTATTTCCACGCCGTGCTGCAACTGGGAGGCGCTCAGCGTCTGATTGGTTTCAGCGTGCCCGCCGCGAGTTTTGCCGAGGTATATGCCGGTTACATTGCGCAGAAAATGGGCCTGCCGATCACCCAGATGATCGTTGCGACCAATCAGAACGACGCATTGCATCAGTTGTTTCTGAAGAACCACTACTCCAGGTTGCGAACCAACAAGACGTTGTCGCCGGCCATGGACCTGTCGATTTTTTCCAACCTTGAACGTTTCCTCTGGGAGCTCTACGGGCATGACGATCAGGCGGTGAGCGCGCTGATGGCAGCGTTCGAATCCAGCGGCGAGATGACCATCGCCAACGAGTTCTGGTTGCAGGCGCGGATGATCATCGACTCCTACGCGGTCAGCGATGACGAAACCCTGCAGGAAATGACCTCGCTGTACCGTGACACCGGTTACGTCATTGATCCTCACACCGCCACCGGCGTCCTGGCAGCTCGACTGTACCGCCGCAGCCTGGTCGCGCCGATGGTCACCCTGGGGGAAATCTCACCGGCCAAATCTACCGTGCTGCTCGGCGAACTGGGGATCGGTGCGCCGGCGCAACACAGCCCGCTCGCGGAGCAGGGATCGGCACAGCATTACCGGATTCAACCGGACGACCTCGACACCATCCATCAGCTGCTCGGCGCGCTGTGACGGCGTTGCCGCAGGAGGTCAAGTGAAGCGCATTCTGGACCCGCTCGATGAACGTATCATCGCTGAGCTGCGGCTCAATGCCCGGGCGGCCCACGCCGAGCTGGCGACCAAGGTCAATCTGTCGCGCAATGCCGTGCGCCAACGGATCGAACGGCTCGAGCGCGACGGTGCGATACAGGGGTATACGGTGCGAACGGGGGAGGGGCGACAAGCCTCTTCGAGCATCAATGCGGTGATTTTTGTCTATCGCTACGACCGCATGCGCGGCGCGGATGTGCTGCAGGCTTTGCGGGCAATACCGGAAGTCATCGAGTGCGATGTCATGAGCGGCGAGTTCGACCTGATGCTGCGCGTCGGCGCTGCGAGCCCGGAGCGGGTGCATAAGGTCTGGAATGAAATCTCCGCGCTGCCGGGCGTGGAAAACACGGTGACTTCATTCGTTTTATCGTCTGTTGTCTAGCCGGTTTTTTGCTGTGAAAAAGTCAACTTCGGTTGGCTTTTTTTATGCCCGGACGCTTTGCCCAGGCACTGGTCAAAACGCCCATGAAATAGAGCAAATTGGCATATTTCACTGCCCAGGACGTGTCCCTAATCTAGTGCCCAACAACCCATCACCCAGATCAAGGACAATAAAAATGACTGAATACAAACTGGCGCTGGTCGGCTTCGGTGGTGTCAACCGGGCGCTGGCTCAGCTGATTGCAGAGCGTAACGACAGTTGGAAAAACGAACTGGGTTTTACCCTGAAAATCGTCGGCGTCACTGATCTGTTCCTCGGTTCGGTGATCGGTCGCGACGGGTTGGATGCCGCGTTGCTGGCCAATCTTCCAGCGGTCAAGGGCGCTTTCGCGCAACTGCCGGGGGGCGAAGCCGTAGCTCTCAACGAAGCGGTGATCAAGGCGTCCGGTGCGGACATCATTGCCGAAGCGACCTTTACCAACCCGGTGGATGGTGAGCCGGCTACTTCGTTCTGCCGCTGGGCGCTGGAGAACGGCAAACATGTGGTCACCACCAACAAGGGACCGATTGCCCTGCACGGTGGCGAGCTGAAAGACCTGGCCCAGCGCAATAACGTCGCCTTTGAATACGAAGGTTCGGTGATGAGCGGCACACCGGTGATCCGCCTGGCCAGGCAGTTGCTGGCGGGCAGTTCGGTTGTCGGTTTCGAGGGGATTCTCAACGGCACGTCCAACTTCGTCCTGACCCGCATGGAAGGCGGCCTGGGTTTCGCCGAGGCGGTCAGTGAGGCGCAGGCATTGGGGTATGCCGAAGCCGACCCAACGGCGGACGTCGAGGGGCATGATGTACGTCTGAAGGTGGTGATTCTGGCCAACGAGCTGCTGGACGCCAAGCTGAACGTCAACGATGTCAGTTGCAGCGGTATTTCCTCACTTGGCCTTGGCGACATCGAAAAAGCCCGGCAGGACGGAGCACGCTGGAGGCTTATCGGCGCGGCCACGCGTCATGCCGATGGTTCGGTCAGTGCCAGTGTCGAGCCGCGCCTGTTGAACCATGATCATCCGCTGGCCGGTATCTGCGGCGCCACCAATGCCGTGTCGTTCGCCACCGATCTGCTCGGCGCTGTGACGGTTTCGGGGCCGGGAGCTGGGCGCACGGAAACAGCGTTTGCGTTGCTGTCGGACATCATCAGCATCCATCAGTCTGTTGCGCACAACTAGGAGAACGCCTGTGAAACTATCGAGTCTTGCGCTGGCTGCCGTGGCGCCGCACATCGAAGTCTTCAACCCCTTTGACGGGACTGTTATCGGGACCGTAGCGGATGTTTGTGCATCGCAGGTGCCGCAGTTGCTGGTGCAGGGTCGCAGCGGTGCGCAAGCCTGCGCCGAACTACCGCGTCATCGTCGGGCACGCATTCTCGAACAGGCCGCCTTGCACATCGAACGCGATGCCCCGGCATTTGCCCGGCTGATTGTCGACGAAGCCGGCAAGACCCTCAAACAGGCGGAAAAAGAGGTCAAACGCTGCGTCAACACCCTCAAGCTTTCTGCCGAAGAGGCCAGGCGCAATGCCGGGGAAGTGGTGCCTTTCGATGCCTATGAGGGCTCCGAGTCGCGCCAGGGCTGGTTCTCCCGCGAGCCGCTGGGCCTGATCGTCGCGATCACCCCGTACAACGATCCATTGAATCTGGTGGCGCACAAGCTCGGTCCGGCCATTGCCGGCGGCAACGCGGTGATTCTCAAACCGTCTGAGCTGGCGCCGTTGTCGGCCATCAAATTGGTCTCGTGTCTGGTTAAGGCCGGGTTGCCCGAGTCGGTGGTCACCGTCGCCACCGGCGGCGCGGAACTGGGCAAGGCCTTGGTCGCCTCCCGTGAGGTGCGGATGATTTCCTTTACTGGCGGCTTCGTCACCGGCGAGCAGATTGCCCGCACGGCCGGCCTGAAGAAGCTCGCCATGGACTTGGGCGGCAATGCGCCGGTGATCGTCATGGCGGACTGCAACCTTGCGGCCGCCGTCGACAGTTGCCTGTCCGGGGCCTTCTGGGCGGCGGGACAGAACTGCATCGGCACTCAGCGCCTGCTGATCCAGGCGTCGATCTACGCGCGTTTTCGCGAGCACTTCGTCAGCCTGGCGCAGAAACTGGTGACCGGAGACCCATTGCTTGCCAGCACCGACATCGGCCCGATGATTACCCCCCAAGCGGCGCAGAAGGCCGAGCAGGTGGTCAACGAAGCGTTGGAGGAGGGCGCCAGGTTACTTTGCGGCCACCGGCGCGAGGGCTCGTGCTACGCCGCGACAGTGCTGGAAAATGTCGATCATGCCAGTCGCCTGTGGCGCAACGAAGTGTTTGCCCCAGTGGTCGTGTTGCAGCCTTTTGAAACCTTCGATGAGGCCATCTCGTTGGCCAATGAACCCGATTACAGCCTGCACGCGGGTATCTTCACCAATGATCTGGCGACGGCGATGAGTGCGGCGCGGCGGATCGAGGCGGGTGGCGTGATGATCAACGATTCGTCCGACTATCGTTTCGATGCCATGCCGTTTGGCGGCTCCAAGTACGGCAGCCTCGGCCGGGAAGGGGTGCGCTTTGCCTATGAGGAAATGACCCAGCCCAAGGTGGTGTGTCTGAACACCCTGGGTTAAGCGATTCAAGGCAGATTAAATCAGGTCGTTTGGCATTGGGAAGGTCTGGTCACCCGCCCAATGCCTTTTTCTAGCGTTAGCCATGCATTTATTGCCGAGAGTTCAGATCGAATGGCTCGCATGCCTTCAAAGCGCCCACAAAAAAGCCGCGAATAAACGCGGCTTCTTTGATTCCGACAACGCTTACACGTTGAAACGGAAGTGCATCACATCGCCGTCCTTGACGATATATTCCTTACCTTCCAGGCGCCATTTACCGGCTTCCTTGGCACCGGCTTCACCCTTGTACTGGATGAAGTCGTTGTAGGCGATCACTTCGGCGCGGATAAAGCCTTTTTCGAAGTCGGTGTGGATCACGCCGGCGGCCTGTGGCGCGGTGGCGCCGACCTTGACGGTCCAGGCGCGGACTTCTTCGACACCGGCGGTGAAGTAGGTCTGCAGGTTGAGCATTTCGTAACCGGCGCGGATCACGCGATTCAGGCCAGGCTCTTCCAGGCCCAGAGCCTCGAGGAACATGTCTTTTTCTTCGCCGTCATCGAGCTCGGCGATTTCCGCTTCGATCTTGTTGCACACCGGAACCACGATCGCGCCTTCTTCGTCGGCGATGGCCTTGACCACGTCGAGCAGCGGGTTGTTCTCGAAGCCGTCTTCGGCGACGTTGGCGATGTACATCACCGGCTTGGTGGTCAGCAGGTGGAAGCCCTTGACTGCGGCCTTCTCGTCAGCGCCCATGGTCTTCATCAGGCTGCGTGCCGGCTTGCCCAGGGTGAAGTGGGCGATCAGCTGCTCCAGCAGGCCTTTCTGGACCACGGCGTCCTTGTCGCCACCCTTGGCGTTACGCGCGACTTTCTGCAGTTGCTTCTCGCAGCTGTCGAGGTCGGCGAAGATCAGTTCCAGGTCGATGATCTCGATGTCGCGTTTCGGGTCGACGCTGTTGGAGACGTGAATCACGTTCTCGTCTTCAAAGCAGCGGACCACGTGGGCGATGGCATCGGTTTCGCGGATGTTGGCCAGGAACTTGTTGCCCAGGCCTTCACCTTTCGACGCACCGGCCACCAGGCCGGCGATGTCGACGAATTCCATGGTGGTCGGCAGGATGCGCTTGGGGTTGACGATCACGGCCAGGGCGTCCAGGCGTGGGTCCGGCATCGGCACGATACCGCTGTTGGGTTCGATGGTGCAGAAGGGGAAGTTCTCCGCCGCAATACCGGACTTGGTCAGCGCGTTGAACAGGGTGGATTTGCCGACGTTGGGCAGGCCGACGATGCCGCAATTGAATCCCATGGTGTTTCCCCTCGGAAAAGAGTCAGGCCTTCTGGCTGTGCAGGTTTTTCATCGCGCGGTTCCATTCCCCGGCGAGGATATCCGGCAGCACGCCGAGGGCAAAGTCGATGCAGGCATCGAGTTTTTCCTGTTCGGCGCGTGGCGCACGACCCAGGACGAAATTTGAAACCATACTGGCAACGCCTGGGTGGCCAATGCCGAGCCGCAGACGGTAAAAGGTATTCTGATTGCCCAGCTGCGCGATGATGTCGCGCAGGCCATTGTGCCCGCCATGCCCGCCGCCTTGCTTGAGCTTGGCAACGCCGGGAGGCAGGTCCAGTTCGTCATGGGCCACCAGGATTTCTTCGGGTTTGATCCGGAAGAACCCCGCAAGCGCCGCGACAGCCTGGCCGCTGCGGTTCATGTAGGTGGTGGGAATCAACAGACGAACATCCTGACCCTGATGCGAAAAGCGTCCGGTCAGGCCGAAATACTTGCGATCGGCCACCAGGTTTACACCTTGGGCGTGGGCGATGCGCTCAACAAAAAGGGCCCCCGCGTTATGCCGGGTCTGTTCGTATTCTGCGCCTGGATTTCCCAGGCCAACGATCAGTTTAATGGCAGTCACGACAGGGGCCCTTCCTTTGGAGTTGTGGATAACAATGCCGACCTGAGTGCGGCGAAAGTGGACGACAAGGGATCATTTACTCAAGAGTAAACGTCGCGTTATCGCCCGCTTTCTCGCTACGTTTCGGTCCGCGATGTTTCCTCAAGCTCCGGCAATACAGAGTGAATTACTCTGCAGCGCCTTCTTCAGCTTCTGGAGCAACGCGTGGAGCGTGAACGTTGGCAACCGCTTTGTCATCACCGTGAACCAGTGCGACAAACTCAACGCCTTTAGGGGCTTTGAGGTCGGACAGGTGCAGGATTTCGCCGATTTCCAGAGCCGACAGGTCGACTTCGATGAACTCAGGCAGGTCTTTCGGCAGGCAGGTCACTTCGATCTCGGCAACAACGTGCGAAACTTCGCCGCCTTTTTTGATCGGAGCTTCTTCACCAACAAAGTGCACAGGCACGACGGCAGTCAGTTTCTGGCCGGCAACGACGCGAACGAAGTCAGCGTGCAGCACGTGGCCTTTAGCTGGGTGACGTTGCAGGGCCTTGATGATGACGTTCTGCTTGGTGCCGCCGACGTTCAGCGAAATGATGTGGCTGTAGGCCGCATCGTTTTCCAGCAGTTTGGCAACTTCTTTGGCCAGCATGCTGATGGATTCAGGGGCTTTGTCGCCACCGTAAACTACAGCTGGAACCAGGCTTGCGAGACGACGCAGGCGGCGGCTCGCACCTTTCCCCAGGTCGGAACGCACTTCAGCATTCAGAATAAATTCGTTCATGTTGTATCTCCAAAATAACCACATTCGCCCCAGCGTTTGCGACCAGCGCTAAAGGCGATATGGGCAAAAAAGCCCCGCCCCGACAATATGCCGGGGCGGGGCGCTTTTCGTCAGTGAGGTGATCCGAAGGTTTGACCCTTAACGGAACATCGCGCTGATCGATTCTTCGTTGCTGATGCGGCGAACCGCTTCGGCAACTACCGGTGCGATATCCAGTTGGCGGATACGCGGACAGGCTTGAGCTGCAGCGGACAACGGGATGGTGTTGGTCACCACCAGTTCGTCCAGCATTGAGTTCTCGATGTTCTCGATCGCTCGGCCCGACAGCACAGGGTGTGTGCAGTAGGCGAAGACTTTTGCCGCACCGTGCTCTTTCAAGGCTTTCGCCGCGTGGCACAGGGTGCCGGCGGTGTCGACCATGTCATCAACCAGAATACAGGTACGCCCTTCGACATCACCGATGATATGCATCACTTCAGAGTGATTGGCTTTCTCGCGGCGTTTGTCGATGATCCCGAGATCAACGCCCAGGGATTTGGCGACAGCCCGTGCACGCACGACGCCACCAATGTCCGGGGACACGATCATCAGGTTTTCAAAGCGCTGGTCTTCGATGTCATCCACCAATACGGGGGAGCCGTAGATGTTATCTACCGGAATATCGAAGAACCCCTGGATTTGGTCAGCGTGCAGGTCAACCGTGAGAACACGGTCGATGCCTACCACGGTGAGCATGTCAGCCACGACTTTCGCGCTGATAGCTACACGTGCGGAACGCGGACGGCGATCCTGACGGGCATAACCAAAGTAAGGGATTACAGCTGTGATTCGAGTCGCTGAGGAGCGGCGGAAGGCATCAGCCATCACGACGAGTTCCATCAGGTTATCGTTGGTCGGAGCGCAGGTCGGCTGGATAATGAAGACGTCTTTACCGCGGACGTTTTCATTGATCTCGGCGGTAATTTCGCCGTCGGAGAATTTACCGACAGAGATGTCACCGAGAGGGATATGCAGCTGACGAACAACACGTCGAGCCAGATCGGGGTTGGCGTTCCCCGTAAAGACCATCATCTTGGACACGCGCAGTACCTAGAGGCTGAGGGTAACCTGGATGAGTAAAGGAAAATGGCAGGGGCGGCTGGATTCGAACCAACGCATGGCAGGATCAAAACCTGCTGCCTTACCGCTTGGCGACGCCCCTGTATCTGTTGCAACGAGTACCCAGTACTCGGTTCCTTTTAGAGCAGACTTTGCAGCTTGCGATGCAACATCGAAACGTTGCTTCCTTTCGCTACAAACCCTGTAAGGGTCTCTGTAAGAAGGGCCGAGACTTTATCAGCTTCAGCTTTGTTTGGGAAGCCCCCAAACACACAACTTCCAGTGCCGGTTAATTTTGCTTCGGTAAATTTACCTAACAAATTCAAAGCGTTACGTACTTCTGGATAACGCCTTGCTACAACCGGTAAGCAGTCATTTCGACTGTTTCCCTTGGGAACGGGGCGCACTTTAATGGGAGGAGAGTTACGTGTCAACAGTGGATCTGAAAAAATTTCTGCTGTACTTACAGATACTTGCGGGACAAGCACGACATACCAAGGCTCTTCGGGGTTTTCCGGGGTGAGTTTTTCTCCCACGCCCTCGGCAAAAGCCGCGTGCCCATGCACGAAAACCGGGACGTCGGCGCCCAGTGTCAGGCCCAGTGCGGCCAGGCGATCGAGGTCCCAGCCGAGCTTCCACAAGTGGTTCAGGCCCAGCAGTGTGGTCGCGGCATTCGAGCTGCCGCCACCGATGCCGCCGCCCATGGGCAGGATTTTATCGATCCAGATGTCGATGCCCAAGGCGCAACCCGATTGCGCCTGAAGTTTTTTCGCGGCCTTCACGATCAGGTTGCTGTCGTGGGGCACCCCTTCGAATTCGGTGTGCAGTCGGATCACGCCATCGTCGCGCACGGCGAATGTCAGTTCATCGCCGTAGTCGAGAAATTGAAACAGCGTCTGCAACTCGTGGTAGCCGTCTTCGCGGCGTCCCAGGATGTGCAGCATCAGATTGAGTTTGGCCGGGGAGGGCAGGGTCAGTTTCTCTACGGTCACGTTATTGCCCCAGCTTGCGTGGTTGCCAGTCCTTGATCACCAGCGTGATATCAAGGTCGGTGCCGTGCAGTTTGATCCGCTCGGGCAGCCAATAACCGCTCTGTTGCACGTAGCTCAGGTATTCGACCTGCCAGCCGTCCTGCTCCAGGGAAGCCAGGCGGCTGTCGCCATTGAGGCTCAGGCGGCTTTTGCTGTCGGGGGCGGGCAAGCCGCGTACCCACCAGACCAGGTGCGACACCGGCAGTTTCCAGCCGATCTGCTCTTCCAGCAGCGCCTCCGGGGAGACGGCTTCGTAGCGACCCTGGTTGGCCACTTCGAGGCTGACTTGCCCCGGTCGGCCGGTCAGGCGGGCGGCGCCGCGCCCCAATGGGCCGGACAGGCGGATATCGAAGTAGTCCTGGCGTTGCAGCCAGAACAAGGTGCCGCTGCCGGAATCTTTCGGCGCGCGTACCCCGACTTTTCCTTCGATCTGCCAGCCATCGATGCTGCTGAGCTGGGCCTTGTGCTGTTTCCATTGCGCCGGGTTGCCCTGGCCCTCAACGGACTCGCGGGCACCGAAGCCCGCGCAACCGGCGAGCAAGGCGATGAAGCTGAAAACGATAAAGTGGCGCAAGAACATAAACTTAAAGGGTCTCGGAACCGGTCAGGCGCTTGATGGTGCCGCGCAGGATGGGGCTTTCGGGTTGTTCCTTGAGGAACTTCTCCCAGATTTGCCGGGCTTCGCGCTGTTTGCCATTGGCCCAGAGCACTTCGCCCAGGTGGGCGGCAACTTCCTGGTCGGGGAAGCGCTCCAGCGCCTGGCGCAGCAGGCGCTCAGCCTCGTCCAGGTTGCCCAGGCGGTAGTTCACCCAGCCCAGGCTGTCGAGTACGGCCGGGTCTTCCGGGTTGAGCTTGTGGGCCTGTTCGATCAGCACCTTGGCTTCGGCGTAACGCGTGGTGCGGTCGGACAGGGTGTAGCCCAGGGCATTGAGCGCCATGGCGTTGTCCGGGTCGCGCTTGATGATCAGGCGCAGGTCTTTTTCCATCTGCGCCAGGTCATTGCGTTTTTCCGCCTGCATCGCACGGGTGTAGAGCAGGTTCAGGTCGTCGGGGTATTGCAGCAAGGCTTGTTGCAAGACTTTCCAGGCGCGCTCGGCCTGATTGTTGGCCGACAAGGTTTCGGCCTGGATCAGGTACAGCTGGATCGCGTAGTCCGGTTCCGCCTCGCGCGCCGCGACCAGACGTTTTTCCGCCTCGTCGGTGCGCCCGTTGCTCATCAGAATGTCGGCCTGGCGCAACTGGGCGGGCAGGTAGTCGTTGCCGGGGCCGACCTTGGCGTATTCGAGCAGGGCGGCCTGGGGATCGTTGTTTTCTTCGGCGATGCGGCCGAGGTTCAGGTGCGCCGAGTCCACATGGCTTTCGCGCTCGATCAACTCTTCCAGATAGCCCTTGGCCTCGTCCCAGGCCTTGGCTTCCAGGCACACCAGCGCCAGGGAGTAGCGCAATTCGTCATCGTCCGGGTATTGCTGGACCAGGTTGGCGAACTGCACTTTGGCGTCCTCCATGCGGTCCTGCTCCACCAGCGTGCGCGCGTAAGTCAGGCGCAGGCGCTTGTCTTCCGGGTACTTCTTGATGCTTTTTTCCAGCAGCGGAATCGCTTCCTTGCCGCGGTTGAGGTTCTGCAACAGGCGTGCGCGCAGCAGGATCGGCGCGATCTCGCCTTCTTCCGGTGGGTTCTGTTCCAGCAGCTTCAGCGCGGCTTCGGCTTCGTCGTCCTGTTGCAGCAGCAAGGCCTTGCCGAACACGAGCTGGCTGTTCTTCGGGTGTTTTTGCAGCAGGCGGTCGAAACTCTTCATCAGCCCGTTGCGCGTGTCCTGGTCGGTATCGGCCGCCGACAGCGCAAGAAAGTCGAAATGCGTGTCGCCCTTGCCCTGCAGGACTTTCTCCATATAGGTCATGGAGTCGTCGTAGCGCCCCGAGCGCGCCAATTGAATGGCTGCCGCCCGTTGTGCCTCCAGGTCGTCCGGCGCGTTTTTCGCCCAGATCAGCGAGGTGTCCAGCGCAGCCTGGTCGGCCCCCAGGTACTCGGCGATGCGAAACGCCCGCTCCGAGATGCCCGGATCTTGCGTATTGATGGCCTGGGTCACGTAATTATCCAGCGCAATATCGAAACGATTGCGCTGGCCGGCCAGTTCTGCGGTCAGCAGGCTGTACACCGTATCTTCAGTGAACGAGGAGTAAACCTTGGGCTTTTCAGGGGCTGGGGTGCTCTCTTCCACCGGCGGTGTACCGTCGGTCGACACGGGGGCCATGGCCTGGCAGCCGTTGAGGAAGACAAAAGCGAGGAGCAACGCGGAGGATCTATTCATATAGGAAGAGGACGACTAACCTGCGGTCGGATCATCATGACACAAGCCTTCGGCCAAACATAACCGAGTCTCAGTGGATGCCTTTATAGGCACAACGCATAGGGACAATAGACGACGGTGGTTGTTCTGAATCTATCGAAGTAGGACAATTGTCGGCTTCCCGACATCATCAGCGATATTGAATGGCCTTCCTCGCACTCGGTATTAACCACAAGACTGCCTCCGTAGACGTGCGCGAGCGCGTGGCGTTTACGCCTGAGCAGTTGGTTGAGGCCTTGCAGCAGCTCTGCCGACTCACCGACAGCCGCGAAGCTGCGATCCTTTCCACCTGCAATCGCAGCGAGCTTTATATAGAGCAGGAGCATCTTTCAGCGGATGTCGTGCTGCGCTGGCTGGCCGATTACCACCATTTGGACTTCAATGACCTGCGCGCGAGCGCTTATGTGCATGAGGACGATGCGGCAGTTCGTCACATGATGCGTGTGGCGTCCGGTCTCGATTCGCTGGTCCTGGGCGAGCCGCAGATCCTCGGCCAGATGAAATCCGCCTACGCCGTGGCGCGTGAGGCTGGCACCGTGGGGCCGCTGCTGGGGCGCCTGTTCCAGGCCACGTTCAATTCCGCCAAGCAGGTACGCACCGACACCGCCATCGGGGAAAACCCGGTGTCCGTGGCGTTTGCCGCCGTCAGCCTGGCCAAACAGATTTTCAGCGACTTGCAGCGCAGCCAGGCCTTGCTGATCGGTGCCGGCGAGACCATCACCCTGGTCGCCCGTCACCTGCACGACCTCGGCGTGAAGCGTATCGTGGTGGCCAACCGCACCCTGGAGCGTGCCAGCATCCTCGCCGAACAGTTCGGCGCCCACGCCGTGCTGCTGGCCGATATCCCGGCCGAGTTGGTGCGCAGCGACATCGTCATCAGTTCCACCGCCAGCCAGTTGCCGATCCTGGGTAAAGGCGCGGTAGAAAGCGCGCTGAAGCTGCGCAAGCACAAGCCGATCTTCATGGTGGATATTGCCGTTCCCCGGGATATCGAGCCTGAAGTCGGCGAGTTGGACGACGTTTACCTGTATAGCGTCGACGATCTGCACGAAGTGGTCGCCGAAAACCTCAAGAGCCGTCAGGGCGCAGCCCAGGCCGCCGAGGAAATGGTCAGCGTCGGCGCCGAAGACTTCATGGTGCGCCTGCGCGAACTGGCGGCGGTGGACGTGCTCAAGGCGTATCGTCAGCAGGGCGAACGCCTGCGCGACGAGGAGTTGAGCAAGGCCCAGCGCTTATTGGCCAATGGCGGCAACGCCGAAGACGTGCTGATGCAACTGGCCCGCGGCTTGACCAACAAGTTGCTGCACGCTCCCAGCGTACAACTGAAAAAACTCACTGCCGAAGGCCGCCTCGATGCGCTGGCCATGGCGCAGGAACTCTTTGCCCTCGGTGAGGGCGCGTCAGATAGCTCTTCGGATAAAAAACCGTAATGAAAGCGTCACTGCTCAACAAACTGGACGTGCTCCAGGACCGTTTCGAAGAACTGACTGCGTTGCTCGGCGACGGCGAGGTCATCTCCGATCAGGCCAAGTTCCGCGCTTATTCCAAGGAATACGCCGAAGTTGAGCCCATTGTGCTCACCTATCAGAACCTGTTGAAAGTACAGGCCGACCTGGAGGGCGCCCAGGCCCTGCTCAAGGACAGCGACCCGGACATGCGTGAAATGGCCGTGGAAGAAGTCCGTGAAGCCAAAGACAAACTGGCCGAGCTCGAAGGCGACCTGCAACGCATGCTGCTGCCCAAGGACCCCAACGACGGGCGCAACGTCTTCCTCGAAATCCGCGCCGGCACCGGCGGCGACGAGGCGGCGATTTTCTCCGGCGACCTGTTCCGCATGTACTCGCGTTATGCCGAGCGGCGTGGCTGGCGCGTCGAGATCCTGTCCGAGAACGAAGGCGAACACGGCGGCTATAAAGAAGTCATCGCCCGCGTCGAAGGCGACAACGTGTACGGCAAGCTGAAATTCGAGTCCGGCGCGCACCGCGTGCAACGGGTGCCGGCCACCGAATCCCAAGGCCGTATCCACACCTCGGCGTGTACCGTGGCGGTGTTGCCCGAGCCGGACGAGCAGGAAGCCATCGAGATCAACCCGGCGGACCTGCGCGTCGACACCTACCGTTCATCCGGTGCCGGTGGTCAGCACATCAACAAGACCGACTCGGCGATCCGCATCACGCACTTGCCGTCGGGCATCGTGGTTGAATGCCAGGAAGAGCGTTCGCAGCACAAGAACCGGGCGCGGGCCATGTCCTGGCTGTCGGCCAAATTGAATGACCAGCAGACCAGCGCCGCCGCCAACGCGATTGCCAGTGAACGCAAACTGCTGGTCGGCTCGGGCGACCGTTCCGAGCGCATCCGCACCTACAACTTTGCCCAGGGCCGGGTCACCGACCACCGGGTCAACCTCACGCTCTACTCCCTGGACGAGATTCTCGCCGGTGGCATCGACGCGGTGATCGAGCCGTTGCTCGTCGAATACCAGGCCGACCAATTGGCGGCGATAGGTGAATAAATGACCATCATCGCCAGCCTGCTCCGCGCCGCCGACCTGCCCGACTCGCCCACCGCACGCCTGGACGTGGAGCTGTTGCTCGCGGCTGCCCTGGGCAAGTCCCGCAGCTACCTGCACACCTGGCCGGAAAAAATCGTCAGCAGCGAAGCCGCGCTGACCTTCGCCGATTACCTGCAACGCCGCCGCGCCGGTGAGCCGGTGGCCTACATCCTCGGCCAGCAAGGTTTCTGGAAGCTGGACCTGGAAGTCGCGCCCCACACGCTGATCCCGCGCCCGGACACCGAACTGCTGGTCGAGGCGGCCCTGGAATTGTTGCCCGCCACGCCGGCCAAGGTGCTCGACCTCGGCACCGGCAGCGGCGCCATCGCCCTGGCCCTGGCCAGCGAGCGCCCGGCCTGGCACGTCACCGCCGTCGACCGCGTGCTCGAAGCCGTGGCCCTGGCCGAACGCAATCGCCAGCGCCTGAACCTGCACAATGCCACTGTGCTCAACAGTCACTGGTTCAGCGCGTTGCAAGGCCACACCTACGACCTGATCATCAGCAACCCGCCCTACATCGCCGCCAACGATCCGCACCTGGCGGCTGGCGACGTGCGTTTTGAGCCGGCCAGCGCGCTGGTGGCGGGCCATGATGGGTTGGACGACCTGCGGCTGATCATCGCCGAGGCGCCGGCCCACCTCAACGCGGGCGGTTGGTTGTTGCTGGAACACGGTTACGACCAGGCCGCGGCGGTGCGTGACCTGCTGCTGAGTCAGGGCTTTGAAGGCGTCCACAGCCGCATCGACCTCGGCGGCCACGAACGCATCAGCCTGGGGCGCCGGCCATGCTGAGCGACCAGGAGCTGTTGCGCTATAGCCGACAGATTCTGTTGAAACAGGTCGACATCGACGGCCAATTGCGCCTGAAAAACGGTCGCGCCTTGATCGTCGGCCTCGGCGGCCTGGGCGCGCCGGTGGCGCTGTACCTGGCGGCGGCCGGGGTCGGCGAGTTGCATCTGGCGGATTTCGACACCGTCGACCTGACCAATCTGCAACGCCAGATCATCCATGACACGGACAGTGTCGGCCTGAGCAAGGTCGATTCGGCCATCCGACGTCTGACCACGCTCAACCCCGAGGTCAAACTGCTCACCCATCGCACTGCGCTGGATGCCGACTCCCTGGCCGCGGCAGTGGCGGCGGTGGATGTGGTGCTCGATTGCAGCGACAACTTTTCCACCCGCGAAGCGGTCAACGCCGCCTGCGTGGCCGCCGGCAAGCCGTTGGTCAGCGGCGCGGCGATCCGCCTGGACGGGCAGCTCTCGGTATTCGACCCGCGGCGCGCCGACAGCCCGTGCTACCACTGTTTATACGGGCACGGCAGCGACACCGAACTGACCTGCAGCGAAGCCGGCGTGGTCGGCCCGCTGGTCGGTCTGGTCGGCAGCCTGCAGGCCCTGGAAGCGTTGAAGTTGCTCGCCGGTTTCGGTGAGCCCCTGGTCGGACGCTTGTTGCTGATCGATGCCTTGACCACGCGTTTCCGTGAGTTGCGCGTCAAGCGCGATCCCGGTTGCAGTGTGTGTGGGGCGCAGCATGGTTAAGGATGCACCGATCGGTGTGTTCGACTCCGGTATCGGCGGGTTGACGGTGCTCGAGGAAATCCAGCAACTGTTGCCCCATGAGTCGCTGCTGTACGTCGCCGATTGCGGGTACATCCCCTACGGCGAGAAAACGCCGGCCTTTATTTGCGAACGTTTACACCGGGTTGCGGCGTTTTTCCGCGAGCGCGGCGCCAAAGCCTTGGTGATTGCCTGCAACACAGCGACCGTTGCTGCCGTGGCCGACTTGCGCAAGAGCTACCCCGACTGGCCGCTGGTGGGGATGGAACCCGCCGTCAAACCCGCCACCGCTGCGACCCGCAGTGGCGTGGTCGGCGTACTCGCCACCACCGGCACCCTGCAGAGCGCCAAGTTCGCCGCGTTGCTCGACCGTTTCGCCACCGATGTGCGGGTGATCACCCGGCCGTGCCCAGGCCTGGTGGAACTGATTGAAACCGGCGACCTGGGCAGCCCGGCCCTGCGCCAGTTGTTGCAAAGCTATGTCGAACCGTTGCTCAGCGCCGGCTGCGACACCATCATCCTCGGTTGCACCCACTACCCCTTCCTCAAGCCGCTCCTGGCGCAGATGCTGCCCCCCGGCATCAGCCTGATCGACACCGGCGCCGCCGTGGCCCGCCAACTCAAGCGCCTGCTCGGCGAACGCGATCTGCTGGCCGCCGGCACTCCGGGCCCTGCCCAGTTCTGGACCAGCGGCGATGTGTGTCATCTAAGAAATATCCTACCGACACTATGGAAACATCCCGGAGTTGTGAGAAGCTTCGGCTCGTGAAAATTTCGTCAAAATTCGCCGTTAGACGCTGAATTTCTGGCAGTAAGTCGGCTTCTATAAGCGAGATTTCCCTGTGTAAAAACCTATAACTTCGTTCGGAAAGGATGTTTCTTATGAAGCGCTTGTTCTGTTTGGCCGCGATTGCGGCCGTTGTGGTGGGACACTCTTTTTCGGCGCAGGCCGCCGGCCTTGAGTTTGGCCTGGGGGCCACCGGTGATTCGACGCTCACCTATCGATTGGGGCTGACGTCGGATTGGGATAAGAGCTGGATGCAGAGCGACGTCGGTCGCCTGACCGGCTATTGGAGTGGTGCATACACCTATTGGGAAGGTGATCACCGTGCAGGCGCGAGCAGCCTGTCGTTCTCCCCGGTATTTGTGTATGAGTTCGCCGGGGAATCGGTAAAACCTTACATCGAGGCCGGGATCGGGGTGGCGGCATTCTCCCGCACGCGGTTGGAAGACAACAACCTCGGCCAGGCCTTCCAGTTCGAAGACCGCCTGGGCTTCGGTTTGCGCTTTAACGGCGGGCATGAAGTGGGCATTCGTGCCATGCACTACTCCAACGCCGGGCTCAGCGACCATAACGACGGCATCGAAAACTACTCGTTGCACTACACGATGCCGCTGTAACTTCAGAACCCTGCAAAACCCTGCAAAACCTGTGGGAGGGGGCTTGCCCCCGATAGCGCAGTGTCAGTCGCAGAATTTGCCAACTGACCCACTGCTATCGGGGGCAAGCCCCCTCCCACATTGAGATATTCGTCGGCCTGAGATCAGCGGTAAGCGGTCGCGAATCCGTTCGCGTTCGGTGGCATCGAAAACTACTCGTTACCCTGCAAAACCCTGTGGGAGGGGGCTTGCCCCCGATAGCGCAGTGTCAGTCGCAGAATTTGCCAACTGACCCACTGCTATCGGGGGCAAGCCCCCTCCCACATTGAGATATTCGTCGGCCTGAGATCAGCGGTAAGCGGTCGCAATCCCTTCGCGTTTGGTGGCATCGAAAACTACTCGTTACCCTGCAAAACCCTGTGGGAGGGGGCTTGCCCCCGATAGCGCAGTGTCAGTCGCAGAATTTGCCAACTGACCCACTGCTATCGGGGGCAAGCCCCCTCCCACATTGAGATATTCGTCGGCCTGAGATCAGCGGTAAGCGGTCGCAATCCCTTCGCGTTCGGTCAGGCATTCCGGCGCGCCCATCTCGAATTCCCGGCAGATCAGCGGCCGACGCGTATAAATCGTACACATCATCGTGTCCCGGTCCAGCGCTGCGCACCAGCCGTCGTCCAGGCGCAGCATGACTTCGCCGCCCCAATCGTCGGTGTCGATATAGCGCTCGGGCACGCCCGTGTCGGTGATCAGCATGACTTCCAGCTGGCAGCAGCAGGCCGCGCACGTCGAGCAGGTGACGGCGGGGGTGGTGATTTGGGTGTGGGGGATGTTGGTCATAGGCACGCAGTGTAAGGCAAGCGGGTGACACAGGTGTGAAAGGGCTGACAGACGTTAGCGTACCCGGCGCATTGGTTAAGCACTGAAACGCCCAAGCAACGGCGGGTTGATGGCTGCCGGCTTGGCCAGCAGCAACTGCGCGGTGCCGATGGTGCGCTCCATAAAGCCGCCTTCGCAGTAGCACAGGTAAAACTCCCACAACCGCAGGAAGTATTCGTCGTAGCCCAATTCCATGAGACGGCCGTGAGCGCGGCGAAAGTTCTCATGCCACAAGCGCAGGGTTCGCGCGTAATGCAGGCCGAAATCTTCCATGTGCAGCAGGTTCATGTCGGTGTCGCGGCTGATGATCTGCAGCATGTTCTGCACACAGGGCAAGGCGCCGCCGGGGAAGATATAGCGCTGGATGAAGTCGACGCTGTTCTTGGCCTGTTCAAAGCGTTGCTCACGGATGGTGATGGCTTGCAGCAGCATCAGCCCATCGCTCTTGAGCAGGCGCGCGCACTGTTTGAAGTAGGTCGGCAGGAAGCGATGGCCCACCGCTTCGATCATTTCGATGGACACCAGCTTGTCGTATTGGCCGCTCAGGTCGCGGTAGTCCTGCAACAGCAGCGTCACCTGGTCTTGCAGCCCCATGGCGGCGATGCGTTGCTGGGTGTAGACAAACTGTTCCCTGGACAAGGTCGTGGTGGTGACTTTGCAGCCATAGTGCCGCGCCGCGTACAACGCCATGCTGCCCCAGCCGGTGCCGATCTCCAGCAGATGGTCGGTGGGTTTAAGCGCGAGTTTCTGGCAGATGCGTTCCAGCTTGTTCAGTTGCGCCTGTTCCAGGGTGTCTTCGGCGCTCAGGAACTGCGCCGCCGAATACATCATGGTCGGGTCGAGGAATTCTTCGAACAGGTCGTTGCCCAGGTCATAGTGGGCGGCGATGTTCTTCTGCGAACCCTTGCGCGTATTGCGGTTGAGCCAATGCAAGCCTTGGGTGAACGGCCGCGCCAGCTTGGCCAGGCCGCCCTCCAGCGCGTCGAGCACCTCCAGGTTGCTGACCATCACACGCACCACGGCGGTCAGGTCCGGGCTGCTCCAATAACCGTGGATAAACGCTTCGCCCGCACCGATCGAGCCGTTGGCCGCCACCAGGCCCCACACCGCCGAATCGAGGATCTGGATCTCGCCCAGCAGATGCGCTTCGCGGGCGCCGAACACTTGGCGTTCGCCGTCTTCGATCAGCACCAGTTGGCCGTGGCGCAATTGGCTGAGTTGCCGCAGCACGGCTTTGCGCAGCAGTGCGGTGGTCACGCCGTTGACGTTCAGGCGGTTGGCCTTGACCGATAAGCTAGGGGATTTCATGGCGGCGATCCTTGGTGTACCCGACGGCGGTGCGAGAGGCGCCATCGGCGACCTGATGGGGAAAAATCGGTGTGCGTTTGAGCAACAGGCGCAGGGCCTGCCAATAGATCGCCAGGCAGGTCTTGGCGGTCATCCACGGAAAGCGCCACAGATAGCGGTGCAGGCTGGCGCGGCTGAGGGCTTCGCGCTGCAGGCTCAAGGTGGCGTCGAAGACTTTCCGATCGCCCTGCCAGTCGGCCATGTGGACCCCAAGCCTGGCGGCGGGCGGGCTGAAGCTCATGCGGTATTCCAGGTCGGGCGGCAGGAACGGCGATACATGAAACGCCTTGGCCACGGCGAAGTGCTGATGCTCGTCGGCGCCCAGCGCCAGGGCCGGCAGCACGTAGTGATAGCGCTCGCGCCATGGGGTGTTGGTCACTTCACACAGGATCGCGGCCAATTGTCCGTCGGCCTCAAAGCAGTAGAAGAAACTCACCGGGTTAAACGCCAGGCCCCAACTGCGGGCCTGAGTCAGTAGGCAGATAGCGCCCTGGGGTGTACGCCCCAGCGCCTTGCCGACTTGCTGGCGCACGGCATCGCTCAGGCTCATGCCGTGACGGGTGAATTCACGCAGGTAATCCTGCTGGCGAAAGCCGAAGGCGGCCAGGCGACCTGCGCCGGCCAGGGGCGACAGCCCGAGCACTGCGTCCTGTTCGCTCAAGTCCAGGTACAGCAAGCCGATGCGGTAGCGAAACGCGTGGGCCTTGGGCGCAAACCGGCGATGGGCGATCCAGCCGCTGTACAAGGCGCTGTTCACAGGGCTTCTCCAAACGCCTGGGCCACGCGCAAGGCGCTGATCACGCCGTCTTCGTGGAAGCCGTTGGCCCAATAGGCGCCGCAATAATAGGTATGCTGCGCACCGTTCAACTCTTCCCAACGCGCTTGTGCGGCCACGGCCGCCAGGCTGTATTGCGGGTGGGCATAGGTGTAGCGGGCGAGGATCTTCAGCGGGTTGATCATCGATGTCTGGTTGAGGCTGACGCAAAAGGTCGTGGCGCTGTCGATGCCTTGCAGGATGTTCATGTCATAGGTCACCGCCGCCTGGCTCTGCGCATTGCCGCTGAGCCGGTAGTTCCAGCTGGCCCAGGCCAGTTTGCGGTCTGGCAGCAGGCGCGTGTCGGTGTGCAGCACCACGTCGTTGTCGGCGAAGGGCAGGGCGCCGAGGATCTGCTGCTCGGCACTGCTCGGCTCGCCCAGCAGGGCCAGCGCCTGGTCGCTGTGGCAGGCGAACACCACTTTGTCGAAGGCTTCGGTGCCCGCGGCGCTGTGGATCGTCACGCCCTGTGCATCGCGCTCGACCCGATGCACGGGGCAATCGAGGCGAATCCGTTCACGAAAGCCGCGGGTCAGCGGTTCGATGTAGCGGCTTGAGCCGCCCTCGATCACGCACCATTGCGGGCGGTTGCTCACCGACAGCAAGCCGTGGTTCTTGAAGAAGCGCACAAAGAACTGCAAGGGGAAACCGAGCATGTCCGCCAGGGACATCGACCAGATCGCAGCGCCCATCGGCACGATGTAATGCCGGATGAATCGCGGGCCGTAGCCGCCGGTGTCGAGGTAGTCACCCAGGGTCATGTCGGCACTGATGCGTTGCGCTTGCAGGTCCGCCGGCGCCTCGCGGTTGAAGCGCAGAATATCGCGCAACATGCCCCAGAACCCCGGCGACAACAGATTGCGCCGCTGCGCAAACAGGCTGTTGAGGTTATTGCCGTTGTACTCGAACCCGCTGCGGCGGTCGCACACCGAAAAGCTCATCTCGGTGGGTTTGAACTTCACGCCGACCTGACCCAGCAGGCGGATGAAGTTGGGGTAGGTCCAGTCGTTGAATACGATAAAGCCGGTGTCCACCGCATAGCTTTTACCCTCGACGGTGACGTTGACCGTGTGGGTATGCCCGCCGATGCGATCGCCCGCTTCGAACAGGGTGATGTCGTGGCGACGGCTGAGCAGGTAGGCGCTGGTCAGCCCGGCAATGCCGCTGCCGATAATCGCGATCTTCACAGGTCGTCCTTTTTTGGCGGCGGGCTGCGCAGCATGCGTTTGCCGATGATCAGTTGCGCGCGATTCGGCAGTTTCGACAACGGCCACAGGGTGGCGATGAACATCGCCGGGAAGGCGATTTCCAGTGGGCGTTTGTCCAGCTTGGCGAAGATATGCCGGGCCGCCTTGTCGGCAGACCAGGCCAGGGGCATCGGGAAGTCATTGCGCTCGGTCAGCGGGGTGTCGACAAAGCCCGGGCTGATCACGGTGACGTCAATGTTTTCCGGCGACAGGCTGATGCGCAGGGATTCGAACAGGTAGCGCAAACCGGCCTTGGACGCGCCATAGGCTTCGGCGCGCGGCATCGGCAGGTAGGTCACGGCGCTGGCCACGCCCACCAGATGCGGTGCGCGCCCGGCGCGCAACAGTGGCAGTGCGGCTTCGATGCAATAACTGCTGGCGAGCAGGTTGGTGCGTACCACGTGTTCGACGATCGACGCGTCGAATTGCTTGGCATCGACATATTCACAGGTGCCGGCATTGAGGATCACGGTGTCCAGCGCCCCCCAGACCTGGGCGATGTGTTCGCCGATTTCGCGCACGGTCTGGCTGTTGGTCAAGTCGCCCGCCACGACCAGCACTTGGCCGGGAAAGCGCTGGGCGAGCGCTTGCAGCGGGCCTTTGGAGCGCGAGCTGAGGGCCACGTGGGCGCCGCTGTTGAGCAGCTCCACGGCGAGGGAGGCGCCGATGCCACTGCTGGCGCCGGTCAGCCAATAACGACGGGGCGGTGTGAGGTTCATCCGACTCTCCTTTTCAGCCAACTGATCACACGGCCGAACACCGGCAAGTGTTCGTAAAGCATTGCGCCGGCATCGAAATAATCCCGATGGCGGTACACCTTGTCGCGCCACATCAGGTGCGAGCAACCTTCCACTCGGATCACCTTGCCCTTGGCCAGGCGCGGGTGGCAAAAGCTCATTTTCCAGCGCAGGTAACCTTCGCCTTCGGCCACCTGGTCGAAGCCGTGGAAGTCGAAGCGCAACTGGCTGACATTACCGTACAACTGCGCGAAATAGTGGTGCAGCGGCGTGAGCCCGTGGACCTCGTGCAGCGGGTCGGTGAAGACGATGTCCTTGCTGTACAGGCTGTCGAGCAGGTGCAGGTTGTGCTTGTCCAGAGTGGCGAAGGCCTGGGCGAAGCGGCGCAGGAAGTCACTCATGTTCGGCTCCGACGGCCTGGCGCGACGGCAGGCTGCGGAATGCCGCCAATGCACGTTCGCGGGAGTGTTTCAGGTCGACGATCGAGCGCGGGTAGTCGGCCACGCCGAACAGGCCGCCAGCGGCCTGCGGGTCGTGTACGTCGTTTTTATTCAGCGTCGCCAGTTGCGGCAGCCAGTGCTTGATGAACACGCCGTCGCGGTCAAATTTCTGCGACTGGCTCAGCGGGCTGAAAATCCGGAAATACGGCGCCGAATCGGTGCCGGTGGAGGCGCTCCACTGCCAGCCGCCATTGTTGGCTGCCAGGTCGCCGTCGATCAGGTGGCGCATGAAAAAGCGCTCGCCTTCGCGCCAGTCGATCAGCAGGTTCTTGGTCAGGAACATCGCCACCACCATGCGCAGGCGGTTGTGCATCCAGCCGGTTTCCAGCAGTTGGCGCATGGCCGCGTCGATGATCGGCAAACCGGTGCGCGCCTGCTGCCAGGCGGCGAGGTCGTTGGGCGCGTCGCGCCAGGCCACCGCCTCGGTTTCGGGGCGGAAGGCGCGGTGACGGGACACCCGCGGGTAGCCCACCAGGATGTGCTTGTAGAACTCACGCCAGAGCAGTTCGTTGACCCAGGTGATCGTGCCGATATCGCCGCTTTCGAACTCGCCCTGGTTGCGCTGCAGCGCGGCATGCAGGCACTGGCGCGGCGAAACCACGCCCGCCGCGAGGTACGCCGACAGCTGGCTGGTGCCGGGCTTGGCCGGGAAGTCGCGCTCATCCTTGTAGTAGCTGATCTGCTGCGCGGCGAACGCGTCGAGGCGGCGGCGCGCTTCGTCTTCACCGGCGGGCCAGAGGGCGCGCAGCGTTTCGCTCGGCGTTTCGAAACCGTCGACCTGTTGCGGTACCGGGTCGCTGGTCAGCGCGAGGGCCGCTTGAGCCTTGGGCGTGGCCACCCGGCGCGGCAGGGCGCTGTGCAGGCGGGCGTAGCAGACTTTGCGGAACTGGCTGAACACCTGGAAGTAGGTGCCGGTCTTGGTCAGCACGCTGCCGGGCTGGAAAAACAATTGGTCCAGGTAACGGTGGAAGCTCACGCCGTCGGCTTCCAAAGCCTTGGCCACCGCCGCATCGCGACGGCTTTCGTGGATGCCGTATTCCTCGTTGACGTGGACCGACTCGACCGATAGCTCGCGGCACAGTTGGCCGAGTACGGCGGGCGCGTGGTCCCAGGTCGCGGCGCGGCGGATCAGCAAGGGAATATTCAGCGCGCCGAGGGCCTGGCTCAAGTGCTGCAGGTTGCGCAGCCAGAAGTCGACTTTGCACGGCGCATCATCGTGGGCCAGCCATTGCTGCGGGGTGATCAGGTACACGGCCGCCACCGGGCCGCGCTGGCTCGCGGCGGTCAGGGCGGTGTTGTCATGCAGGCGCAGGTCGGTGCGCAGCCAGATCAAGTGCATTTAAACAAGTCCCTGCTGGATCAGTATCTGGTGAGCCGACAACGGGTTTTCGGCGACGAACAATTCAGGGGTGTCGCCGGCTAATGCCGTCAGCTCGGCCTGGTGGATGCATACCGTTGGCCCGACGATCAACTTTGGGCAAGCGATGCCGCCCAGAAGTTTTGCGAGTGCCGACAAATGGAGCGCCTGGCTTGAATACAGCAGCACCGCGCGCGGTTGCAGGTGTTCCACGGCCAGCGCCAGTTCACCGGTCGGCAGCGGCCAGTCGAAGACTTCCACCGGGCAGTCGGCGCTGCTGGCCAGCCAGGCGCTGAGCCACAGGTGCGGTGCCAGGGGCAGGTCGGAATGATTCACCAGCAGCAGCGGTGCGCCGTGCAACTGGCGATTGTTGTGATAGATCCGTGCGCCGAACTTGCTGCGCAACCAGGACAGGAAGAACACCCGTTCCATCTGCGCGCCGAATTGGCCCTGCCAGCGTTGCTCCAGTTCGCGGAGCAGCGGCAGCAGCAGTTGTTCGCACAGGGTGCGCGGCGGGTAGAGCGCCATGGCCTGGTTGAAGGCATCGTCGACCCGGCGTTCGGCCAGCTCGCTGATGGCCTGCACCAGGGTCTGGCGCAGGGTGTGCCATTCGTTTTCGACGGCGTCGGGAGCGACGTGCGCGGAGTCGATCAGGTTTTTCACCTGGCTGACCGGCACGCCGCGATTGAGCCAGGTGAGGATGGTGTGGATGCGCTGCACATGGTCGCGGCTGAACAGCCGGTGACCCTTGGGCGTGCGCTGCGGCACGATCAGGCCATAGCGGCGCTCCCAGGCGCGCAGGGTCACGGCGTTGACGCCGGTCTGGCGCGCCACTTCACGGATCGGCAGCCAGCCGTCTTCGAGGGCTTGGGCGATATCTTCGCCGGGTTCGTCTTGCAAGGCTGTGGTCATGAGGTTTTTCATGGTTCAGATCGCATTGCGCAGGCTGAGATTTTCCGGGTGTGGCTGCAAGTAAGCCTGCTGCGCGATGTAGCGGTCCGGGTGGAGGCGAAAGTGGTGCTTGAGCAAGGTCAGCGGCACCACCAGCGGCACGATGCCTTGGCGGTATTGGCCGATCACGGTTTGCATTTCCTGTTTGTCGTCGGCGCTGATGGCCTGCTTGAGGTAACCGCTGATGTGTTGCAGCACATTGGTGTGGGTGCCGCGGGTGGCGCACTTTCTCAGGCCGCTCATCAGCGCGCTGAAATAGCCGCTGCCCAATGCGTCGAGGTCCTCGCCCTTGGCCATGCCGCCGAGCAGGTTGCCGAGGCTTTTGTAATGCGCCGGGCTGTGGGCCATCAGCAGGTATTTGTAGCGCGCGTGAAAGGCCAGCAGGCGATGGCGGCTCAGGCCTTCGCCGAGCAATTGTTGCCAGCTGGCGTGGACGAAGACGCGGGTCAGGAAGTTTTCCCGCAGCACCGGGTCATTCAGGCGGCCGTCTTCTTCCACAGGCAGGTTGGGGTGGCGCGCGCAAAAGGCTTGGGCATAGATGCCACGCCCGCCGCCGTCCACCGGTGCGCCGTTTTCACGGTAGACCTTGACCCGTTCCAGGCCGCAGGACGGCGATTTCTGCATGAAGATATAGCCGCACAGGTCGCTGTGCTCGGCGGCCATTTTTTCGCCGTATTCACCCAGCGGCGCGGTGACGTTCAGCTCGCGATGCACGCTGCCGACGGCTTGAGGGGACGCGGCATCGCCCACCAGGCGAATGGTCTCTCGGGGAATGCCCAGGCCGATCGCCACTTCCGGGCACAACGGCACAAAGTCGAAGTACGCGGCGAGCACCTCGCTGCAGAGTTGCGATTGCTTGTGGCCGCCGTTGAAACGGACGTTCTCGCCCAGCAGGCAGGCGCTGATACCAATCTTCGGCTTGAAGGACGGGGTGCTGGACATGGGCAAACCTCTGCAAGATTCCTGTACAAGCGTAAAAGCATGTACAGCTAAATCTCATCATAGGTTTGATGCTGTACAAGTCAAATGGTTTGTACAAGTATTTGTGCGAGGGCTATTTCCAGCCGATTCGCCAGTCCTCGGCGCTTTGCAGGGTTTGCCAGGGCAGGCGTTCACCGCGCCGGGTCATGACGGCTTGCAGCTCGATGTCGAGCACGTTGCCTTCTTCATCACAAAACAGTTCGGTGACCAGGAAGTGTTTTTCCTTGTTGCGCGGGTGTGCTGCTGTCCACTTCGACAGCAGCAATTTAGCGGGGTTTATGCGGTTCATTACAGGTGCTCGATCAAGCGTCGCGCGGCTTCCTGGCCACTGAGCCAGGCGCCTTCCACGCGGCCCGACAGGCACCAGTCGCCGCATACGTACAAGCCCAGGTCGGCGTCGGCCAGCACGCCGAATTCATGGGCGCTGGACGGTCGTGCGTAGAGCCAGCGGTGCGCCAGGCTGAACGAAGGCGCGGGCATGGCGCTGTGCAGCAGTTCGGCGAAGGCGCCGTGCAGGTGTTCGATCACTGCTTCTTTGGGCAGGTCCAGATGTTCTTTGCTCCAGGCGCTGGTGGCGTGCAGCACCCAGGTGTCGAGGACGGTGTCGCGCCCCGGTTTGCTGCGGTTGCGGGCCAGCCAGTCGAGGGCGCTGTCTTGCACGAAGCAGCCTTCCATCGGGGTTTCCAGCGGCTTGTCGAAGGCCAGCGCGATGGCCCAGGTCGGGTCCATCTTCACGCCGGCGGCGGCACTTGCCAGCTTCGGTGCGGCGGCCAGCAGGGCGGTCGCTTGCGGGGCGGGCGTGGCGATGATGACGTGGCTGAACGGACCATGGTTGCCGCCGTCGGCGTCCAGCAGGTTCCAGTGCCGTTTGCCTTGGAACACTTCGGTGATACGGCAGCCGAACTGCACCGGCAGATCGTCGAGCAGGGCGCGGGTGATGGCGCTCATGCGCGGCGTGCCGACCCAGCGGATCTGTTCATCGGGGGAGGGCGTGAGTTCGCCGGACTTGAAGTTATACAGCTGCGGCTTCCATTGCTCGGCCCAGCCATTGCTTTGCCAGCGCTGCACTTCGTTGACGAAGCGGCGGTCGCGGGCGGTGAAGTACTGCGCGCCCATGTCCAGTGCGCCGGCGTCGCTGCGCTTGCTGGACATGCGGCCACCACTGCCGCGGCTTTTATCGAAGAGTTGTACAACATGCCCGGCGTCTCGTAACGCTCGGGCGGCGGAGAGACCGGCGATGCCGGTGCCGATGATCGCGATGGGGACAGTCATGGGAGGCCTCGTTTTACCGTTGGGTACAGACTACGCCGACACCAATAGCTGTACAATATTGTTTTTTGGTATAAGTTTTGGCGTACCTGATCGTTTGGCGTGACCTATGGTTAAAGCTGAGGCTTAAATCAATGTCACGCCCGATTGCAAATGATCCCTGCTTATAAAATAGACCAGTGATCGGTGGCGAACGTTACATGAGGAAGATCCCATGCATATTTTGCTGACCGGCGGTACCGGCCTGATCGGCCGTCAACTCTGCCAACATTGGCTGGCGCAAGGGCATCGCCTGACGGTGTGGAGCCGTCGCCCTGAACAGGTCGCCCGGTTATGTGGCGATGCGGTGCGCGGTGTCGCCAGCCTGCAAGAGGTTATCGGCCCGGTGGACGCCGTCATTAATCTGGCCGGCGCGCCGATCGCCGATCGCCCCTGGACGCATAAACGCAAGGCGCTGCTGTGGAGCAGCCGCATCAGTCTGACCGAAACCCTGCTGGTGTGGCTGGAAGGCCTGGCGGAGAAACCGGCGGTGTTGATTTCCGGTTCTGCCGTGGGCTGGTACGGCGACGGCGGCGAGCGCGAACTGACCGAAGCCAGCGGCCCGGTGCAGGACGATTTCCCCAGCCAGTTGTGCGTCGCCTGGGAAGAAACCGCCCAGCGCGCCGAAGCCCTGGGCATTCGCGTGGTGCTGGTGCGTACCGGGCTGGTGCTGGCGGCCGAGGGCGGCTTTTTGTCGCGGCTGTTGCTGCCGTTCAAGCTGGCACTGGGCGGGCCGATTGGGAATGGCCGGCAGTGGATGCCGTGGGTGCATATCCACGATCAAATCGCGCTGATAGATTTTCTTCTGCACCAGCACGACGCTCGCGGTCCCTATAATGCCTGCGCGCCGCACCCGGTGCGTAACCGCGAGTTTGCCAAGACGTTGGGCCAGGTGCTGCACCGCCCGGCGTTCATGCCCATGCCGGCCTTCGTGTTGAAGGTGGGGTTGGGCGAGTTGTCCGGTTTGTTGCTGGGCGGCCAGAAAGCTTTGCCCGAACGCCTGTTGGCGGCCGGTTTCACTTTCCAGTTCACTGAGTTGAAGGCGGCCTTGGACGACTTGTCCAGCCGCCTCTAGAGATAGGATGTTGCATGACGGATCACGCGTTGTTACTGGTCAACCTGGGGTCACCGGCGTCTACTTCGGTGGCCGATGTGCGCAGCTACCTCAATCAGTTCCTGATGGACCCTTACGTGATCGACCTGCCGTGGCCGGTGCGGCGCTTGCTGGTGTCGCTGATCCTGATCAAGCGTCCCGAGCAGTCGGCCCATGCCTATGCCTCGATCTGGTGGGAGGAAGGCTCGCCGCTGGTGGTGCTCAGCCAGCGCCTGCAGCAGAAAATGACTGCGCAGTGGACCCAGGGGCCGGTGGAGCTGGCGATGCGTTATGGCGAGCCGTCCCTTGAAACGACCCTGACGCGGCTGGCCGCCCAGGGGGTTCAGAAAATCACCCTGGCGCCGTTGTACCCGCAGTTCGCCGACAGCACCGTGACCACGGTGATTGAAGAAGCCCAGCGGGTGGTGCGCGACAAGAAGCTCAAGGTGCAGTTCTCGATCCTGCAACCGTTCTACGATCAGCCGGAGTACCTCGATGCGTTGGCGGCGAGCGTGCGGCCTTACGTGGCGCAGGAGTACGACCACCTGCTCCTGAGTTTCCACGGCCTGCCCGAGCGCCATCTGACCAAGCTCGACCCTACCGGCGCGCATTGCTTCAAGGATGCCGATTGCTGCCGCAACGCTTCGCCGCAGACGCTTGCCACGTGTTACCGCGCGCAGTGCTTCAGCGTCGCCCGCAATTTTGCCGAGCGCATGGGGCTGCCGGACGGCAAATGGTCGGTGGCATTCCAGTCGCGCCTGGGCCGGGCGAAGTGGATCGAACCCTACACCGAGGCACGCCTGGAAGCGTTGGCCCAGCAAGGCGTGAAAAAGCTGCTGGTGATGTGCCCGGCGTTCGTGGCCGACTGCATCGAGACGCTGGAAGAGATCGGCGACCGTGGCCGGGAGCAATTCCGCGCAGCGGGCGGCGAGGAGTTGGTGCTGGTGCCGTGCTTGAATGACAGCGAGCAGTGGGCGGTGGCGCTTAACACCCTGTGCGAGCGGGCCCCCGTGGCACTGTAATGTGGGAAGGGGCGTGCTCCCGATAGCGGTTTGCCAGTCACTGGGTGAGGTGACTGTTGTAGCGCTATCGGGGGCAAGCCTCCTCCCACAGGTTTGACCGCGTTACAGGTTGAGGGTCAGGCTGACCGTGAAGTTGCGCGGTTCACCGGGGCTGACCCAATAGTTGCTGTAGGCGCGTTCGTAGTACTTTTCATCAAACAGGTTGTTAAGGTTCAGGCCCACGGTGACGTTGTCGGTGGCTTTGTAATGCGCCAGCAGGTCCACGGTGTGATAGGCGGGCAGTTCGAAACTGCCGCCGGCTTCACCGGAGCGATCACCGACATAGGTGAACGCCGCGCCCACGTCTGAACCGCGCAACGTGCCGTCCTGGAATTCATACACGCCCAACAGGCTGCCGCTGCGCTTGGCCACGCCGAGAATGCGGCTGCCGGTGGGGATGGCTTTATCGCCCTTGGTCACTTCGGCATCGATGTAGGCGAACGCGCCGATCACGCGCACTGCCTCGCTCAGTTGCCCGCTCAGTTGCAGGTCAAACCCTTGGCTGCGTGCCTTGCCCATGGCGCGTTGGGTGTCGGTGGCCGGGTCCACGGTCAGCACGTTTTCCTTCTCGATGTGGAACGCGGCGAGGGTGGCGCTGAGGCGCTCGTCGAACAGCTCGCTCTTGATCCCCACTTCATACCCCACGCCCTCTTCAGGCTTGAAGGATTTGCCGCCAGCGTCCAGGCCGTTGTTCGGCTTGAATGAGGTCGAGGCGTTGGCGAACACCCCGACTTCAGGTGTGAGCTGGTAGAGCAGGCCGGCGCGCTGGGTCAGGGCATCGTGGGTCTGGCGGCTCTTGGCGTGATGACGGGTGAAGTCGTCGGTGTGTTGCTCGAAGTGCTCGAAGCGCGCGCCGAGCATGCCGCGCAGGCGTTCGGTGAAGACGATCTGGTCTTGCAGGTTCAGTGCCTGGCTTTTTACCTGTTCGGAGAAGTCAGTGCCGGAGCGCTCGCCATCGGGTTTGGGCTGGCCGTAGACCGGGTTGTAGATGTCGATCGCGTAGGGGCTGCCGGCGATGGCGGTCACGCGTTCCTTCTTGCGGTAGTCCTCGTACTCGGTGCCGATCAGCAGCTCATGTTGCCAACGACCGATGTCGAACAGACCGCGCAGTTCCAGTTGGGTGATGCTGTCGTGCCAACCCATGGAGCGTTCGCGGTAGCGGCGGTTGACGGTGTGGCCGTCGCTGTTCAGCGCGCGGTTTTCCGAAGCGTCGCCCCACAGGCTACCTTGTTTGTAATGGCTGGCCAGGCGCAGGGCCCACGTGTCGTTGAGGTGATGTTCGAGGGTGGCCTGGAGGCGGTTGTTGTGGTTGTTGATGTCGCCGTCGTTGGGCTCGCCGAGGAAGGTGGAGCGCGACATGCCGCGCGGCGCGACGATGCCGCGGTCGAAGGTGGAGCGGTGGCGCACGAATTCGCTTTCCACCAGCAGGTGCGTGTCGGGGGCCAGTTGCCAACTGAAGGACGGCGCGACGAACACCCGCTTGGCGTCTACGTGATCGCGGAAACTATGGTTGTCTTCCACCGCCAGGTTGACCCGTGTCAGCAGTTGCCCTTCGCTGTCGAGCGGGGTGTTCACGTCCAGCGCGGTGCGATAGCGGTCCCAACTGCCGGCGCTGGTTTGCAGGGTGGTGAACGCGTCGGGCTGGGGTTTCTTGGTGACGATATTCACCGTGCCGCCGGGATCGCCGCGCCCGTACAGGCTGGCGGCGGGGCCTTTGAGCACTTCGATGCGTTCGAGATTGGCGGCGTCCGGCGTGCTCGGGTAACCGCGGTTGGCGCTGAAGCCGTCCTGGTAGAACTCCGACGTGGTGAAGCCGCGCACGCTGTATTCGTAGAGGGTGAGGCCGCCGAAGTTGTTCTGCTTGGAGACGCCGCCGGCAAATTCCAGGGCGCGTTCCACGTCGGTGCTGCCCAGGTCGTTGAGCACATTGGCGGGAATCACGCTGATGGATTGCGGGATGTCACGCAGCGCGGTGTCGGTCTTGGTTGCGCTGGCGGAGCGGGTGGCGCGATAGCCGTTGACCGGGCCGGTGGCGGATTCGTAGGCGTCGGTGGTGACGCTGATGGCGTCCAGTTCAATGCGGGTGTCTTCGGCGCAGGCGGGGTCCAGCAGCAAACCCAAGGCCAGGCCGGCCAAGGGGGGAAACGTGCGAGGCGACATGATAGAGCGTTCCAATGGCGATATTGAAACAATATAACATGTCATTATGCAAGCGGTTCGGTTCTGAAATATGTGCTTACAGGTGCCCGCGAACGGGCACCTGGAGGGCGCGGGTTATTCCTCTTCCGTCACCGGCGCGGGCGGTGGGCGCAGGCCGATTTCCGCCGTCAGGTTGAGCTCTTTACCGTTGCGCATCACCTGGATCGTGACCTTGTCGGTCGGTTTGATCCGCGCCACTTGGTTCATCGACTTGCGGCCATCACCGGCCGGTTCGCCGTCGATGCTGAGGATCACATCGCCCAGTTGCAGGCCGGCCTTTTGCGCCGGGCCGTCGCGGAAGATCCCGGCGACCACGATGCCCGGGCGCCCGGTCAGGCCAAACGACTCGGCCAGTTCCTTGCTCAGCGGCTGCACTTCGATCCCCAGCCAGCCACGGATCACTTGGCCGTGCTCGATGATCGACTTCATCACTTCCATCGCCAGCTTGACCGGGATCGCGAAACCGATGCCCTGGGAGCCGCCGGACTTGGAGAAAATCGCCGTGTTGATGCCGGTCAGGTTGCCGTTGGCATCCACCAGCGCGCCGCCGGAGTTGCCCGGGTTGATCGCGGCGTCGGTCTGGATGAAGTCTTCGTAGCTGTTGAGGCCCAACTGGTTACGCCCGGTGGCGCTGATGATGCCCATGGTGACCGTCTGGCCGACGCCGAACGGGTTGCCGATGGCCAGCGCGACATCGCCGACCCGCAGCCCTTCGGAGCGGCCGATGGTGATCGCGGGCAGGTTTTTCAGGTCGATCTTCAACACCGCGAGGTCGGTTTCCGGGTCGCTGCCGACCACGCGGGCCAGGGTTTCGCGGCCGTCGCGCAGGGCTACCACAATCTGGTCGGCACCGGTGGTCACGTGGTTGTTGGTGAGGATGTAGCCTTCCGGGCTCATGATCACCCCGGACCCCAGGCTGGATTCCATGCGTCGCTGCTTGGGGCTGTTGTCGCCGAAATAGCGGCGGAACTGCGGGTCTTCGAACAGCGGGTGCGCCGGCTTGTTGACGACCTTGGTGGTGTACAGGTTGACCACCGCAGGGGCGGCGATGACCACGGCGTCGGCGTAGGTCACCGGGCCTTGCACCATCGTATTGGTTTGCGGGGCCTGTTGCAGGTTCACATCAAGGCTCGGTAAGCCCACCCACTGGGGGTAACGCTGAATAATCATCATCGCGATCAGCACGCCAGCCAACAATGGCCATCCAAAAAAACGCAGTGCCTTGAGCATCAAGTAAGTCCTGACAGGTTGCAGGGGGCGGGGGAGCGCCCATAATGTCGCGCATTATACGAGGCTGCGAGCGCCTCGGAACGGGATATTTAGGAGTCTTTTATGGCCGTTGCTTTGAGCACCCTCGTCGAGGAAGCGGACCGCTACCTTGGCAGCGCAAAAATTGCCGATTACTGCCCCAACGGCCTGCAGGTCGAGGGGCGCCCGCAGGTGATGCGTATCGTCAGCGGCGTCACCGCCAGCCAGGCATTGCTGGACGCCGCCGTCGAAGCCCAGGCCGACCTGGTGCTGGTCCACCACGGTTATTTCTGGAAGGGCGAGAACCCGTGCATCACCGGCATGAAGCAGCGCCGCCTGAAGACCCTGCTCAAGCACGACATCAGCCTGCTGGCCTACCACCTGCCGCTGGACCTGCACGCCGAGGTCGGCAACAACGTACAGCTTGCTCGGCAGTTGGACATCACCGTCGAAGGCCCGCTGGACCCGGCCGACCTCAAGATCGTCGGGCTGGTCGGCTCTCTCGCCGAGCCGCTGTCGCCGCGTGACTTCGCCCACCGCGTGCAGAGCGTGTTGGGGCGCGAGCCGCTGCTGATCGAAGGCAGCGAGATGATCCGCCGCGTCGGCTGGTGTACCGGCGGTGGCCAGGGTTACATCGACCAGGCGATTGCGGCCGGCGTCGACCTGTACCTGAGCGGCGAAGCCTCCGAACAGACCTTCCACAGCGCCCGCGAAAACGACATCAGTTTTATCGCCGCCGGCCATCACGCCACTGAGCGTTACGGTGTGCAGGCGTTGGGCGATTACCTGGCGCGGCGTTTCGCCCTGGAGCATTTGTTCATCGATTGTCCCAACCCGATCTAACGCACACCACCCTCCCACATTTGGGAGGGTTCGGCCGCCCATCGCCGCCAAACCTCGGGGCATATCCATATACCGTTTCGATCTAGTCGGCGCCCTGAATAGAAGCAGGTGCTGTGCTAGCATGCCTCGCTCGAACACGGCCCGCTGGCCGTCCATAAGATCGTTTTTCCGTGAGTAGCCATGGTCGACAAACTGACGCATCTGAAACAGCTGGAGGCGGAAAGCATCCACATCATCCGCGAGGTCGCCGCCGAGTTCGACAACCCGGTGATGCTCTACTCGATCGGTAAAGACTCCGCCGTGATGCTGCACCTGGCACGCAAGGCCTTCTTCCCGGGCAAGCTGCCGTTCCCGGTGATGCACGTCGACACCCAGTGGAAATTCCAGGAGATGTACACGTTCCGCGACCGCATGGTTGAAGAACTGGGCCTGGACCTGATCACCCACGTCAACCCGGACGGTGTGGCGCAGGGCATCAACCCGTTCACCCACGGCAGCGCCAAGCACACCGACATCATGAAGACCGAAGGCCTCAAGCAGGCCCTGGACAAGTATGGTTTCGACGCAGCCTTCGGCGGTGCCCGTCGCGATGAAGAGAAATCCCGTGCCAAAGAGCGCGTGTACTCGTTCCGCGACAGCAAGCACCGCTGGGACCCGAAAAACCAGCGCCCGGAGCTGTGGAACGTCTACAACGGCAACGTCAACAAGGGCGAGTCGATCCGTGTGTTCCCGTTGTCCAACTGGACCGAACTGGACATCTGGCAATACATCTACCTGGAAGGCATCCCGATCGTGCCGCTGTACTTCGCCGCCGAGCGCGATGTGATCGAGAAGAACGGCACGTTGATCATGATCGACGACGACCGCATCCTCGAGCACCTGTCCGACGAAGACAAAGCCCGCATCGTCAAAAAGAAAGTCCGTTTCCGTACCCTTGGCTGCTACCCGTTGACGGGCGCGGTGGAGTCCGAAGCGGAGACGCTGACGGACATCATTCAGGAAATGCTCCTGACGCGAACTTCCGAGCGCCAGGGCCGGGTCATCGACCACGATGGTGCCGGCTCGATGGAAGATAAAAAACGTCAAGGCTATTTCTAAGGGGTTGTCATGTCGCATCAATCTGATTTGATCAGCGAGGACATCCTCGCCTACCTGGGCCAGCACGAGCGCAAGGAAATGTTGCGCTTCCTGACCTGCGGCAACGTCGACGACGGCAAGAGCACCCTGATCGGGCGCCTGCTGCACGACTCCAAGATGATCTACGAAGATCACCTGGAAGCCATCACCCGCGATTCGAAGAAGGTCGGCACCACCGGTGACGACATCGACCTGGCTCTGCTGGTCGACGGCCTGCAGGCCGAGCGCGAGCAAGGCATCACCATCGATGTCGCCTACCGCTACTTCTCCACCGCCAAGCGTAAATTCATCATCGCCGACACCCCCGGCCATGAGCAGTACACCCGCAACATGGCCACCGGTGCGTCCACCTGTGACCTGGCGATCATCCTGGTCGACGCGCGCTACGGCGTGCAGACCCAGACCCGTCGCCACAGCTTCATAGCCTCGTTGCTGGGCATCAAGCACATCGTGGTCGCCATCAACAAGATGGACCTCAACGGTTTCGACGAAGGCGTATTCGAGCAGATCAAGGCCGACTACCTGAAGTTCGCCGACGGTATCGCCTTCAAGCCGAGCACCATGGCGTTCGTGCCGATGTCGGCGCTCAAGGGCGACAACGTGGTGAACAAGAGCGAGCGTTCGCCGTGGTACACCGGCCAGTCGCTGATGGAGATCCTCGAGACCGTCGAGATCGCCAACGACCGCAACTACACCGACCTGCGTTTCCCGGTGCAGTACGTCAACCGTCCGAACCTGAACTTCCGCGGTTTCGCCGGCACCCTGGCCAGCGGCATCGTCCACAAGGGCGACGAAGTCGTGGTGCTGCCGTCGGGCAAGAGCAGCCGCGTCAAATCCATCGTCACCTTCGACGGTGAACTGGAACACGCCGGTCCCGGCCAGGCCGTGACCCTGACCATGGAAGACGAGATCGACATCTCCCGTGGCGACCTGCTGGTGCATGCCGACAACGTGCCGCAAGTGACCGACGCCTTCGACGCCATGCTGGTGTGGATGGCCGAAGAGCCGATGCTGCCGGGCAAGAAATACGACATCAAGCGCGCCACCAGCTATGTGCCGGGTTCCATCACCAGCATCGTGCATCGCGTGGACGTGAACACCCTGGCCGAAGGCCCGGCGAGTTCGCTGCAGTTGAACGAAATCGGCCGGGTCAAGGTCAGCCTCGACGCCGCCATCGCCCTGGACGGTTACGCGAGCAACCGCACCACCGGCGCGTTCATCGTCATCGACCGCTTGACCAATGGCACCGTGGCCGCGGGCATGATCATCGCGCCGCCGGTCAGCCACGGCAGCGCCGCGCAGCACGGCAAGTTGGCCCATGTGGCCACCGAAGAGCGCGCCCAGCGCTTCGGTCAGCAGCCGGCCACCGTGTTGTTCAGCGGCTTGTCGGGCGCCGGCAAAAGCACCCTGGCCTATGCGGTTGAACGCAAGTTGTTCGACATGGGCCGCGCGGTGTTTGTACTGGATGGCCAGAACCTGCGCCACGACCTGAACAAAGGCTTGCCGCAGGATCGCGTCGGGCGTACCGAGAACTGGCGTCGTGCGGCTCACGTCGCGCGCCAGTTCAACGAAGCCGGCCTGCTGACCCTGGCCGCGTTCGTTGCGCCGGATGCCGAAGGGCGTGAACAGGCCAAGGCACTGATCGGTGCCGACCGCTTGCTGACGGTCTACGTGCAGGCTTCGCCGCTGGTGTGCGCCGAGCGCGATCCACAAGGCTTGTACGCGGCCGGTGGGGATAACATCCCTGGCGAGTCCTTCCCCTACGACGTGCCGTTGAATGCCGATCTGGTGATCGACACCCAGGCCCTGTCGCTGGAAGACAGCGTCAAGCAAGTGCTGGAGCTGTTGCGTCAGCGCGGCGCGATCTAAACCTAGCTGCTACAAAAAGCCCGCCACCGAGTGATCGGTGGCGGGCTTTTTCACATCTTCAAGATCGGGCTCGGTCAAATGTGGGAGGGGGCTTGCCCCCGATTGCAGAGTGTCAGTCAGAGCATCGGGTGACTGAACCACCGCTATCGGGGGCAAGCCCCCTCCCACCTTTTGATCAGTGGCGGCCTGGGTAGTCGGTGTGCAACTGTTTCAGCAGCGCGTCCTTGTCTTCCCACAACCGGTTGATCCAGGCCTGGAACGCCAGCCGATACTCGCTATCCTGCTCATAATTCTTGCCAATGAACTCGGCCGGAATCTGCACCTCTTCGAACTGCACCACCACGTCCTGCACATTCCCACACAACAAGTCCCAGTAGCCTGGGCGCCCGGCGGGGTAGTGGATGGTCACATTGACCAATGACTTGAGCTGCTCACCCATGGCATCCAGCACAAACGCGATACCGCCAGCCTTGGGCTTGAGCAGGTAGCGAAACGGCGACTTCTGCTGCGCATGCTTGCCGACGGTAAACCGCGTGCCTTCGGCAAAGTTGAAAATGCCCACAGGGTTGGCGCGAAACTTAGCGCAGGTCTTGCGGGTGGTTTCCAGGTCCTTGCCTTTCTTCTCCGGGTGTTTTTCCAGGTAGGCCTTGGAGTAGCGCTTCATGAACGGAAAGCCCAACGCCCACCAGGCCAGGCCAATCACCGGCACCCAGATCAGTTCCTGCTTGAGAAAGAACTTCAGCGGGCGAATGCGGCGATTGAGCACGTATTGCAGGACCATGATGTCGACCCAGCTCTGGTGGTTGCTGGTCACCAGATAAGAGTGCTGGTAGTCCAGCCCTTCCAGGCCTTTGAGGTGCCAGCGGGTGCGCCGCACCAGGTTCATCCACGCCTTGTTGTTGCTGATCCAGGCTTCATGGGTGTGGTTCATCAGCCATTCGCTGAAACGTTTGGCGAACGGCAGTGCCTTGAACAGCGCGACGATGAACAGGAACGAACACAGCAGGATCGTGTTCAGCGCCAGCAGCAACGACGCGATTACCCCGCGCACGGCGGCAGGTAGAAAATCCAGCATTTAGATATCCATAGGTCGGTTGGCGGCTTGAATCGCGGTCAGGGCGATGGTGTACACAATGTCGTCGACCTGGGCGCCGCGCGGCAGGTCGTTCACCGGTTTGCGCAGGCCCTGGAGCATCGGCCCGAGGCTGACGCAATCGGCGCTGCGTTGTACCGCCTTGTGGGTGGTGTTGCCGGTGTTCAGGTCGGGGAACACGAAGACCGTGGCCTTGCCCGCCACCAGGCTGTTGGGCGCCAGTTGCCGGGCGACGGTTTCGTTGGCGGCGGCATCGTATTGCAACGGGCCGTCGATCAGCAGCGAACTTTGCTGTTCATGGGCGAGCAGGGTGGCTTCGCGGACCTTTTCCACCTCTTCGCCGCTGGCCGACTCACCGCTGGAATAGCTGATCATCGCCACCCGCGGGGTGATACCGAACGCGGCCGCCGAGTCGGCGCTCTGCAGGGCGATTTCCGCCAGTTCGGCGGCGCTCGGGTGCGGGTTCATCACACAGTCGCCGTACACCAGCACCTGTTCGGGGAACAGCATGAAGAACACCGACGACACCAGGGTGCAGCCCGGCGCGGTCTTGATCAGTTGCAGGGCCGGGCGGATGGTGTTCGCGGTGGAGTGGATAACGCCGGAGACCAGGCCGTCGACTTCATCCAGTGCGAGCATCATGGTCGCGATCACCACGGTGTCTTCGAGCTGCTGTTCGGCCATCGGCGCGTTGAGGCTTTTGCTTTTGCGCAACGCGACCATCGGTTCGACATAACGCTCGCGGATCAGGTCCGGGTCTAGAATCTCCAGGCCTTCGGGCAATTCGATGCCCTGGGCGCGGGCGACCGCTTCGACGTCCGCCGGCTTGGCCAGCAACACGCAGCGGGCAATGCCGCGGGCCTGGCAGATCGCGGCGGCTTGCACGGTCAACGGCTCGCTGCCTTCGGGCAGGACGATGCGCTTGTTGGCGGCCTGGGCGCGTTGGATCAACTGGTAGCGGAACACCGCCGGCGACAGGCGCATTTCCCGTGGCGTGCCGCAGCGTTGGTGCAGCCAGCGCGCATCGAGGTGGCTGGCGACGAAATCGGTGATGATCTCGGCCCGCTCACGGTCATCGATGGGGATTTCCTTGTTCAGGTTGTTGAGCAGGTTCGCTGTCTCATAGGAACCGGTACTCACCGACAGCACCGGCAACCCGGCCTGGAACGCGCCTCGACAGAGGTCCATGATGCGCGGGTCGGGCAGGGTGTCGCTGGTCAGCAGCAGGCCGGCCAGGGGCACGCCGTTGATCGCCGCCAGGCTGACGGCGAGGATGATGTCGTCGCGGTCACCCGGTGTCACCACCAGCACGCCCGGCTTGAGCAGTTCCACGGTGTTGCGCATGGTGCGGGCGCAGATGATGATCTTGGTCATGCGCCGGGTTTCGTAATCCCCGGCGTTGAGGATCTGCGCGCTCATCAGGTCGGCGACGTCACGGGTGCGCGGCGCGTTGAGTTCGGGCTGGAAAGGAATGCAGCCGAGCAGGCGGAAATCCCCGCTGCGCAGCAACGGCGAATGCTCCTTGAGGCGCGCCGAGAAGGCCTCCATGCTTTCATCGGTGCGTACCTTGTTGAGGATCACGCCGAGCACTTTCGGGTCCTTCGGGCCGCCGAACAGTTGGGCCTGCAGCTCCACGCGGCCGGAGAGCTCGGTGAGCACTTCGTTTTCCGGCGCCGAGACCAGGATCACTTCCGCGTCCAGGCTCTTGGCCAGGTGCAGGTTGACCCGCGCCGCATAGCTGGCGCTGCGGGTCGGCACCATGCCTTCGACGATCAGCACGTCCTTGCCCACGGCGGCCTGCTGATACAGGGTGATGATTTCTTCGAGCAACTCGTCGAGCTGGCCGTCGCCGAGCATCCGCTCGACATGGGCCAGGCCCAGGGGCTGCGGCGGTTTGAGGCCGTGGGTGCGCGCCACCAGTTCGGTGGAGCGTTCGGGGCCGGTGTCGCCGGGGTGCGGCTGGGCAATCGGTTTGAAGAAGCCGACTTTCAACCCGGCACGTTCAAGGGTGCGGACCAGCCCAAGGCTGATAGAGGTCAGACCCACACCAAAATCGGTGGGCGCGATAAAAAAAGTCTGCATGCGAATTCTCTGGAGGTGCATGGCTTCGGTGGCGCTCTATGGTTGAGTGCCTACCGGGAATCAGGCGCCAAGGTTATCGTTATTCGCGCTCCTGCGCACACCAGCCGCAGGCAAAGGGCTGGCCTATTTTTTCCAGGCGGCGTGCGGGGTCGAGCACCCAGGCGCGCGATTGCCAGGGCGGCTGGTGGCGCAGGTGCTGGGTGTGGCCGCAGGACAGCTCGGCAACCCAGTGCCGGTCGTCGTCCTGGTGGAATCCGATGATGACGACGGCCGTTGATTGGTCCCGTCCGTCCGGGTTCTGTTCGCTTTCGGGCAAATCCTTGTTTAGACTTGTCCGTTCTTCATTCTTATGCAAAAGGTCTCGCCCCATGACGATCGCCGCTAACAAGGCTGTCTCCATCGACTATACCCTGACCAACGACGCTGGTGAGGTCATCGACAGCTCAGCCGGCGGCGCGCCGCTGGTCTACCTGCAAGGCGCAGGCAACATTATCCCGGGCCTGGAAAACGCCCTGGTCGGCAAGAGCGTCGGTGATGAACTGACCGTTGTCGTAGAGCCTGAAAATGCTTACGGCGAATACTCCGCCGAACTGGTCAGCACCCTGAGCCGCAGCATGTTCGAAGGTGTCGACGAACTGGAAGTGGGCATGCAGTTCCACGCTTCCGCGCCGGACGGCCAAATGCAGATCGTCACCATCCGTGATCTGGACGGCGACGACGTCACTGTCGACGGTAACCACCCTCTGGCAGGCCAGCGCCTGAACTTCCAAGTGAAGATCGTTGCCATCCGCGACGCTTCCCAGGAAGAAGTCGCTCACGGCCACGTCCACGGTGAAGGCGGTCATCACCATTGATCGATGTTTTGATCAGGTGGTAGCAAAAACGCCCCGACTGGTTCGGGGCGTTTTTTTGTGCGTGCAATAAAGATGTATGGCGCCCAAACAAAAATGCCCCGGACCTTTCGGTACGGGGCATTTCTTAACTGTTACGCAGGTAAACCTGCGTGGCAGTTTATCGCTTAGGCTGCAGCAGCAAGGTTCAGAGCCTTGATGTGGCCGTTCAGGCGACCTTTATGGCGAGCAGCTTTGTTCTTGTGGATGATGCCTTTATCGGCCATACGGTCGATAACTGGCACAGCCAGAACGTAAGCAGCTTGAGCTTTTTCAGCGTCTTTTGCGTCAATGGCCTTAACTACATTCTTGATGTAGGTACGAACCATGGAACGCAGGCTGGCGTTGTGGCTGCGACGCTTCTCAGCCTGTTTTGCACGTTTTTTGGCGGAAGGTGTGTTGGCCACCGTCGAGCTCCTCGAAAGACTTTTTAGGAAATAGCAAACAAAATAGGCCGCGAATCATGCCGATGAGTTGATGGGTTGTCAAGGGCGGTTGATGCGAACTGCTGAGTGGTCGATCTGAAGAGGCGGGTGATTTATTTCCGGCGCTTGACCTGTAAACTCGCGAGCTTTGGCGCTGTGCTGTTGCAGGCGCGCAGTATCGCATAAGTAGGCGCGTAGTTCGCCTGCTCTTTATCTATAGGCGCAAACTCTTTCAATGAATCTGCTCAAATCGTTGGCTGCCGTCAGCTCAATCACGATGATTTCCCGGGTATTGGGGTTTGTGCGTGACACCTTGTTGGCACGCATTTTCGGCGCCAGCATGGCCACGGATGCGTTCTTCATTGCCTTTAAACTGCCCAACCTGTTGCGGCGGATCTTCGCCGAGGGCGCGTTTTCCCAGGCGTTCGTGCCGATTCTGGCGGAATACAAGACGCAGCAGGGCGAGGAGGCGACCCGCACATTCATTGCCTATGTCTCGGGCTTGCTGACCCTGGTGCTGATGCTGGTGACTGTGATCGGTATGCTCGCCGCGCCGTGGGTGATCTGGGCCACGGCGCCCGGTTTTGCCAATACGCCGGAAAAATTCGCGCTGACCACTGATCTGCTGCGGGTGACTTTCCCCTACATATTGCTGATTTCCCTGTCATCCCTGGCTGGCGCCATCCTCAATACCTGGAACCGTTTCTCGGTGCCGGCGTTCGTGCCGACCCTGCTTAACGTCAGCATGATTATTTTCGCGCTGTTCCTCACGCCTTACTTCGATCCACCGGTCATGGCCCTGGGCTGGGCCGTCCTGGCCGGCGGCCTGGCGCAATTGCTCTACCAACTGCCGCACCTGAAAAAGATCGGCATGCTCGTGTTGCCGAGCCTGAACCTCAAGGACACCGGCGTCTGGCGCGTGATGCGCAATATGCTGCCAGCGATCCTCGGGGTGTCGGTCAGCCAGATTTCGCTGATCATCAACACCGCGTTCGCCTCATTGCTGGTGTCCGGTTCGGTGTCGTGGATGTACTACGCCGATCGCTTGATGGAGCTGCCGTCCGGCGTCCTCGGCGTGGCCCTGGGCACGATTCTGCTGCCGACGCTGGCGCGTACTTACGCGAGCAAGGACCGCCATGAATACTCGCGCATTCTCGATTGGGGCCTGCGCCTGTGCTTCGTGCTGGTGTTGCCGTGCTCGCTGGCCCTGGGAATCCTCGCCGAGCCACTGACGGTGTCGTTGTTCCAGTACGGGCAATTCGGCGCGCACGATGCCTTGATGACTCAGCACGCGCTGATCGCTTACTCGGTCGGTCTGCTTGGGATTATCGTGATCAAAGTGCTGGCGCCGGGGTTCTACGCCCAGCAAAACATCCGCACGCCGGTGAAGATCGCGATCTTCACGCTGATCGTCACGCAACTGCTCAACCTGGTGTTCATCGGTCCGCTGGCGCATGCCGGCCTGGCCCTGGCCATCAGCGCCGGTGCCTGTATCAATGCCGGCCTGCTGTTTTACCAACTGCGCAAACAGCAGATGTTCCAGCCGCAGCCTGGCTGGGGCATGTTTGCCCTCAAGCTGCTGGTGGCGGTGGCGATGATGTCGGCGGTATTGCTGGGTCTGATGCACTTCATGCCGGCCTGGGATCAAGGCCATATGCTCGAGCGTTTCTTGCGCCTGGGCGTGCTGGTGGTGGCGGGCGTGGTGGTGTACTTCGGGATGTTGCTGCTGCAAGGTTTCCGCCTGCGGGATTTCAATCGCAAGGCGCTGGGTTAGCGAGTTTGCCGCGATAAAACCGGTGTTTTATCGATTCCATCCATTTTGCCCTGCGCTGTTGCCTGTGATCCGGGGCCGGGTGTGGTTATAATCGACCACTTTATGAGCAAGAAGCGCGTTATGCAGCTGGTTCGAGGTCTCCACAACCTGCGCCCCCAGCATCGGGGCTGCGTCGCCACTATTGGCAACTTTGACGGTGTACACCGTGGCCACCAGGCTATCCTGGCCCGGCTGCGCGAGCGTGCGGTCGAGTTGGGCGTGCCCAGCTGCGTGGTGATTTTTGAGCCACAGCCGCGGGAATTCTTTACCCCGGAAACGGCGCCAGCGCGCCTGGCCCGCTTGCGCGACAAGCTGCAACTGTTGGCCGAGGAGGGCGTGGACCGTGTGCTGTGCCTGGCCTTCAACCAGCGTTTGCGCAGCCTCAGCGCCGCCGAGTTCGTCGACCGTATCCTGGTGGATGGCTTGGGCGTACAGCACCTGGAGGTCGGCGACGACTTCCGTTTCGGCTGTGATCGGGTCGGCGATTTCGATTTTCTGCAGCACGCCGGCGTAACCCAGGGTTTTACCGTCGAAGCCGCGCAAACCGTCGAACTGGACGGCCTGCGCGTGAGCAGTACCCAGGTGCGTAATGCCCTGGCCGCTGCCGACTTCGCCTTGGCCGAGCGTTTGCTCGGTCGCCCGTTCCGCATTGCCGGGCGGGTATTGCACGGCCAGAAGCTGGCGCGCCAACTGGGCACGCCAACCGCCAACGTGCAGCTCAAGCGCCGTCGTGTGCCGCTGACCGGGGTTTACCTGGTGAGCGTCGACATCGACGGCCAATCGTGGCCGGGAGTCGCCAATATAGGCGTCAGGCCCACGGTTGCAGGTGATGGCAAGGCCCACCTGGAGGTTCACCTTTTGGATTTTGCCGGTGATCTGTATGACCGGCGTTTGACGGTGGTTTTCCACCAAAAGCTGCGTGAAGAGCAGCGTTTCGCCTCCCTCGAGGCGTTGAAAACGGCGATCAATGCGGATGTCGCCGCCGCCCGTGCCCTAGCCGCACCTAGCGCCCATCGCTAACCGAAGAGCCTTAAATGACCGACTATAAAGCCACGCTAAACCTTCCGGACACCGCCTTCCCAATGAAGGCCGGCCTGCCACAGCGCGAACCGCAGATCCTGCAGCGCTGGGACAGTATTGGCCTGTACGGAAAGTTGCGCGAAATTGGCAAGGATCGTCCGAAATTCGTCCTGCACGACGGCCCTCCTTATGCCAACGGCACGATTCACATCGGTCATGCGCTGAACAAGATTCTCAAGGACATGATCGTCCGCTCGAAGACCCTTTCGGGCTTCGACGCACCGTATGTCCCGGGTTGGGATTGCCACGGCCTGCCGATCGAACACAAAGTCGAAGTGACCCACGGCAAGAACCTGGGCGCCGATAAAACCCGCGAACTGTGCCGTGCCTACGCCACCGAGCAGATCGAAGGGCAGAAGTCCGAGTTCATCCGCCTGGGTGTCCTGGGCGACTGGGCCAACCCGTACAAAACCATGGACTTCAAGAACGAGGCCGGTGAAATCCGCGCCTTGGCCGAAATCGTCAAGGGCGGTTTCGTGTTCAAGGGCCTCAAGCCCGTGAACTGGTGCTTCGACTGCGGTTCGGCCCTGGCTGAAGCGGAAGTCGAGTACGAAGACAAGAAGTCCTCGACCATCGACGTGGCCTTCCCGATCGCCGACGACGCCAAGCTGGCCGCGGCCTTTGGCCTGGCAAGCCTGGCCAAGCCAGCCGCCATCGTGATCTGGACCACCACCCCGTGGACCATCCCCGCCAACCAGGCGCTGAACGTCCACCCGGAATTCACCTACGCCCTGGTGGATGTCGGTGATCGCCTGCTGGTGCTGGCCGAAGAGATGGTCGAAGCCTGCCTGGCGCGTTACGCGCTGGAAGGTTCGGTGATCGCCACCACCACCGGTTCCGCGCTGGAACTGATCAACTTCCGTCACCCGTTCTACGACCGCCTGTCGCCGGTGTACCTGGCTGACTACGTTGAACTGGGCGCCGGCACCGGCATCGTTCACTCCGCGCCTGCTTACGGCGTAGACGACTTCGTGACCTGCAAGGCCTACGGCATGGTCAACGACGACATCTTGAACCCGGTGCAGAGCAACGGTGTTTATGCGCCGTCCCTGGAATTCTTCGGTGGCCAGTTCATCTTCAAGGCCAACCAGCCGATCATCGACAAGCTGTCGGAAGTCGGCGCGCTGCTGCACACCGAGACCATCAAGCACAGCTACATGCACTGCTGGCGCCACAAGACCCCGCTGATCTACCGCGCCACCGCGCAGTGGTTCATCGGCATGGATAAAGAACCGGCCAGCGGCGACACCCTGCGCAACCGTGCGATCAAAGCCATCGAAGACACCAAGTTCGTCCCGGCCTGGGGCCAGGCGCGCCTGCACTCGATGATCGCCAACCGTCCGGACTGGTGCATCTCCCGCCAGCGCAACTGGGGCGTGCCGATCCCGTTCTTCCTCAACAAGGAAAGCGGCGAGCTGCACCCGCGTACCGTCGAACTGATGGAAGTCGTGGCCCAGCGCGTTGAGCAGGAAGGCATCGAAGCCTGGTTCAAGCTGGACGCCGCCGAGCTGTTGGGCGACGAAGCGCCGCTGTACGACAAGATCAGCGACACCCTCGACGTGTGGTTCGACTCCGGCACCACCCATTGGCACGTGCTGCGCGGTTCGCACCCGATGGGTCATGCGGCCGGCCCGCGCGCCGACCTGTACCTGGAAGGTTCGGACCAGCACCGTGGCTGGTTCCACTCGTCGCTTTTGACCGGTTGCGCCATCGACGACCACGCACCGTACCGCGAACTGCTGACCCACGGTTTCACCGTCGACGAAAACGGCCGCAAGATGTCCAAGTCCCTGGGCAACGTGATCGCGCCGCAAAAGGTCAACGACACCCTGGGCGCTGACATCATGCGTCTGTGGGTGGCCTCGACCGATTATTCGGGCGAGATGGCCGTGTCGGAGCAGATCCTGCAGCGTAGCGCCGATGCCTACCGCCGTATCCGCAATACCGCACGCTTCATGCTGTCGAACCTGACCGGTTTCAACCCGGCTACCGACATCCTGCCGGCCGAGGACATGCTTGCCCTGGACCGTTGGGCCGTGGACCGTACCCTGTTGCTGCAGCGCGAGTTGCAAGAGCACTACGGCGAATACCGCTTCTGGAACGTCTACTCGAAGATCCACAACTTCTGCGTGCAGGAGCTGGGCGGTTTCTACCTCGACATCATCAAGGATCGCCAGTACACCACCGGCGTCAACAGCAAGGCGCGCCGCTCGGCGCAGACCGCGCTGTACCACATCTCCGAAGCGCTGGTGCGCTGGATCGCACCGATCCTGGCCTTCACCGCCGACGAACTGTGGGAATACCTGCCGGGCGAGCGCAACGAATCGGTGATGCTCAACACTTGGTACGAAGGCCTGACCGAACTGCCGGCCGACTTCGAACTGGGCCGCGAGTACTGGGACGGCGTGATGGCGGTGAAAGTGGCCGTGAACAAGGAGCTGGAAGTGCAGCGCGCGGCCAAGGCCGTCGGTGGCAACCTGCAAGCCGAAGTCACCCTGTTTGCCGAGGAAGGCCTGAGCGCCGACCTGGCCAAGCTGAGCAACGAACTGCGCTTCGTGCTGATCACCTCCACCGCGAGCCTGGCGCCATTCGCCCAGGCCCCGGCGGACGCCGTGGCTACCGAAGTGCCTGGCCTGAAGCTCAAAGTCGTCAAGTCGGCCTTCCCCAAGTGCGCCCGTTGCTGGCACTGCCGTGAAGATGTCGGCGTGAACCCTGAGCATCCGGAAATCTGCGGTCGTTGCGTCGACAACATCAGCGGTGCCGGCGAGGTTCGTCACTATGCCTAACGCCAGTCGTTTCGGACGTCTTGGCTGGCTCGTATTGAGCGTGCTGGTCCTGGTCATCGACCAGGTCAGCAAGGCTCACTTCGAGGGCTCCCTGGAGATGTTCCAGCAGATCGTGGTGATCCCGGATTACTTCAGCTGGACGCTGGCCTATAACACCGGCGCGGCGTTCAGCTTCCTGGCCGATGGCGGCGGCTGGCAGCGCTGGTTGTTCGCCCTGATCGCCGTGGTGGTCAGTGCGGTGCTGGTGGTCTGGCTCAAGCGACTGGGGCGCGATGACACCTGGCTGGCCATCGCCTTGGCGCTGGTGCTGGGTGGCGCGCTGGGCAACCTGTACGACCGCATCGCCCTGGGCCATGTGATCGACTTCATTCTGGTGCATTGGCAGAACCGCTGGTACTTCCCCGCGTTCAATTTTGCCGACAGCGCCATCACCGTCGGTGCAATCATGCTGGCACTCGATATGTTCAAAAGTAAGAAAACCGGAGAGACCGTTCATGACTGATCAGGTATTGGCTGAACAACGCATCGGCCAGAACACGGAAGTCACCTTGCATTTCGCATTGCGCCTGGAGAATGGCGACACGGTCGACAGCACGTTCGACAAATCCCCGGCGACCTTCAAGGTGGGCGATGGCAACCTGCTGCCGGGTTTTGAAGCGGCCTTGTTCGGCTTCAAGGCCGGCGACAAGCGCACCCTGCAGATCCTGCCGGAAAACGCCTTTGGCCAGCCCAACCCGCAAAACGTACAGATCATCCCGCGTTCGCAGTTCCAGGACATGGAACTGTCGGAAGGCCTGCTGGTGATCTTCAACGATGCGGCGAACACCGAGCTGCCGGGTGTGGTCAAAGCCTTCGATGACGCGCAAGTGACCATCGACTTCAACCACCCGTTGGCCGGTAAAACCTTGACGTTTGACGTAGAAATCTTCGACGTTAAAGCGCTCTAACTGACAGAACCGGCTCCTGCGGGCGCTGGCTTGTGTGGGAGCTGGCTTGCCTGCGATGGCATCACCTCGGTGTACCTGATACACCGAGTCGACCGCATCGCACGCAAGCCAGCTCCCACAAAGACACGAGGCACAGCATGCAAATCAAACTCGCCAACCCCCGTGGCTTCTGCGCCGGCGTGGACCGCGCGATCGAAATCGTCAACCGTGCCCTGGAAGTCTTCGGGCCGCCGATTTATGTGCGCCATGAAGTCGTCCACAACAAATTCGTGGTCGAAGACTTGCGCGCTCGCGGCGCCATCTTTGTCGAAGAGCTCGACCAGGTGCCGGACGACGTTATCGTTATCTTCAGCGCCCACGGCGTATCCCAGGCGGTGCGGACCGAAGCAGCAGGCCGCGGCCTGAAAGTGTTCGATGCCACCTGCCCATTGGTTACCAAGGTGCATATCGAAGTCGCGCGCTACAGCCGTGATGGCCGTGAGTGCATCCTGATCGGCCACGCCGGCCACCCGGAAGTCGAAGGCACCATGGGCCAGTACGATGGCAGCAACGGTGGCGCGATCTACCTGGTGGAAGACGAAAAAGACGTCGCCAACCTGCAGGTACGCAACCCTGAGCGTTTGGCCTTCGTCACCCAGACCACGTTGTCGATGGACGACACCAGCCGAGTGATCGATGCCTTGCGCACACGCTTCCCGGCAATTGGCGGCCCACGCAAGGACGACATCTGCTACGCCACGCAAAACCGCCAGGACGCAGTCAAGCAACTGGCCGATGAATGTGATGTGGTGCTGGTTGTCGGCAGCCCTAACAGCTCCAACTCCAACCGCCTGCGTGAACTGGCTGAACGCATGGCCACGCCGGCGTACCTGATCGACGGCGCCGAGGACATGCAGCGCAGTTGGTTCGACGGCGTCGAGCGCATCGGCATCACTGCGGGCGCCTCGGCACCGGAAGTGCTGGTGCGCGGTGTGATCCAGCAGTTGCAGGCCTGGGGCGCCACCGGTGCCGATGAGTTGGCCGGTCGTGAGGAGAACATCACTTTCTCCATGCCCAAGGAGCTGCGGGTGCGTTCGCTGCTCTGAGTCCCAGGGTGTTGAGCGAGCCCCGGCATAATGCCTGCTCGGTTTTATCCCGGCGCAGGCTGATGCGTCCGCTGGGAGCCAGCACCACTTGAAACAGGCTTTGTGCCTGATCCGTGGCGCATACATGCACGGTGCCGGCACGAAAGCCCCCGCCGGCAAAGACCGGCTCGCCCAGCCCGCTGAAGCGTACCTGGCTCCTGACCGGGCCATTGCCCACGATCGGTACGCGCCCATTGTCCTGGTGCTCCAGCAGTACGGGATTATCGTCGTCCAGATGGCCGCGCCCGTTCAGGTCCACGATCACCCGCCAGCCCCGGCTCCAATCGTCGTCCAAGGCATGAATGACTACCGCCCGGTTGCGTGCGATGGCTTCGCTGCGCGCATAGCGCAGGCCGCCAACCAGAGACTGGGCCGCACTGTGTCGCTGCTGGGACTCCAGCAACCCCTTGAAACTGGGGACCGCCAGCTGCGCGAGGATGCCGCTCAGGATCAGCCCGAGCAGTAGTTCGATCAGGGTGAAGCCTCGTTGTGTCATGTGCGGTCCCTCCGTGGACGCGATGAATATTCAGGTGGCATGCCTAGGTATAGCGCTCCGGTCGTGGCGTTGAATGCTGGCCTTTATGTCCAAAGTATTTCCCTTTGTTCCGGGAGCGGCACAGGCCGAAAACCGCCGCTAGTCTTGGGCCGCACAGCAGGTTTTTCCTGCTTTTTCCGGCCTTTGACAGGGATGACGACGGTAATGCTTGCTTGCTCGACTGCTTTGTTTCGACCGGTGACTTCCCGCCACCAAACCGGCATGACCCTGATCGAGGTGGTGGTGGCGGTGCTGATTCTGGTGATCGGCCTGCTGGGCGCTGCGGTGGTCCAGCTCAATGCGCTCAAGTACACCGACAGTACGCGGATGACCAGCCAGGCCAGCTTCATCGCCTACGACATGCTGGACCGCATTCGCGCCAATGCTGGCGCCGACTATTCGTGGGTGCGAACCGAGCGCGCGCCACTGTTCACGTCGACGGGCAGCGTGCGCGACCTCGACCTGCACGATTTCGAGGCCAATATCATCGGTTTCGCCGGCGACAGCGGCAGTGGCTCGGTGCTCGTTCGTGCCGATGAGGTGACCGTGAGCATCAGTTGGGATGATGCCAGGGGGGCAAAAAAAGCCGGGGCGAGGGAAACGCTCACACTCACCAGCCGCATCGCCGATGAATCGCAGGTGTCGCAATGAATCGGCGGGTGCGGGGTTTCAGTGTGTTGGAGCTGCTGCTGGCGTTGACGCTCGGGTTGGTGCTGAGCCTTGGGTTCAGCCAAATCGCCATCAGCGCTCGAACCACCGATGCCAGCCAGCAGGCCGCCATGCTGCTGCAGGATGATGCGCGGTTTGCGCTCGGCAAGCTGATTCAGGACATTCGCCTGGCGGGCATGTTCGGTTGCCTGGCTACGGCATCGATCGAAGGTGCGCCGTTGGCTTTCGATCGACCAATCAGCTGGAGTGCCACGGGTGACGCAAGGTCGCTGACGCTGGTCAGCGCTGAGGTCGGCGAGGACGGCGGCGCGCCGGATTGGACCGTATTGTCCGACTGCTCCGGCTCAGCCCACGCTTATGCCGGTACGCCACCACCCGCCGTGCCGGGGCAGATACGCTTTGCGATACGCCAGCTCACCTACACCTTCGAGGCTGGCCAGCTGAAAGTCAGTACCCCGTCAGCCCCGGCCAAGGCGGTGCTGGTGGACAACGTGCAGGCGTTCGAGATCAGTTTCGGCGTGGCAGCCAAGCCTGACTCGACGCCGGTGGTGGGTTATGACCCCGGCCCGGCCGACAATTCGCTGATACGCAGTGTACGCATCCGTTTGACGCTGCAAGACCCGGACGGGTTGGTGAAGGCGCAAACCTGGAGCGTGGTTGCAGCGCTGCGCAACCGGCTGGGGTAGGGCGACCATGGCAGGGTTTCGTGTTGTTGAACGACGGCAGGCGGGCATGGTGCTGCTGATCAGCCTGGTGTTCCTGTTGCTGTTATCGCTGATCGCGTTGTCTTCGATGCAGGGTGCGGTGTCCCAGCAGAAGGTCGTTGGCAGTGTCTGGCATCGCAACCAGTCGCTGCAAAGTGCCGAAAGTGGCCTGAGGCTGGGGGAGGCGGCCGTGCGGCGGGCAGGCGCCGCATGGCCTGTGTGCGCGTCGATCATCACCTGTGCGCCGCCGCGCGAGTCGTCTTCGGTGATAGCTCCCGGAACCGATCCCGTTTCGAGGGTGAACTGGGCCGCCATGGACGGCGGTCTTTACGCGGTTCAAGCGCTCGGGCCTGTCGTGGGGCTGGCTCATTTGCCTGCGCAGATGCCGGCAATGCTCTATCGGGTTACGGCGGTGGGGCTCCGTGGCCAATCGCGCACGGTGCTGGAGGCCATGTATGCGCGGGTGGACGAGGGGGGGCGCTCGCGGTTTCAGCGAGTGATGTGGCGACAACTTTACTGAGGAGCGGCGCAATGGGCATGGATAGCCAGGGTTTTACATTGATTGAGTTACTGACTGCCGTGGCGATCGTCGCGGTGCTGGCCGGTGTCGTTTATCCGGCGTATGTCGGCCATGTGAACAAGGCCTATCGCGCGGAAATTGTCGTGCTGTTGACCGAGCAAGCTCAGTCTCTGGAGCGGTATTACACGAGCAATGGCAGTTTTATTGATGCAAGCGGCGTCAGCGTCGGCAATGATCGCTATAGAATCACGGCTGCGCTGAACCCTCAGGATTTCAGCCTGCTGGCCACACCAGGCGTCGACTCTGTCATGGCAGGCGACGCTTGCGGGGCATTCAGCCTGACCAGTAGCGGTGCGCGGACCAACCCCGGAGCGGCCCCAGGCATGTCACGCAAGACATGCTGGGGGCAGTGATGGGTGTACTCCATGAGTGGGCGCCGAGTGCGCTTTTCCCTTTTTATCGGCTGGATCAAATGATGGCTAAGCAACAGCGAGTGGTGGTGGTCGGTGGCGGAGTAATCGGCTTGTTGACGGCGTTCAACCTGGCGACCCAGGGCCTGGCAATCGTACTGCTGGAGCGCTCGGGGCTCGGGCAGGAGTCCTCGTGGGCAGGCGGCGGCATTGTCTCGCCACTGTACCCGTGGCGCTACAGCCCGGCAGTCACGGCTTTGGCTCATTGGTCCCAGGACTTTTATCCACAACTGGCCGAGCGCTTGTTTGCCGATACCGGCGTTGATCCGGAGGTCCACACCACCGGGCTCTACTGGCTGGACCTGGAGGATGAAGCCGACGCATTGGCCTGGGCCGCGCGCGAAGGACGGCCATTGAGCAAGGTGGATGTATCGGTCGCCCATGATGCGGTTCCGGTGCTGGGCGGTGGTTACTCCCAGGCGATCTACATGGCGAATGTGGCGAATGTGCGCAACCCGCGCCTGATCAAATCCCTCAAGGCGGCGCTGCTGGCGCTCCCACGCGTGACGATTCATGAACAGTGCGAAGTTGACGGCTTTGTGTTGGACGGCGACAACGTCGTCGGCGTGAATACGCCTGCCGGGCCGGTGCTCGGTGATCAGGTCGTGCTTGCGGCGGGGGCCTGGAGTGGGCAGTTGCTGGACAAGCTGGGCCTGTCGCTGCCGGTTGAGCCGGTCAAAGGCCAGATGATTCTGTACAAATGCGCCTCGGACTTTCTGTCGAGCATGGTCCTGGCCAACGGGCGTTATGCGATCCCGCGGCGTGACGGGCACATTCTGATTGGCAGTACCCTGGAACATGAAGGGTTCGACAAGACGCCGACCGGATCGGCGCTGGAGAGCCTGAAGGCTTCGGCCGTGGAGTTGATTCCCGCCCTGGCGGATGCCGAGGTGGTGGGCCATTGGGCGGGCCTGCGGCCAGGCTCGCCGGAAGGTATTCCCTACATCGGTCCTGTCCCCGGTTTCAACGGGCTGTGGCTCAATTGCGGGCATTACCGCAACGGCCTCGTGCTGGCGCCGGCGTCGTGCCAGTTATTCGCCGATTTGTTGTTGGGGCACACGCCGATCATCGACCCGGCGCCCTACGCGCCCGCAGGTCGGATCAACGTTGAATAGCTTTCGGCCCTTGCTCCAGATGCGCCTGGGTGCAATACCATTCTTGCCGTGAGCTCAGTGCTCGGTCCTGCGGCAGATGTACGCCGCAGTGAGCGCAGCGCACCATTGGCGTTGCGTCGGGTTCGCCGGAGCGTTGTTGTTTGACGGCCGGGTTTTTGAATTTGCGCCAGAACCATACCGCGGCAGCAATGACGGCAATCCAGAACAGTAGACGAACCATGATGGGCAGTTTCTCGACAAGGAATGCGCCAGTTTAGCCAAGGACGTGGCAGGCGCACAGCGCAATAACGCTTGCGCATAAAAAAGGGAGCCCCGAGGGCTCCCTTTTTACGTTGCGTCGGATGATCAGTCGAACACACCGAAGGTCATGTAGCTGAACCACGAGCGGTCCTGGTTGTTGCCCAGGGCTTGCGGCGCTTGTTCTTCGATCACATCGCCATTTTCATCATGGGGCTTGAGGTCCGCAGGGATGGCTTCCTTGGCGTCCTGGAACTGTTTCATCACGTCCTGGTTGGCGCGGGTTTCACCCGGCGGCAGCGGTGGACGCGACTCGATCAGGCCCAGGGTGTACTTGCTCAGCCACGAACGGTTGTCCGCTTCGGCAACCTGAGGCACGAACTGGCCGTCTTTCAGGCTTGGGTGATCCGGGTAGTTGAGCTTCAGGGTTTCCAGGCTGGTGGCCGCCAGGGCGTCCAGGTGCAGGCGCTGGTAGGCCTCGGTCATCACCGCCAGGCCGTCACCCACGGAAGGGGTTTCCTGGAAGTTTTCCACGACATAGCGACCACGGTTGGCGGCTGCCACGTAAGCCTGACGGGTCAGGTAGTAGTGGGCCACGTGGATTTCGTAGGAGGCCAGCAGGTTGCGCAGGTAGATCATGCGCTGCTTGGCGTCCGGCGCGTAGCGGCTGTTGGGATAGCGGCTGGTCAGCTGGGCGAACTCGTTGTAGGAGTCGCGGGCAGCGCCCGGGTCACGCTTGGTCATGTCCAGCGGCAGGAAGCGCGCCAGCAGGCCAACGTCCTGGTCGAACGAGGTCAGGCCCTTGAGGTAGTAGGCATAGTCGACGTTCGGGTGCTGCGGGTGCAGGCGGATAAAACGCTCGGCGGCGGACTTGGCGGCTTCCGGCTCGGCGTTCTTGTAGTTGGCGTAGATCAGCTCGAGCTGGGCCTGGTCGGCGTAGCGCCCGAACGGATAGCGCGACTCCAGGGCCTTCAGCTTGGCTGTGGCACTGGTGTAGCTATTATTGTCCAAGTCTTTTTGAGCTTGTTGATACAGCTCGACTTCGCTCAGGTTTTCGTCGACGACTTCCTTTGTTGACGAGCAAGCAGCAGTCATGGCGAGGATGGCGATCAGCAGCAGGTGTTTCACTTGCATGGCGGCTTGCGTCCCTATGACGGCCGCTGTCTTGGGCGGGGCCGTCCTGTTATGATGAGCGCCCCGTTGAAAGCATCGGGGCAAAAGACGCCGTATTTAACCACAAGCGCGCAGCCGAAACCAAAGGCTGTGCCACGCCTAGTCTGAGCATGTCCGATAAAATTGAACTTCGCGCAGAGGTGCCGTCCGAATTGGGCGGCCAACGCCTCGATCAAGTCGCCGCACAATTATTCGCTGAGCACTCGCGCTCGCGCCTTTCCGCCTGGATCAAAGACGGCCGCCTGACTGTGGATGGAGCGGTTATCCGCCCGCGAGACATAGTCCATGGCGGTGCGATTCTTGAGCTGACTGCCGAGCAGGAAGCCCAGGGAGAATGGATCGCCCAGGACATCGAGCTGGACATCGTCTATGAAGACGACGACATCCTGGTCATCAACAAACCCGCAGGCCTGGTGGTTCACCCGGCGGCCGGGCACGCTGATGGCACCTTGCTCAATGCTCTGTTGCACCATGTGCCGGATATCATCAATGTCCCGCGCTGTGGCATCGTACACCGCCTGGACAAGGACACGACCGGCTTGATGGTGGTGGCCAAGACCATTCAGGCCCAGACGCAGCTGGTTACACAGTTGCAGAGCCGCAGCGTCAGCCGGATCTACGAGTGCATCGTGATCGGCGTCGTGGTGGCGGGTGGCAAGATCAATGCGCCTATCGGTCGTCACGGCCAGCAGCGCCAGCGTATGGCGGTGATGGAAGGCGGCAAGCAGGCCGTCAGCCACTACCGTGTGCTGGAGCGTTTCCGGTCCCACACCCATGTGCGGGTCAAGCTGGAAACCGGCCGTACCCACCAGATTCGTGTACACATGGCGCACATCAACTTCCCGTTGGTCGGAGATCCGGCCTACGGCGGTCGCTTCCGTATTCCGCCGGCGGCCAGTGTCACCATGGTTGAATCGCTGAAGTCCTTCCCGCGTCAGGCGCTGCATGCGCGGTTCCTGGAGCTGGATCATCCGACGAGCGGTAAGCGGATGAGCTGGGAATCGCCTCTGCCGGACGATCTGGTCTGGTTGCTGTCGCTGCTCAGGCAGGATCGCGAGGCATTTATCGGATGAGTGACTGGCTGATTCCTGACTGGCCCGCGCCGGCTCAGGTCAAGGCCTGCGTCACCACCCGTGCGGGCGGCGTCAGCCTGGCGCCGTTCGACAGCCTCAACCTGGGCGATCACGTCGAGGACAGCCCCGAGGCTGTGCTTGAAAATCGCCGTCGCCTCACCGAAGTCTTTCATGTCCGGCCGGCCTGGCTCCGCCAGGTCCACGGCGTGAACGTGGTCGAGGCCGACCCCGAGCGCATTGCCGAAGCCGACGGCAGTTGGACCAGCACGCCGGGCATCGCCTGCACCTCCATGACCGCCGATTGCCTGCCTGCGTTGTTCTGCAACCGCGCCGGCACACGCGTCGCCGCCGCTCACGCGGGTTGGCGTGGCTTGGCCGCGGGCGTGCTGGAGGCCACCGCCGAAAGCCTGCAAGCCGAGCCTGCCGACATATTGGTCTGGCTGGGCCCGGCCATTGGCCCGCAAGCCTTCGAAGTCGGCCCGGAAGTGCGGGAAGCGTTCGTGCAGCAACTGCCGGGCACCGCCCAGGCCTTTGTGCCCAGCCGCAACCCTGGCAAGTTCATGGCCGATATCTACCAGTTGGCCCGTTTGCGCCTGGCTGCCCGCGGTATCACTGCCGTTTACGGTGGCGGGTTCTGCACCGTGAACGATCCGCGCTTCTTTTCTTTCCGCCGCAGTCCACGCACGGGTCGGTTCGCCTCCCTTATTTGGCTGGAGCGCTAGACTCTTCTGATCTACGTCAACTGTCCGACGCTTGAATCTCCCAGAATCGACCACATCTATAGGGCTATCTGGCAGGTTTCTTCATTCAGGATGTGTTTGTAGCTCCGGCCTGCTCAAAAGGAAGGTGACTAATGCGTATTGATCGTTTAACCAGCAAACTGCAATTGGCCTTATCGGACTCCCAGTCCCTGGCAGTCGGCCTCGACCACCCGGCCATTGAGCCTGCGCACTTGATGCAGGCGCTCCTGGAACAGCAAGGTGGTTCTATCAAGCCCTTGCTGATGCAGGTGGGCTTCGACGTCAACAGCCTGCGCAAAGAGTTGAGCAAAGAGCTCGACCAACTGCCGAAAATCCAGAATCCTACGGGCGACGTGAATATGTCCCAGGACCTGGCGCGCCTGCTCAATCAAGCGGACCGCCTGGCTCAGCAGAAGGGCGACCAGTTCATCTCCAGCGAGCTGGTGCTGCTCGCCGCCATGGACGAAAACAGCAAGCTCGGCAAATTGTTGCTGGGCCAGGGCGTCAGCAAAAAAGCCCTGGAAAACGCCATCAACAACCTGCGTGGCGGCGAAGCGGTGAACGACCCCAACCACGAGGAGTCGCGCCAGGCCCTGGATAAATACACTGTCGACCTGACCAAGCGCGCCGAAGAAGGCAAGCTGGACCCGGTGATCGGCCGTGACGACGAGATTCGTCGCACCATCCAGGTCCTGCAGCGCCGTACCAAGAACAACCCGGTGCTGATCGGTGAGCCTGGTGTGGGTAAAACCGCGATTGCCGAGGGCCTGGCCCAGCGCATCATCAACGGTGAAGTGCCTGACGGCCTCAAGGGCAAGCGCCTGCTGTCCCTGGACATGGGGTCGCTGATCGCTGGCGCCAAATTCCGCGGCGAGTTCGAAGAGCGTCTCAAATCCCTGCTTAACGAGCTGTCGAAGCAGGAAGGGCAGATCATTCTGTTTATCGACGAGTTGCACACCATGGTCGGCGCCGGTAAAGGCGAAGGCTCGATGGACGCCGGCAACATGCTCAAGCCTGCCTTGGCGCGGGGTGAGTTGCACTGCGTGGGTGCCACCACGCTCAACGAATACCGCCAGTACATCGAGAAGGATGCAGCCCTTGAGCGGCGTTTCCAGAAAGTGCTGGTGGAAGAGCCGAGCGAAGAAGACACCATCGCGATCCTGCGGGGCCTGAAAGAACGCTATGAGGTCCACCACAAGGTAGCGATCACTGACGGCGCGATCATTGCGGCGGCGAAATTGAGCCATCGCTATATCACCGACCGGCAGTTGCCCGACAAGGCCATCGACCTGATCGACGAAGCGGCCAGCCGTATCCGCATGGAGATCGACTCCAAGCCGGAAGTGCTCGACCGTCTGGATCGGCGCCTGATTCAACTGAAAGTCGAATCCCAGGCACTGAAAAAAGAAGAGGACGAAGCGGCGAAAAAACGTCTGGAAAAACTTCAGGAAGAAATCCTCCGCTTGGAGCGCGAGTACTCGGACCTCGAGGAAATCTGGAACGCGGAAAAAGCTGAAGTACAGGGTTCGGCACAGATCCAGCAAAAGATCGAGCAGTCGCGCCAGGAGCTGGAAACCGCACGCCGTAAGGGCGACCTGAACCGCATGGCCGAGTTGCAGTACGGGGTGATCCCGGACCTGGAACGCAGCCTGCAGATGGTCGACCAGCATGGTCACAGCGAGAACCAATTGCTGCGCAGCAAGGTGACCGAGGAAGAAATTGCCGAAGTTGTCTCGAAGTGGACCGGTATCCCCGTGTCGAAAATGCTCGAAGGCGAGCGCGACAAGCTGATGAAGATGGAAAGCCTGTTGCACCAGCGCGTCATCGGCCAGGAAGAGGCGGTGGTGGCGGTGTCCAACGCGGTACGGCGTTCCCGTGCCGGGTTGTCCGACCCGAATCGTCCAAGTGGTTCGTTTATGTTCCTCGGCCCGACCGGTGTGGGTAAGACCGAGTTGTGCAAGGCCTTGGCCGAGTTCCTCTTCGACACCGAAGAAGCCATGGTGCGGATCGATATGTCCGAGTTCATGGAGAAACATTCCGTGGCTCGCCTGATCGGGGCGCCACCGGGCTACGTAGGCTACGAGGAAGGCGGTTACCTGACCGAAGCGGTACGGCGCAAGCCTTACTCGGTGATCCTGCTGGATGAGGTCGAGAAGGCCCACCCGGACGTGTTCAACATCTTGCTGCAGGTGCTGGAAGATGGCCGGCTGACGGACAGCCACGGGCGTACTGTGGATTTCCGCAACACGGTGATCGTGATGACCTCCAACCTGGGGTCGGTGCAGATCCAGGAACTGGTGGGCGATCGTGAAGCCCAGCGCGCAGCTGTGATGGATGCGCTGACCACGCACTTCCGCCCGGAATTCATCAACCGGGTCGATGAAGTGGTGATCTTTGAGCCTTTGGCACGGGATCAGATCGCGGGCATCACCGAGATCCAGTTGGGCCGCCTGCGCAGCCGTCTGGCCGAGCGCGAGCTGGCGCTGGAGCTGAGCCCCGAGGCGTTGGACAAGCTGATCGCGGTCGGTTACGACCCGGTGTATGGCGCACGGCCGTTGAAGCGTGCGATCCAGCGCTGGATCGAAAACCCGCTGGCCCAGCTGATTCTGTCGGGCAGCTTTATGCCGGGCACCAGCGTCAAGGCCACGGTGGAAAACGACGAAATCGTCTTCCACTGAGTTCGGTCGGTCGGGCTATAAAGAGAGGGCCTCGCGTTGCGAGGCCTTTTTTTTCGATAGGGCGTTGAACTGTAAGGCAAAGGCTTGTAAAGTGCGCCCCGCAGCAACGTCAGCCCACGGGTTTCTTCTCCCCAAGAAGAAATCAGAAAGAAGCGCAAATCATTGTCTTAAAAGCAATTTAAAGGGTTGACAGGGGTTTTTAAGATTGTAGAATAGCGCGCCTCAGAGACGCGAACGTAGCGATACGGACGCATCGAAGAGAAGGTTACACCGCAGTAAAAGTTGTACATTTGAAATGTGTAGTTCCGTGATAGCTCAGTCGGTAGAGCAAATGACTGTTAATCATTGGGTCCCAGGTTCGAGTCCTGGTCACGGAGCCAATTTCAAAACCGGGGTATAGCGCAGTCCGGTAGCGCGCCTGCTTTGGGAGCAGGATGTCAGGAGTTCGAATCCCCTTACCCCGACCATTTTTGGGTCGTTAGCTCAGTTGGTAGAGCAGTTGGCTTTTAACCAATTGGTCGTAGGTTCGAATCCCACACGACCCACCATTTTTGAAACCAGTTAACGCTGGAATCAGATCTTAAGATCAGCGGCCAAAAGCCCTGATCGAAGAAGGCGGCTGAGAGGTCGCCTTTGTTTTACCGGGGTATAGCGCAGTCCGGTAGCGCGCCTGCTTTGGGAGCAGGATGTCAGGAGTTCGAATCCCCTTACCCCGACCATATTAAAAATCCTCGTATCGAAAGATACGGGGATTTTTTTTGCCTGAAATTATCCCAAATCCAACACAACACCAATGTGGGAGGGAGCAAGCCCACTCCCACATTGATCGCGTGTTTAGTGAAGTTTGAGACGTGGCTCAGTTCCGCGCCCAATCCGGCTGCCCAGCATCAGCATCGCCGTGCGGAAGACCCCATACAGCGCCATCTGGTGCATGCGGTACAGCGACACATAGAACATCCGCGCCAACCAGCCTTCCAACATCACACTGCCTGTGAGGTTGCCCATCAGGTTACCCACCGCCGAGAAGCGCGACAGCGAGATCAGCGAGCCATAGTCGGTGTACTTGTACGATGGCAGGTCCTTGCCTTCGATCCGCAGCTTCAACGATTTGGCCAACAATGAAGCCTGCTGGTGCGCGGCCTGGGCGCGTGGCGGTACGTTGCGGTCGGTGCCGGGTTGCGGGCAGGCGGCGCAGTCACCGAAGGCGAAGATGTTTTCGTCGCGGGTGGTTTGCAGTGTCGGCAGCACCTGCAGTTGATTGATGCGGTTGGTTTCCAGGCCGTCGATGTCCTTGAGGAAGGCGGGCGCACGGATGCCGGCGGCCCACACTTTCAGGCTGGCCGGAATCACTTGGCCGCTGCTGGTGATCAGCGCGTCGGCCGTCACTTCGCTGACCGCCGAGTTGGTCAGCACCGTCACGCCGAGCTTCTCCAGGGTTTTATGCACCGGTCCGCCGATCCGCTCTGGCAGGGCAGGCAGGACCCGTGGGCCGGCTTCGATCAGGGTGATGTGCATGTTTTCCGGTTTGATCCGGTCCAGCCCGTAGGCTGCCAGTTCATGGGCGGCGTTATGCAGTTCGGCCGCCAGTTCAACCCCGGTGGCGCCAGCGCCGACGATGGCCACGCTGATCTTTTCCACCACGTCGGTTTGCCCGGCATGGGCACGCAGGTAGTGGTTGAGCAACTGCTGATGGAAGCGCTCCGCCTGTTTGCGCGTGTCGAGGAACAGGCAGTGTTGCGCCGCGCCTTCGGTGCCGAAGTCGTTGGTGGTACTGCCGACCGCAATCACCAGGCTGTCGTAGCCCAGTACGCGCGCAGGCACCAGTTCGCGGCCTTCTTCGTCGAGGGTCGCGGCCAGTTGGATTTTCTTCTGTTCACGGTCGAGCCCGCTCATGCGCCCCAGTTGGAACTCGAAGTGGTTCCATTTGGCCTGGGCGACATAATTGAGTTCGTCTTCCGAAGAGTTCAGCGAGCCGGCGGCCACTTCGTGCAGCAGCGGTTTCCAGATATGGGTCAGGTTGGTGTCCACCAGCGTGATGCTGGCGGTGCCGCGCTTGCCCAGAGTCTTACCCAGGCGGGTAGCCAACTCCAGGCCGCCGGCGCCGCCGCCGACGATAATAATACGATGGGTCATGGGGATATCTCGCAAGGCTAAAAGAAATCGAAGCGGTTACCCCCGCGAGCGCCAGGCAGCTCATAGCGTCAGGTAACTCAAAAGGCGGCTCAGCAGGCCGAGCCCGATCACCACCACCAGCACCACACCAAGGAGCAGCCACGGCCGGAAAGGCTTGCGCTCGACTCGGTTCTGGGAGAGTTGCAGGTACTCTTCGACATGCTGTTGGTCGTCGGGGTTCAGGCGGCTGGTCATATAAGGCCTCGTCAGGTAGACGTTGCAAAAGGGCGCCACGTTACAGTCAGGGGGTTGGCGGTATCGCCATAAGCGTAGCCTGTGCTCGCGTCACAGGCTGATGCCCACGTCGAACACGATGCTGCGCCCCAGATTGTTGCGCAAGAAATCCGGCGCGTCCGGGTGGGCGAACAGTACCCGGGCAAACGTCGGCCCCACCAGCGACAGCGAGCGCCAGCCCTGGCGCAAGTATTCGGTGGGCGGTGGGAAATGACTGTTGAGGTCCAGCACCTCGCGCTTGAGGCTGGCGAAGGCGACGATATCCAGCTCGCCCAGGTCCATCCCGCGTTCTTTGTAGTTGTGCGCTTTTTTGCGCAGGGTCGGCGCCAGGCGCAGCAGGAATTCATGGGCCGGAATCCGCCGCGGCTTGGCTTCGCGCCTGACCAGTTGGCTGAGGGAAAACGCACTGCGTCGACGCAGCAATTCGTCGCGCCATTCATCGTTCAGACGGCGTCCTTCGTCCAGCACGAAAAACACTTCGAAACTGGCGTCACGAAACAGCACGTCCGGCGGTTCTTGCCCGGCGGCATGAAACTCTTCGGCGCGGTACGGCACGTTCAAGCCTTGCAGCAGGCGCTGGCAGACCCAACGCTCACGCTCCCATTTACGGGCATTGGACAGGAACGCATTGGCTTGTTCGGCTGCCACGGTGAGCAGGCGCAAATAATCTGAGTCATCCATGCGTGCAGCTTAGCGCCCAAATGTGATCTTAAAAACATACTCCGTCGCGAAAAAATAAAGTCTGTCGTTCGCTGTTTTGTATTTTGTTATCGCAGGGAACAATCATGCTAAGCTGATGTGCGAATTTCAGAGCGCGCGCGGTTCATCGATGCCAGCGGTGCTCTCTAGATCCCATCACTTTTTGGCAGGATGCCCTGATGAGTTTTGAGTCGGCCCACTTCGTCCAGGTGCCTCCAGAGAAACTGCGCGGCTTCTTCGCGGCGACCGGACTCGATGAGGTTGAGCAAATGGATGTGCTCCTGGCATTGCGTCACAAGGCGACTGCGATCGACGTTCGCTTTGTAGCTCATGAAGCGCCGGAGCTGGTTCTGCTGGCGGAGAGCATCCATGAAAAAGACATTCCCCGAGCACTGCACGATCAGTTCGTGGAACTGGGCGCCGATTTGGAACAGTTGGGCGCGGGACAGCGTGTTGATGCCCCCGTCGATCAGGACCTGTTGTTGCTGCCTGGCTTGGGCAAATGCGGTTTGGTTGACCTGATAGCCGGGCTCGAGCAGGGCCGCCGGCTCGATAGCCATGCGGAAACGGTAGCTCTGGATGTGAGCCGTCGTGCTATGCACGAAGTCTTTGAGCTCCCATCCTTGCCCCGGTTTGCGCTCCACCATGGCTTCGCCAGCCAGTCGGTTCAATACCTTGAGCAATTGCCCTCGAGGCACGTCGTAACGCCGCAACAGCTGGGCTTCGAAAAACTGGGCGGGTATTTCACCAGCCAAAATATCGTCGACTACGCGAAGATAAAAGTCTTCGAAAGGGTCGCTGGCGAGAGGGAATGCGGACTCCTGGATATCCCCAGCGTCTTGCTTCAGAAAGTAGCCGCGATTGGGTTCTTGAGTCGCAAGATCCCACTCGGCAAGCAAGGCAAACACTCGTCGGATAGGCGAGCGCGAAACGCCCAGCGCTTGAGCGAACGTCTGCTCGCGCAATGGCTCGCCGGCCCGCATCGAGCGGGCGCGAACCATGCCGATGACCTTCGGTGCCAGCTGCAAGGCAAGGTCTTTCTTGATCACAGGCTCTCTCTTGAATGGTCGGCGTCAGTCCGTGCCTGTCGGGGCAGGGCCACATCGAACTGGGGTGGGAAAATACCATACCCGGCAGTGCCGAGTATCTGCGCCGAAGACGCAGGAACTTGTGGAACAACTTTTTAAAGCTCCTTTCCTGGACGGATACCTGCCTTATGCTGAAATTCAACGCTCACCTTGGCTTTCAATTCAATGAATTGCCATTCCTGCAACGCATCGAAGCCGCCGCCGCCGCTGGTTTTCGTGCGGTTGAGTTCCCGTCGCCTTATGAGTTCGACGCAAGTCTGCTTGCAGATCATTTGGCTCAACACAACTTGCCGTTGATTCAATTTTCCGCTCCGGCGGGCCTGACCAAAGGCATCGCGGCCTTGCATGGCAAGGAAGGCGATTTTCGCAGTGGCTTGCTCCAGGCCGCCAACTATGCAAAGGCGCTGGGCTGTTCGGACGTCCACATCATGTCGGGCATTACCACTCGGGATGACGCGGCGCTCATCTACGAGAGCAACCTGGAATACACCGTCAAGTATTTTGAAGACCAGGGTTTGCGGCCATTGATCGAAGTCATCTGCGCGCAGGAAATGCCGGGCTATTACATGTCCGACTTCAGCAAGGCGCAGCACGTTCTGGAGACGTTCCCGAGTGTCGGGCTGATTCTTGATCTGTACCACGCTCAGCGCCTGACTGGAGACGCGGCGGATGTCCTGGCGCGGTTTTACGAACGAACCGTGCATGTGCAAATCGCCGACTGTCCGGGGCGTCATCAGCCGGGCACGGGGAGCATGGATTTCTCCGCGCTGTTCACCACATTAGAACAGCGCGGTTATCAGGGATGGATCGGCTGTGAATACCGCCCGACCGGCGTCACGGTTGAAAGCTTGGATTGGATCAAGCCGTTCACTGCTTAGTTGGCGATGCGTCGGAGGCGCAACCAGGGGCGGCGAGAGCATCCTGATTGCTCAGTGTTCGCTTGCTGCCCGCGCTGTGGTTTTTCCGCATTCGTTCAGACTGCAGGAGGTCCCAGGGAGAAAGCCCGGTGTAGACTGTCGACTCGGTTTTTTCCCAAGCATGAGGTGTGCAGTGAAGTTTTTCGCCGTGCTGTTGTTGAGCCTGTTGCCCGTGTGGGCCCAGGCGGTTGAAGTGGGTGAGCGCGTGGCGCCCTGGACTCTGCTGGATCAGTTCGATCAGGCCTACACCCTGGATGACCAGGCACAGGTCCTGTTGGTGGCCCGCAGCATGGATGCCGCCAAGCTGGTGGACGCCGCCCTGCAAGGCCAGCCCAAAGGCTATCTCGAAGCACGGCATGGGGTGTTTGTCGCGGATATCCAGCGCATGCCTCGGCTGGTCGCCAAGCTGTTCGCGGTGCCGGCCATGCAGTCCTACAACTACCGGGTCATGCTGGACCGGGACGCACGCATCGCTCCGCGTTATCCCGCGCCTGTGGATAAGGTGCTGTGGCTGCAACTGAATAACGGCAAGCTGACAGCGCGCCACGAGTACGGCTCTGCGGCTGAACTGCGCGAGGCCCTGGAGCAGGTGAAACCGTGATCAGTGCCGCGGTGCTGGCGCCGGGAACCCTCGGCATCGGCTGGCTGTTGTACGCGCCGGTGCTGTTGTGGGCGATCATGCGTTCGCCGTGGGTCGAGCTGTTCGCTGACCGGCGGCGCCAGCATTTGCTGTTCGGTACCGTGTTCGCGTTATTCATGTTGTGGTTGGTGAGGCGGGACTTCGATACCGGGGTCTCCTACCACTTTATCGGCATGACGGCCGTAACCCTGCTGCTTGACTGGCCGCTGGCAATCGTCGGCGGTTTCGCCGCGCAGTTGGGCTTGCTGTTGCTGGGTCGCCAGGACCTGGCGGCCGTGGGCCTCAACGGCCTGCTGCTGGTCGTGCTGCCGGTGCTGGTCACTGAAACCTGCGCGGTGCTTGTCGAGCGGGCACAACCGCGCAATCCGTTCGTCTACATCTTCTGTTCCGGCTTTTTTGCCGCCGCTTTGTCGGCGTTGCTCTGCCTGTTGGCCGGGCTGGGGGTGTTGTGGTTCGACGGGCGTTTCGCGATGCCGGAATGGCTGGAGGATTTTGTCGGTTACCTGTGGCTGATCATCTTCCCCGAGGCCTTCATCAACGGCATGGTCATCAGCGCCCTGGTGGTGTTTTGCCCGGAATGGCTGGAGACATTCAACCGCACGCGCTACCTCTCGGCGCCCTGGAAAGACGACAATTCGCAGACTTGACTCAGATCAAATCGCGCCCAGCGTGGCGGGCCCATGCTTTGTGAAACTTTTCCTGAGCAAGATGGGAGCACGGATCATGAGTGTGTATGAATGGGCACGTCAGGAGTTGCGCAGAAGCCAGGATGCGGCACAAGAAATCGGCTTTGATCCAGGCTTGACCTTGCGCGCGATGCTCAGCGCGGTGGTGCAGCAGAGCAAGGGCGTGCGCAGTTTCGAAGACCTGGCCGACGAGTTGCAATACCTGGCAGAGAACCTCGACGACCAGCAGGAATATGCCTTTATGCGGCCTTAATGGCGCGGTGGCAGGTCTTCGGAAAACAGCTCGTCTTCGGCGTCCGGCGCCACGGGGATCTTATGTTCCTCAGCGGCCCAGGCACCCAGGTCGATGAGCTTGCAACGGTCCGAGCAGAACGGCCGGTTGAGGTTGGTCGCTTTCCATTCCACGGGTGCGCCGCAGGTTGGGCATTCGACGGTCAAGGGTTGGCTCATGATCGGCCTCCACGCAAAGTAAGGTAAAAGTGGTGCAGTCGTTCGACCTCGCTGTGCAACCAGGCGAGGTCGCGGTCATTGACCAGCACGTCATCGGCATGGCTCAGGCGCTCTTCGCGGCTGGACTGGGCCTTGAGTATCGCCTGCACCTGTTGTTCGCTGATGCCGTCGCGCTGCAGGGTACGCTGAATCTGCAGGGATTGCGGCACGTCGATCACCAGGATGCGTTGGGTCATGCTGTGCTGGCCGGATTCGATCAGCAGCGGCGACACCAGGATCGCGTAAGGCGAGCGCGCACGCGCCAGGTGGTTGCGAATCTCTTCGCCAATCAACGGGTGCAGCAAGGCTTCCAGCCAGCGGCGTTCTTGCGGCACTTCAAAGATCAACTTGCGCAATGCGGCGCGGTCCAGCTGGCCGTCGGGCTGCAGCACGCCGGCACCGAAGTGTTCGACAATGCTGGCGAGCGCCGGCCGGCCGGGTTCGACCACCCAGCGCGCGGCGTGATCGGCGTCTACCAGGTCTACGCCGAGGTCGCTGAAGTGCTGGGCCGCGGCGCTCTTGCCGCTGCCGATGCCGCCCGTAAGGCCAAGAATCCAGGGTGTTGCAACAGGAGTGGTCATTTGAAACCGACAGACTGCAAATAGAAGTCGGTTATTTGACCACCCCAGAGCACGGCAATCCAGCCGGCAATTGCCAGATAGGGACCAAACGGCATCGGCGTGGCCGCCTGGATCTTGCTCCGACGCAGCAGGATCAGCCCGCCGCACACGCCCACCAGCGATGACATCAGCAGCGTCATCGGCAGGATTTGCCAGCCACCCCAGGCGCCGAGCAGCGCCAACAACTTGAAGTCGCCGTAGCCCATGCCGTCCTTGCCGGTGGCCAGCTTGAACAGCCAGAACACCGTCCACAGGCTCATGTAGCCGATCACTGCACCCCACAGTGCATCGGGCAGGGGCACCAGCAGCTCGACGCTGTTAAGCATCAGCCCCAGCCACAACAGCGGCAGGACCAGCACATCGGGCAGCAGTTGGTGGTCGACGTCGATCAGGCTCATCGCCAACAAGCCCCAGCTCAACAGCATCACTGCGCCCGCTTGCCAGCCAAAGCCGAAATGCCAGGCCACCACGGCCGAGATCAACCCGCACGCCAGTTCGGTCAAGGGATAACGCGCACTGATCGCTTCGCGGCAATGGGCACAGCGGCCCCGGAGCATCAGGTAGCTGAGCAGCGGGATGTTTTCCCACGGCCGAATCGGCTGATTGCAGTGCGGGCAGCAGGAATTGGGCTGCATCAGGTTGTATCTCGGCCCGACGGGGTCGCCGGGCAAACCGAGCACTTCATGGGCCTGTGCGCGCCATTCCCGTTCAAGCATTTTCGGCAGGCGCCACACCAGCACGTTGAGGAAACTGCCCACGATCAAGCCCAGCACCATTGCCATGGCGACAAAGGCCCACGGCTGCTGGCTCAACAGCAGGCTCAAAATGCCGTACCGAGTTGGAAGACCGGCAGGTACAGGGCGATTACCAAAGCGCCGACAATCCCGCCGAGCACCACCATGATCAGCGGTTCCATCAGGCTGGTGAGCTGGTCGACCAGCGTGTCGACGTCCGACGCATAGTGGCTCGCGACTTTTTCCAGCATGTGCTCCAGGGTGCCGGATTCTTCACCAATCGCCGTCATCTGGATCGCCATGCCAGGGAACAGGCCGCTGGCGGCCATGGCCCGATTCAGCGGCATGCCTGTGGATACATCGTGACGCATATGTTCGATAGCCTGTTTGAATAGCTGGTTGCCGGCAGCGGCGGCCACTGAATCCAGGGCCTGCACCAAAGGCACTCCGGCCGCGAACGTAGTCGAAAGCGTGCGCGCGTAGCGGGCGACCGCCGACTTTTTCAGCAGTGTGCCTGCCAGGGGCGCTTTCAACAAACTGGCATCCAGCCAATGACGAAAACCGGGCGATACGCGATAGGCCCGGCGCAACCCCAGACCTCCCGCGCCCAGGCTGAGCGCCAGCATCCACCAGGCTTGTTGCAGGAACTCGGACAAGGCAATCACGTACAGAGTAAAACCGGGCAACTCGCTGTCCACGCTGGCGAACAGGTTCTGGAATTGCGGCACCACATGGATCAGCAAGAGACTGCTGACAAGGCTGGCGACCACGATGACCGCGATGGGGTAGGTCATGGCCTTCTTGATCCGGGCCTTGAGCCGTTCGCTCTTTTCCAGGTGATCCGCCACCCGCTCCAGAAGGGTTTCCAGGGCGCCGGCCTGCTCACCCGCCGCCACCAGGTTGCAGTACAGGTCATCGAAGTAGCGCGGCTGTTTGCGCAGGGCCGACGCCAGGGTATTCCCGGCGCCGATCTCCTGTTTCAGGCCTTTTACCAGCCTGTACATGTGACGGTTGTCGAAGCCTTCGCTGATCACGTCGAAGGCTTGCAGCAACGCAATGCCGGCCTTCAGCAGTGTCGCCAGTTGGCGGGTGAACAGGGCAATGTCCGCCGGTTTGATCGGCGCAGCGAGGCTTGGCAGGCCGGCGGATTGTTTGCGCACGCGGCCAGGGCAAATCCCTTGCTGGCGCAGTTGTGCCTTGACCCGCGCGAGGTCGTGGCTGACGGTTTGCCCGGACACCCTGCGTCCCTGGCGGTTGATGCCTTCCCAAGCGTATGTCGTGGCAGCGTTGGTCATGTCTCTGTTCCGCACACAGGTCGTCGAATCTTTATAGCGTAGCCAGGTGACGGATTCGGATTGCTCGGCGTTCAACGATAAAATGTCAGATTGTGCGTCTTGGACGCGATTGGCCGCTCGCGGGTGAGTACACTGGCGCGGCTGCACGATACGGGGCGCAGGACGCGCCTTGTCATGGGTTCTGTTCTGGAGAGGAATGTGATGCGTCAGAAAGGTTTTACTTTGATCGAGTTATTGATCGTCGTGGCAATCATCGGCATTTTGGCCACCATTGGCTTGCCCATGTACACCACGCATCAGGCCAAGGCCAAGTTCACGGCCGGGCTGGCTGAAATCACCGCGTTGAAAGCCGGCTACGAGGATGTATTCAACCAAGGCACAGTGCCAACCGTGGCATTGATCGGTGGCACCAGCCCGACCGCCAACTGCAAGATCGATGTGGCAGGGGATGTCGCCACCGGCGCCGGTTCCATCAGTTGCGAAATCCTCGATGCCCCGGCACCGGTACTGGGCAAGACCATTACCCTGACGCGCAGCGCCACCGCCGGCTGGAAATGCGCCACGACGGCAGAGGCCAAGTACGCCGCCAAAGGGTGTGGCGCCGACGGGGCATGACTGCCAAACCCTGCGCACGGACGTAAAGGTGGCCGATGTCGTTATCCCCGCAGCAGCGCGACAAGACGTTCCTGGTGATTGCAGCGTGCTTGCTCGCGCTGGGTATCTGCGCACCGTTCAGCGGGCATGACTGGCAGCGCGCAATGCAGGTGGCCATGGGCCTGGGCGCGGTGGTGTATGGGCTGACGGTCGTTCCCGTCGAGCGTCTGGTGGACCGGCCGACGGTCCTGGGCCTGGTGCTGATCGTTGGGCTGGGCCTGGTGTCATCGGCACTGGCCCATCAGCCGCTCTGGGCCTTCACCGAGGTCGCGCTGTTCATCAGTTGTGGGGCGATCGCCGTCGCGGTTGCCCTGCTGCGCCGTCATGCAGGTGAGCCGTTGGACCGCGTGCTGATCCTCATGGTGGTGCTGCTGTGCCTGATCAAGTCGATCCAATACCTGTATGCCGGCGCGCTCGCCTTCGCCAGTGGCGCGCGGGTTCTTGATCCGGACGCGTTGCTGTCCGGGTTTTCCAACAAGCGCTTCTACGGTCAATTCCAGACCTTCACCCTGCCATTGCTGGCGCTGCCCTTGCTGATGCCCAAGGTCTCCCGCTCCGTGCGCGGCGTGGTGTTTGCGTTGCTGTGTGTGTGGTGGTTGATCGCGATCAGCGGCGGCACCCGCGGCACCTGGCTCGGCATGGCGGTGGCCGGGGTGGCGTTGACGCTGCTCGGGCCGTGGGGGCGACGCTGGTTGGCCTGGCAATTGGCTGCGGTGTGCGGCGGTTTGTTGCTGTATACGGCGTTGTTCACGCTGTTGACGGGTGCGCTGGGTGTCGAGGTCGGCAGTGGCGTCAGCGATCGCCTCACCACTTCGCTGTCGGGGCGTGGCCCGATCTGGTGGCAGGCCTGGCACATGATCGTCGAGCGTCCGTGGCTGGGGTTCGGGCCGATGCATTTCGCGGATATCGCCAACCCGATCGCCGCGCACCCGCACCAGGCAATCCTGCAATGGGCCAGCGAGTGGGGCGTTCCCTCGGCCTTGTGCGTGGCTGCCTTGGCGTGGCGCGGTGGCTGGGCCACCCTCCGCGTGTTGCGGGCGCGGGCTTGTTCTACAGCGCGCGTGGACTTGCTGCGCGGGTGCCTGTTCGCGGCATTGCTGGGCGCGCTTACGCAAGCGATGGTCGACGGCGTCATCGTGATGCCCAACTCGCAGGTCTGGTTGGCGCTGGTGGTGGGCTGGTTGATGGCGCTGCACGTGTGGCGCGCCGCTCCTGGCGCGTCGCTGCCGTGGGCCTGGGCAGGGTGGCGGGTGGCGGCGGTGCTGTCCGTTGGCCTGCTGGTGTGGGTCGTGATGCGTGATGCCCCGCACATCGAGCAAGCCCAGCAAGACTATCTTGAAGGTGGCAACCAACACCTGCAGCCGCGCTTCTGGGCCCAAGGGGTGATTGCCCTGCGACGTCAGTGAGTTGCCGGACGCCCGATGCGGTGCTAGCTTTAGCCCACCGCCCGTGTAGCTCAGCCGGTAGAGCAGCGCACTCGTAACGCGAAGGTCGCAGGTTCGATTCCTGTCTCGGGCACCAGGAACAAAATATGTTAAGGCCTTGGAATGGTGTCCGTTCCAGGGCCTTTTTGCTTTTATGTATCAGTTTTCATTGAGCTTTCATAAATTTTGTAAGTCAGTGAGTAGGTGTGATCGGAGAGTTTTGGTAAACCGAAGTACATCTAGATATATGCGCAAATCCCATAAAAATTTGTGCCTCGGTGGGACAAATCTGTCATGGATCCTCCTGATCGATCCGGCTTCGTCAATCAGCGCTCACGTTAACTGACGGGGCTATACCATTTGGCGTTATCGGTAACGTGGCTTATGATCCGGGATATTGAGCTTAGGCTCGATACCTTTCGAGGTACTCAACCTCGAATGTGATCCAGGATGAGTGGGAGGCTAGGACTGTGAATGTTCTGGCGCTTTCCGGACGGGCGATTAATCCGCCCATGCTGCCCAATGGGTGTCCCAAGAAAGCTAAGCTGCCGCGGATTCAACCACTCAGGGATCACTGGACGCTAACGCGGCAGTTGAGCCACCCCAAAGGTGAGATAGGGGATCGAAAGCTATCCGCCGACGCTTACCGTTGAGCAGGTCAGCGAAATCACTAGTGAGCAGCCTCAGACCATTCGTAATTTGGTCAGCCAGGGGCGCTATCGCATTCCTTCCTTCAAAATTGGTCGCAAGCGTGTTTTTCGTTTAATCGACGTTGCGCAATTTATTGATCAGCAATTCTTGGCTGATCCCAGTCATCCAAGCAAAAAGAAACCCCGCCGTGGTCGTCCAACCAAAGTTGAGCAGATGGCTCGTCAGTCTGGGGACGTGCGTGCTTCTCTCCGTGTGGTTGGAGCGCAGTTATGACGTTGGATTCCGGGTCTGATCAGCAATACGTCGGTAGCCGGCTTTTGTCCGATCAGTTTCAACAACGAGATTTCTTTGTAGCAGATATCCTTGAGAGTGCACCGAAGGACGATCTGGTTTCCATGGAACATTCTTTGTTTGCCCTCAGGGCTGGCGACAAACGTATCCGGCGTTACGAGCGAAATGGACACGTTGTGGAAGTGCAACCGGGAGCAAAGGGCGCCGCCACGATTCACGACAAGGATGTATGGATCTATTGTATAAGCCAGCTTGTAGAGGGCGCGAATCGTGGACGGGCCGATATGAGTCGTGTCGTCCACTTCACTGCTTACAGCTTTCTTATGGCAACGAATCGAGGCATATCCGGCGATAGCTACCTTCGACTTGGAGATGCGCTGGAGAGGCTTCGCGGTACCTCCGTTGTAACGAACATATCCACTGCCGGTCGACGAGAACGAAATGGATTCGGTCTCATTGATAGCTTTCGCATCGTCGAGCGCAACTCAAACGATAATCGTATGGTTGCCGTATCGGTGACATTGCCGGAATGGCTCTATCGGTCTGTGCAAAACAAGCAAGTGTTGACCCTCAGTCGCGACTACTTTCGCATTAGGAAACCAATAGACCGCAGGGTATATGAACTTGCTCGCAAGCACTGTGGCGTGCAGCCGAAATGGCGTGTGACGCTGCAGGTACTGCATGTCAAAAGCGGTAGTTCCGCGACGCTAGCCAAGTTCCGAATGAACATCAAAAGCCTTGCGGCAAGCAGCACGCTTCCAGACTATCGAATGGTTTGGGATGAGCATCAAGACTCGATAACGTTCTATTCTCGCGGACCGAAGGGGGCTAAAGCTGAGATTACGGATATCTTGGCAGGAACGGCACCGAAACGTAAACGGAAGCTGCCAAAATAGTCACTATTCCTGAAACCACGTGCTCAATGGACTGACGAAAAATTGCGCCATGTGAACAGACACGTGGTTTTAGGGACGCCTTTCTGTGGTTTGGCACGTGGTTTAAGAATGACGCGTTTCGTGGTATCAGGAATAGATATGCCCTTTTGAATCAGGTGCGGTGGGGGAACAGATACCGTAACGCGCGCGCGCGGATTAACTTTATATAAAAGCTTTTAACGTCCCAGGGTCAAAGTCGAGCATTGAAACTGGAGAGGCTGGACTTTTTCTCCTGCTTGACCACTCCCCTCCGCCCCTCGCCAGCGAGGGGAACGAGTCGCCCTCTGTCGTCAGCGGACAGCCGGCGGACTCTTCGCTATCTTTGGCTGCCCGCAGACGTGAGCTTGGACCGCTCCACCCGCATCAAGGGGCCGGGTCCTCGCTACGCTGCGGGCCGTACCAACCCCTTGACCCGGCTTCTGCTACATTTGTCGGGATAGCTGAGACAACTTGAGAGGATTGATGGTAGCGCCCCCTACGTTCTCACCGAAAGCCCCGATAAGTGCAATGGAGCGTAAACGTCGGGAATGCGCTGTTACCTACGCTCGCGCATCTGTCGCCTTAGAAGGTTTTGAGCTAAACGAGCATGACACCAAGCACGCACAACGTTTTATAGACGGTGAAATTGAACTGGAAGAATTTGTGCAAATTCGCGTTGAGTGCGGTTCTGAATGAATGGCATTATCATTTGAATGTCACTATTCTCCGCGCTACATCGTTCTAGGCTGGCGATGCGAATACCTAAGGCTGCGGAATTAGAATTTCCATTATAGTGATCCGTTGTAAGGGGTATCCCACTCTGTGGCCGTGTGCCATTATTCAGCAACGCAATTACAAAAGGATGTGTCTCATGGCAGCCGTAGAGTCAGGACTTCGTGTAGTAACTGGAGCCAAAACGGGGACCGGTTTTGACGATGTAGTAGCAATCGAACGAACCTTAACACCCCAGGTGGTTATTGCATTATGTGGCCCCTTAGGTACGCCTCTGCATGAGGTCGCTAAGAGCTTTAAAGAGCTGCTTTTGAGTACCGATTATGGATATGAGTTCGTAGAAATAATTAGACTTAGTGAAGAAATTAGAAAGCATACTGGTCTAGGCGCCGACTCTTCAGTAAAGGAGCTTATTGAAGCGGGAAATGACTTGCGCAAGGAGCATGGTAACGAGGTCCTTGCGAAGCTTGCGGTAAGAAAAATAAGCGTTGCACGGGCGGCGGAGCAAGCCAAAGCGGCTGCTCAGAAAAAAGCGGAACACCCTGACCTGTTTAATGACGATAGTGACGATGGGTTGGTTCCAAATGTGACATTGAAATGGTGTCATATCATCGACTCTGTAAAGCACATTGATGAGTTGCGGTTACTGAGATCTATATATGGCGAAATGCTTTATGTCGTAGGAGTATATTCTCCTATTGAAATGCGTATTGCGCGCCTCGAAGGTGCCCTAAAGGGTGAGAGAGTTCATGACCTAATAGATCGTGATTCTGGCGAAGAGATCGACCATGGTCAGCGGGTTGAAGAAACGTTTCCTCAGTCTGATTTTTTTCTGCGCGTAGAAAAGACAACCGATTCACATCGGCTCAGCAGAGTGCGGCGCTTTTTGGATCTGATGTTGGGAACTGTAATAGCAACTCCAACAGTAAACGAAAGAGCCATGTATGCGGCTTTCTCTGCGGCTAGGAACTCAGCATGCCTTTCGAGGCAGGTAGGCGCTGCAATAACTAGTGAAGAAGGTGATTTGATTTCCACAGGGTGGAATGATGTTCCAAAGGCGTTTGGTGGTTTGTATCAAACTGAGGGTGATGGATTAAATTCGGACGAAGATCGTCGGTGTTGGAATATGGGGGGTGGTGTTTGTTCTAATGATCAAGAAAAGAAGATGATATCCAATTATATAGTGGAGAAATTGATCGAGGCTGATCTGATTTCGCTAGATAAAAAAGAAAACGCTTTATCTGTCATTAGAGGAAAGACTCAACTTAAGAGTTTGATCGAGTTTTCAAGAGCGGTACATGCCGAAATGCATGCGCTGCTCAACGCCGGAGCAACGGAAGGGGCGAAAATTCGGCACGGTAAGCTGTTTGTAACCACGTACCCTTGTCATTCTTGTGCGCGACATTTGGTAGCTGCTGGCATCAAAGAAGTCATTTTTCTCGAGCCCTACCGTAAGAGCCTTGCCACCAAGCTTCACCAAGATGCTATAACTGAGAATGAAAGCGATGTGACGAAGGTTCGAGTGCTTCCATTCGATGGTGTAGCACCGGCTCGGTTCTTGAAATTCTTCTCCGCCCATCCCGCTGGTCGGAAAAAGGATGGACGAATGATCCTCCGAGACGCAGAACCCGTGGCACGGATCTCAATGGAGGCGGTCTCTACTCTTGAGGGATTGGTGGTGAAGGGGCTAGAATCCCGCCGCCTTTAAGGCCTGAAGCGAAGGAGCTCTGTATGGACGTGTTAGAAGATAAGACTGAAGCTGAAACCATGGCGCAGCTATCCTTCTGTTTTGAGCCACCTAGCTATGTGAAATTTAGTGGAAGCACTAGCTGCCGCCAAATCGATACAGAGGGCAGCAGGGCTTCTCGTGACAACGTTCAGGCGAGAAGTGTCGTTCTTGCCTTTCCACAGGATCGATCTTCAGGCGTCCAGGCACAGCTAATTCAGCGTATCCTCCAGCGATATCGGTTTTTTTAGCGCTCAAGCTGAAATTTGGCTGTATACAACAAATCCTCGATTGGGGATCTGCTGAAAGAACACGTGCTGAACCCTCTCTTCAAGAGAGGGTTTTTTGTTTCAGCTGTCAGATACTCCCGCCCCTCGGCTAAAAGATGGTGTCAAGGGCGCCTTTCGAAGCCGCAGCGCCGGCTTGCCGGTGACCGGGTGAGGAGGGCGGGCGAAGTTCACCCTTGATACCACGTGGGCCATACAGCCTAATCGGTCAGAGCAGGACAAGGCGTAGCCGTAAGGCCACCCTGAGCCAAAAAAATATCACCAGGCTGGGTACGCGAAAGAATCAAAGAAACGCTTTGAGATCCTACTCACTGGGTAACCATTTAGCGGATCGAAGCACTCAGTCGTCTGATTGAAAAACATACAGACGTTGTCAGCGATGCGATGGCCGCGAGCTTAGAACGCTGGCAGCTAATTTAGCCGCAGCCGGTAACCAATCCGTTTCGCGTTGCTAGGTGATCCATCTACGTATGGCTCCTGGTTGCTTATGAAGTGGCGATTCACGCTACCTGCATCAGCCAGAATGGCGGCCAACTCGCCAATTCAGTACGTAATGTGCTCCTCTCAATGAGCCGTCTGAGCGGGCGGGTAGCAAAAACATGATGCAGAGCTTCATAGCCACATGCCATCCTATGCTGTGGCTTTCTCAATTCAGGAAAAGGATTTTATGGCAGACGAAGTCAAGGCATATCCAGCTAAGCGGTTTTTTGTCGAAATGCTGACGCGAGACATCGAGCTAAAAGACTCTTTGCTCGATCTTCTTGACAACTGTATTGATGGGGTAATGCGCGAAAGGAATGAGTCTCTTGGGGAGGCTCAACCGTACGCTGGCTATGAAGCACGCATTACCTTCAACAAAGACGGTTTTGAAATAACTGACAACTGTGGAGGAATCCCCAAAGGTGTCGCGCTTGAAAGAGCATTTCGCTTAGGCCGTCCTGATAGAGAGACGGATAAGAACATACCCACTGTAGGTGTCTACGGGATTGGTATGAAGCGAGCTATCTTCAAAATGGGACGCGAGGCGGTAGTTTCTTCCTTTACAGACGAATGTTCTTACAACGTCACGATTTCCCCAGAATGGATTGAGGACGATTCAACTTGGGTTCTTCCCATCTCCGAAATTGAGCGGGGCTCAAAAAAAACAGGCGTAACTGTCTCCGTTAGTAACCTATATCCGGGAGTGGCTCGACTGTTTTCTGATGAGACTGCATTTGAAAATGATCTAATAAAGTCTATCTCTGCATATTATGGCAACATAATACTTAAAGGTTTTGACGTATACGTTAATGAGAAAAAGGTCGTCCCCATCGGCTCATCATTCATCTTAAGTCAAAAATCTTTCGACTCTGGAGAGGGCATAGCGCCCTATGTGTACACCGGTGAGCTGAATGGCGTCACTATCGAATTAGTCGTAGGTTTCTATAGGAACTTACCAACAGATGAGGAGCAAGAGGAGTCGTTGGCAGGCCGGCCATCGACCGAGCAAGCAGGGTGGACCATCATATGTAATGATCGAGTTGTGCTCTATGCCGATAAAACAAAAGTCACTGGTTGGGGCGAAGCCGGCGTGCCCCAATACCATACTCAATTTGTCTCAATCGCAGGAGTTGTAAATTTCAAAGCCAACGACGCAGCGCAACTTCCGATAACTACAACGAAGCGCGGTATTGACGGAAACTCTGAGCTATACCTCTCGATAAAAGAATTCATGCGAGAGGGTATGAAGCTTTTCACCAGTTATACGAACAAATGGAAAGTTCCGTCACCGGATAGACCTGAGTTAGCGATTCCGGCTGTGGTTTCGACTGCCAGAAGTATTGCTGATATGGTCCCTAAAGACAAATGGTCTCAAGACCGGAAAAGCGCTATTAAAGGAAGCAAGTTTAAACCCGTGTTGCCTGTCCCCGAAAAAAATATTGAATATCGGTTTATTCGATTTTCACGCCCCCTCTCCGACATAAGAGCTCTTGGCGAGCGCTTCTTCGACGACCCTGATTACGCTCCAGGAGAGATTGGAGGTCTTTGCTTTGACGAAATACTCAAGGGGATGAAGTAATGAGTGCAGGAGGCAGCATTCCGTACCATCTTCGCCAGAACAAAGCAATTGAGCGGAACCTTTTCGTTGATCTTCTATCGAGAATAGGTAGGTATTTCAACGTCTCAGATTTTCAGTATATTGGATTTGGCGGTCCGTTTTTAGAAGACTTCAAACATCTTCATTCGTCTCTGCGCATCTCCAATATGGTGTCTTTGGAGATGGATCACAATGTTTTCTCAAGACAAAAATTTAATAAGCCGGTTTCCTGCATTTCTTTGCGTAATCAAAGCAGTTCCGAATTTTTAGAGTCCTATGATTTCGACAGCACCGAGAATCTAATCGTTTGGTTTGATTATGCAACAACTCAAATAAGCGAACAGCTGTCTGAAGTTCAGCAGCTCGTGGAAAAGCTTAGCCATGGGGATGTATTCAAAATAACCGTAAATGCGAGTCCTGTTTCATTAGGTCATGCGGACGCGAAGGCGGATATCCTTAAATGTCGTGCTGAAGAAGCAACTGTTCGTTTAGGCGAGTATGCTCCGGCCAATATTCAACCAAATGACGTAAATACAAAAAATTATCCTGCGCTACTTCTAAAATCAATAATTAACGCCGCTAAGCATGGTCTTGCGGGAGATTCCAGCTTAGTTTTGGAGCCGTTGGCTTCATTTGTCTATAGTGATGGACAACAGATGCTTACATTCTGTGGCACGCTTCTTAATGTGAATGAGCGGGATGGTTTTTATGAAAAAACTCGACTTCGTAGCTGGCCATTTTACAGCGATTGCACCCAAAAACCTCAGTCGATTAGTGTGCCGGTACTCTCGCTGAGAGAGCGAGTGCACGTGGAGTCGTTGTTGCCAGGAGCTTCCGCTGAGCAAATTATTGAAAATTTACAATACTACGTCGGACAAAACGAAGACACAGCTCGGAGTGAAATGGGAAATTTCATCTCTTTTTACCGGATGTTTCCTTGGTACTCCAGAGTCGTGGTATGAGTTTGTAAGTTTAGGAACGAGCTAGGGCGGCGCTCCCGCCGCCGATCGACAAAGCCGCTCCGCTAGGGTACAATGCGGTCATCATAACGGATGTACTATATGCTGACCCTTCTAGATCTCTTCAGCGGCTGCGGCGGCCTTACCCTAGGCTCAAAAAAAGCAGGTTTCACAACCGAGCTTGCGGTTGATATCGACCCAATCCTGTCAAGCTCATTTGGTCAAAATTTTCCAGCCGTCCCTTTCTTGGAGGCTGATGTCACCTCCCTCACATCTGGCCGCCTTAAAGCATTGCTTCCGAATGGTGTAGCCGGAGTCATCGGGGGGCCGCCGTGTCAGGGCTTCAGCGGGATGGGTAGGGGGCTGGCAGACGACCCTAGACGCAACTTACTCGGAGAATTTTTTCGGATAGTAGCCACAGTAAAACCTGCTTTTTTCATGATGGAGAATGTTCCGGGCTTAATTTTTCCGAACAATAAACCGTTGTTGGAGGCCGCTATCGCATCGCTAGGCAACAAATGGCATATTGTTGGTCCAGTAGTTCTTGATGCCTCTGACTTTGGAGCGCCGACCAAACGCCGTCGTGTTTTTGTGTTTGGCTTCGATAAGCAGAAAATGCGCCTTCCTAGTCTTGAGGATTTAGTTCGAACAGATGCTTCTAGAGTTAATGTTCAGGAAGCAATCGGAGATTTAGCAATATCACACTCCGTGAAAGGAACGGTCGACCTGTGGAGCTATGGGGTTAACTCTGGTGTCTCTCCTTATGCTCAGAAATTGCGTGCATCATCGGGTATCTTTACAAGTCACCAGTTGACTGCGCACAAAGTTGATACTGTGCGGCGCTTTGAGTCGGTCCCGCAAGGTGGAGTTGATCCGGTAGGTAAGTATAAACGGCTATCTTGGGAAGGGTTGTGCCCAACGTTGAGAGCGGGCACCGGAAGTGATCGAGGCTCTTATCAGGCGGTTAGACCATTACATCCAGTTGAGAATCGGGTAATTACTCCGCGGGAATGCGCAAGGCTTCAAGGATTTCCCGATGACTTTGTTTTTCATCCAACTGTCTGGCATAGTTGCCGGATGATTGGCAATAGCGTTTCTCCAATTATTGCAGAAGTACTGCTGCGCAACATAAAAATATTTATAGAGCCATCTGTCATGCAGAGTGCTGTTGATGATCAGCTTGAGAGTGTTTTGCAAGTTTATTGAGTTGTTATTTATTAAAGTGTGAATGGAATAGGTATTTTGCATTGCTTTTCTAATTTGCGCTGTGATGCTGGTCTCGGTAGGGGCCGGAACGCCCTGCTATAGATTAGAGAACGTTATTCTTCTCAGGAAATTTGCTCTTCCATTTTTTTGTCGATCCAGTCTAATTGATATTTCCACCAAGATATCGCCTCATCCAAAAGTGTCCGTCCATCCTCCCCTTCGTAGAAACCGCCTCCCATAGGTCTATAAATATTTTCATCTATTAAGGCGTGCTGTTCAAATAAAAGGCCGGTATTTTGGTTTTTAACAACAGCTACTATAGGTACTGGGCCCTCTGATATACCAAACTCATACTCCTTGAGGATATTGTTGCGCTCTTGCTCAATGAAATTCAGGAATATTTCATCCTCATCTCTGCCAGTCTTCCATTTTTGGTGCAGTTCATTTGCTAAGATGCGAACAGCAGGTGCTAAATGACCATCTACTTTAGTAAGAACGTGCCCCACAGCGCGTATTAGAACTATGGCTGTTACCCAATGAAGACGCCATTCGACACGTTCAGTTTCAATTTCGAGTTTTTCTCTTACAACCTCCACATCGCTTAGTACTCGCCTAGCATGTGACGTATACATATATTTCTCCAAGAAGAGCGCTTTCTGTTGAGTTTGTTATTGCTTTAAATCTCATATCCTACTAGGCCTCTCGCTCATAGATGGCTAGGACCGTTTAGCCTAGGCATGATCATAGGTTGTTCCTCGAAAGGAGGCGTTTTCTATTATGCCAATCTCTTAGCTAAGTCCTTAGTAAGCGCTCCATGAACTCCACATTCAAAGTCATCACCTGATCCCCGATGCTGTGCTCCCGATTTCTTTCCGGAGCCAGCACCTCATGATGCGTCCCGACGCAAAAGTCGAAAAAGTCTATCTGTACCCCAAGTCCGTCGACTTCCGAAAATCCATCGACGGCCTCGCCGCTCTGGTCGAACTGGACATCAAGGTCGCGGTGTTTGATCCGGTGCTTTTCGTCTTCCTCAACAAGCCTCGAAACCGAGTGAAGATTTTATATTGGGAACGCAACGGCTTTTGCCTTTGGCTGAAGCGCCTGGAGTCCGAGCGTTTCAAAACGTCGCCGGATTGTTCGGATGAAGCCATCGTGCTGACGGTTCAAGAGCTCAACTGGTTATTGGACGGTTTTGATTTGTGGCGCAACCGGCCGCATCAAGTTTTGACGCCTCGATTCGTCGCCTGATTCGGTATAATCCACGGCATGATTTCCATGCCCAAAGACCTTCCTGACGACCCTGTTTTGCTCAAGCAACTGCTTGAGCAAATGCTGAGTGAGCGCGAGTCGGATAAGGGCAAGATCGTTCATCTTGAAGAAGAAAACGCGCTGTTGCGTCAGCGCCTTTTCGGGCGCAAGTCAGAGCAGACAGCCGATCCCGCGACCCCGCAAATGGCCTTGTTCAACGAAGCTGAAAGCGTGGCCGAGTCTGTCGACGAAACGGTTGAAGAAGAGGTCGTAGCGCCGAGCAAACGACGAGGCAAGCGCAAGCCTCTGCCCGCCGATCTTCCACGTATCGAAGTCATTCACGAACTGCCCGATCACGAGCTGACCTGTGCCTGCGGTTGCCGTAAACACAGCATTGGCGAGGAAATCAGCGAGCAGCTCGAGATCGTGCCGATGCAAATCCGCGTGATCAAACATGTGCGCAAGGTCTACGCCTGCCGTGGCTATGAAACCGCGCTGGTCACCGCCGACAAACCGGCGCAACTGATCGAAAAGAGCATGGCTAACACCAGCGTTTTGGCGATGTTGCTGACGACCAAATATGTCGATGGCCTGCCACTGCATCGCTTCGAAAAAGTACTCGGTCGCCACGGCGTCGATATTCCACGACAAACCTTGGCACGCTGGGTTATCCAGTGCGGCGAACACCTGCAACCCTTGCTCAACTTGATGCGTGATCGACTGCTGGAAAGTCGCGTCATCCACTGCGACGAAACGCGCGTGCAGGTGCTGAAAGAGCCTGATCGAGACCCGACCAGTCAATCCTGGATGTGGGTGCAAACCGGCGGGCCGCCGGATCAGCCTGTTATCCTTTTTGACTACTCGACCAATCGCGCCTGCTCGAAGGTTATCGCGGCTACCTGATGACCGATGATTACGCTGGTTATAACGCCTTGCGCGCGCAATCCGGTGTCGAACGTTTAGGCTGTTGGGCACATGCGCGACGCAAGTTTGTCGAGGCGCAAAAGGTGCAGCCTAAGGGCAAAACCGGGCGTGCGGATATCGCCCTGAATCTGATCAACAAGCTGTACGGTATCGAGCGAGATTTAAAAGAAGTCGGCGATGAACATCGCCATGAAAGCCGACAGCAAAACAGCCTGCCGGTGTTGGCGCAGTTGCACACATGGCTGGAGAAAACCCAGCCACAAGTGACGGCGCAAAATGCATTGGGCAAAGCCATCAGCTACCTGGCCAGCAACTGGATCAAGTTGGTTCGCTACACCGAAGCCGGTTACTTGCCGATCGACAACAACGCCGCCGAGCGTGCGATCAGGCCCTTCGTTATCGGGCGTAAGAACTGGCTGTTCAGCGACACGCCCAAAGGCGCAGCGACCAGTGCTCAACTTTACAGTTTGGTCGAGACGGCTAAAGCCAACGGCCAGGAGCCCTATGCGTGGCTGCGCCACGCACTTGAGCGCCTGCCGACAGCTTCTTCGGTTGAGGACTACGAAGCTTTACTGCCCTGGAACTGCTCGCCGGTATCGCATAGTTAAACGCGCTGTCCATCTTGATGGCCGGTAGGGTTTACGGTGAGTTTAAAGAACGAGCGGAGCAACGATCATGGAATACGACGATAAACTGATTGAAGAAGCCATGCTTGCCCTGTTGGTAACCTTCAGTTTTGATAACGGCAATGCTTGGAAAGGGTTCGACTTCGAGACCATGAGCCGATTGCATGAACATGGTTTCATCAGCAATCCGATGAACAAGAACAAATCGATTTGGTTGACGGCTGAAGGGCTGGAGCGCGGTCGACAGATAGCCGACCGATTGTTTGGGGTAAGAACTCAAGTGGAGCATGGATCCGACTCGGATACCTGACTTCATACCACGGCCATATGGTAGGTGGGGTTTATGGATCGCATACCACGTAACTTGGCGATATCAGAGCTGCCAATTGCCGGCATCGTTCTCATGGCAAGCTCGCAGGCCTTCCAAATTCGCAGCACTCAACGCTCAGCTACCTCTCCTTTTTTATGGGCGGTGATCTCTCGCTCATAACGGCTCAACGTTTCGTAGAGCGTGGTAGCTTCAGCTTCAGTGCGGCTGACGAATGCCCCTCGATCTATTTGATGCTCAATGGCCCTGGCCCATTCTTCTGCATCGGCCCGAGTATTGAATGTTTTTACCTGGTCGGGGTAGCCTCTGCGACGAACACGTGCCTGCCATTGCAGTTCGCCGCGTTTACGGAAGCTAGCCATACTTTTTTCTCCCCAATGAATTCAGCCACCAGTGGGACAGAATTGGGACAATAAAGCCAAGTGCTGTCTTCTTCCGACGCTGAGTTGCCTACAAAGTGCTTGTAGACTAGGCTACTAAGATTCCATGAAATGTCGAGTTCAGGCACTCGTAACGCGAAGGTCGCAGGTTCGATTCCTGTCTCGGGCACCAAAGCAACACCGTTTTCAGATGATCCCAGAATGGTTCTGAAGGCCAGGCGAGTCGGCATTCGTGCCCGCTCTTTTGTATCTGCGCAACCTTGATGACCCAGATGCATCCCCATTCCTCGATCTAAGAGAACAACATGACCACGACTGAAATGACCCAGGAAGTTCGGCACCAAGCAGCCCTCGACAAATACCTCGGGGAATCGCCGCAGCTTAAAGAAGAGATCAAGGACCTGAGCGCTGACGATCAGCGCGACCAGATCCAGTGGGCATTCGAGGACGAGGCCGAGAGCCAGGGCCTCCAGCCATGGGAGCTGAGCCTCAAGTACACCTCGTCAGCGGACGAGTTCGAAGCCGCACGGCTGGCCTTGCACCAAGAGGCGGCTGAAGTGCTCGGTGTCGAATGGGAAGAGTATTGCGAGATGAATAACCTGGTGGTCTGAACCGCTGTTGCAGGAGCCGGCAACCCGGCTCCTGCAACGGCTTCAGATACTGAGGCGCATCGACAGGTCCACCGCTTTCACATCCTTGGTCATCGCGCCGATGGAGATGTAGTCCACCCCGGTTTCAGCGATGGGCAGCAGGGTTTTTTCGTTGATCCCGCCGCTGGCTTCCAGCTTGGCTTTGCCGCCGTTCAGGCGCACGGCTTCACGCATGTCATCCAGGCTCAGTTCGTCGAGCATGATGATATCGGCGCCCGCCGCCAACGCTTCGCGCAATTCGTCCAGGCTTTCCACTTCGACTTCCACCGGTTTGCCCGGGGCGATCTTGTGCGCGGCCGAAATCGCCTGGGCGATACCGCCACAGGCGGCGATATGGTTTTCCTTGATCAGGAACGCGTCATACAAACCGATGCGATGGTTGTGGCAACCGCCACAGGTCACGGCGTATTTCTGCGCCAGACGCAGGCCCGGCAGCGTCTTGCGCGTGTCGAGCAACTTGACCTGGGTGCTCGCGACGCTATCCGCCAGGTACTGGGCGCGTGTGGCGACGCCGGAGAGCATCTGCAGGAAATTCAGCGCGCTGCGTTCGCCGCTGAGCAGCGAACGTGCCGGGCCTTCGAGGTGGAACAGTGCCTGGTTGGGGCTGACGCGTTCACCGTCGGCCACCAGCCAATGCACCGCGACCCGCGGGTCCAGTTGGCGGAACACCGCGTCCACCCAGGCCGTGCCAGCGATAACGGCCGCATCGCGGGTGATGATCGTGGCCTTGGCCAGCCGTTCGGCCGGGATCAATTGCGCGGTGATGTCGCCGCTGCCGATGTCTTCGCGCAGTGCGCGGCGCACGTTGGCTTCGATTTCGGCGGTGAGGTCGGCAAGACGGAGATTCGGCATAACAGGCTCCACAAACAAAGTGCGCCGATTATAGGGGCTGTGCGCGTTTGAACCCAGTGGCGTGCTCATTTACAGCGCTATGACAGAGTTCGCTGGCGCAACGACCCCCATTTGCAAGATAATCTCGCGCCTTGCAATTGGCGTCATAGCTTTGACGTCCTGGTGGTAACCGGATATTCGCAGTGCCCAACTGGGCCTGCCCCGACTTTGCCCTACCCACACCGCCGTTTCAGGAGGCCTGGATGCACAACGACGGAAAGGTGGTGCCGATCAATAAGGCACAGACCACGCCATCGCCGCTCGCGCGCCTACCGGTGGTGTTGCTGCAGGTTCGCGACAAGGCTGCGCAGCAACTGCAGCAAGGTTTGCAGGAGCTGTTCGATAACGCCGACGACACCCTGTTCGAAATGGCCGACAAGGCCCTTAACAACGTCGACCACCATATTTTCTTTGAAGCCATGCGCGACCTGCGTCTCAAGCGCAAGAATTTCGAGCGCGTGTTCATGGGGCAACTGTTCGAGGCCTTCGCCAACCTGGGCGGGGCAGGGCGCGGTGAACGGCAGTTGGTGCCGGTGGTGTCCTACGACAAGGTGCCCGGCATCCTCAGGGAGGACCTGGAAAAAGCCCTGGCGCTGGAGGCAATGCTCGGGCGGGTGCAGCATCGCGACGGCCTCGCCCTGGGGCAACTGACCACTCGCCTGGGCGCCTTGCTCGGCAGGTCCATGGATGACTGCGAGAACCCCCTGGGGCCGGCGCTGCTGTGCGAGTTTTTCCTGCGCGCGGGGCGCAGCCTGGGCGTGGAAATTCGCGTCAAGCTGGTCATGCTCAAGCTCTTTGAAAAGTACGTGCTCAGCGACGCCGACCACCTGTACGGTGAGGCCAATCAGTTGCTGGTCGCCACCGGCGTGCTGCCTGAACTCAAGGCGGTGCCGGCCCGTCGTTCCGGCGGGCGCGTACCGTGCAAGCACACGCGCGAAGCCCGGTTGCCAAGCGCCGACCAGCCAGTCGACGAAAATGGCGAGCACGCCTTTTCTACCTTGCGAGCGCTGCTGGGCGCCGTGCGCGGCAGTGTCGCGCCGACCCTGGAAGCCAGCGCCGAGCCCCAGCCCATTGCCACCCGCGACCTGCTGCGGCTGTTGTCCCATTTGCAGCAATACGTGCCGGAGCCGGATGTCGAGGACGACTTCGACCTGCGCAACCAGTTGAAGCAACTGCTGACCCGAGTCAGCGTCAAGAGCGGCAAATCCCGGGTCGTGGAAGAGGCCGACGAAGACGTGATCAACCTGGTCGCGCTGTTGTTCGAATTCATCCTCAATGACCACGCCGTCCCGGACGCCTTCAAAGCCTTGATCGCCCGGTTGCAGATCCCGATGCTCAAACTGGCGGTGCTGGACAAGAGCCTTTTCAGCCGCGCCGGCCATCCGGCGCGGCGGCTGCTCAACGAAATCGCCGGTGCCGCCATCGGTTGGAGCCCGGCTGAGGGTAACCCGCGTGACAGCCTGTACCTGCGCATCGAGCAGGTGGTGCAGCGGTTGCTGAATGATTTTGCCGAAGACCCGGCGTTTTTTTCCGAACTGCTGTCGGAGTTCTGCGCGTTTACCGCTGACGAGCGCCGGCACAGTGCATTGCTCGAACAGCACACCCGCGATACCGAGGAAGCGCGCCTGCGTAACGAGGCGGCCCGACAGCGCGTGGCCGACGTGCTGAACCGGCGTTTGCTGGGCAAGGTCCTGCCGCGCTCGGTGGTGCAGTTTGTGCAACAGGCCTGGAGCCAGGTGCTGTTGCTGGCCAGCCTCAAGCACGGTGAGCAATCGGTGCAGTGGCAGGCGGGGCTGCGCACCCTGGACGAGTTGATCTGGAGCGTTAGCCTGCACGACGACACCGAGGCCGGGCGGCATCTGCTGGAGCAGTTGCCGGCGTTGCTCAAGGCCTTGCGCGACGGGATGAGCGGCGCGGGGTTCGACCCTTTCAGCACCCGTGAGTTCTTTGTTCGGCTGCAGGCCTTGCATGTTCAGGCGTTCGAGGGCGGCGAGAGGTTGATCGAGGTGCAGGAGCCCTTCGTGTTCGACTCTGGCTTGCCCGATGCCGCGCAGGACCTGGCCGCGGATGATCCCGACCTGCTCAAGGTGCGCCAATTGCGCGTCGGCGTTTGGCTGGAGTTCCTGGAACCCGAGGAAACCGCTCTGCGCGGCAAACTGAACGCGATCATGGCACCGGCCGATCGCTATGTTTTCGTCAACCGCGCCGGGCTCAAGGTACTCGAGCGCAGCGCCGGCCAACTGGCCCTGGCGTTCAAGCGTGGTGCGTTGCGTATCCTGGACGAAGCCCTGCTGTTCGAACGTGCGCTGGCGACGGTGGCGGGTAACTTGCGTCAACTCAATCGCGGCAAGTGATCGCAACCATAGGGCTGAACGCGGCATACTGGTCAGACTTAGTCACGTTCAAGGAACCTGTATGCAGTTGGACCCCGCCAGCGGTTGGTGCCAGGGTGTTCGTCATTGCCCTTCGCCCAACTTCAACGAGCGCCCCGCAGGTGAAGTCTCGCTGTTGGTGGTGCATAACATCAGCCTGCCGCCGGCGCAGTTCGCCACCGGCAAGGTGCAGGAATTTTTCCAGAATCGCTTGGATGTCACGGAACATCCTTACTTTGCAGGGATTGCCGACCTACGCGTGTCAGCGCATTTTCTGATTGAACGCGACGGAGGGGTGACGCAGTTTGTGTCCTGCCTCGACCGCGCCTGGCATGCCGGGGTTTCCAGCTTCGAGGGGCGCGAAACGTGCAATGACTTTTCCCTGGGGATCGAGTTGGAAGGTACGGATGACCTGCCGTTTACCGATGCCCAATATGCGTCACTGATCGACCTGACACGTCAGTTGCTGGCGACTTACCCGGGCATCACCCGTCAGCGCATTTGTGGTCACAGCGATATCGCCCCGGGGCGCAAGACCGATCCCGGGCCCGCTTTTGATTGGATGCGCTTTCGCAGCGCCCTGCAGGATGGAGGACACGCACAATGAGTTTCCTGGTGTTGGTGCTGGCGGTCTGGATCGAGAAATTCTCGGCCTTGCGCCAAAAGTTGCAGCGCGACGGCAGATGGCTGCGCGAATTGGCCAGATTGGAATCGAGCCCGCGCCTGGGCGAACAGCCCTGGTTGATTCTGGCGCTGCTGGTGTTGCTGCCGGTAGCCGTGGTGGCGTTGTTGCTGCTGATGCTGGAACCGGTGGCCTACGGCCTGTTGGCGCTGCCGGTGCATTTGCTGGTGCTGATCTACAGCCTGGGGCGCGGTGATCTGCTGGCCGGGCTTGGCCCGTTCCGCGATGCCTGGCGGCGCGGCGACCTGCAGGCCGCCGAGCATGTGGCCGAGCGTGACCTGAAGGTCGCTGCCGACAGTGGCGAGCAGTTGCTGGAGGGTGTCCAGGGGTATCTCCTGTGGCAGGCCTATCAGAGCTTCTTTGCGGTGATCTTCTGGTATTTCCTGTTGGGCCCGGTCGCAGCCCTGGCCTATCGCCTGCTGGCGCTAGCCAGCGAACACAGTCAGAACCCTCTGGTGGCCGAGCGTGCCGCGCAACTGCGGCATGCCTTTGACTGGTTGCCGGTGCGCTTGCTGGCGGCGAGCTTCGCCTTGGTGGGCAACTTTGTCGCGGTCAGCCGAGTGATGCTCCACGAGCTGTTGAGCTGGGACATCAGTGCCGCGCAACTGGTGGACAAAGTCGGCCTGGTGGCCGCCGAAATCCTGCCGCCGGTGGTGGGTGCCGACGGCATCAACAGCCTGGATCGCCTGTGGGAACTGCTGCTGCGCGCGGCGGTGCTGTGGTATGCCGGTTTCGCCATCTGGACCGTGTTGCCCTAGCGGTCACGCTCAATCCCTGTGGGAGCAAGCCTGCTCCCACAGCGCGTTAACTTTACGTTACAAAACTCCCTTGCGATTTGAGCTATACAAGTAGAGCGCCAAATAGTGGCTATCTGCCGCCGCCCTGCGCCTCAAATAAAAATAATAGGAAGGGAGTTCACCTGTGAAGAGCTTGCTCTATCCCGCCGTCGCGCTGATGAACCGCCTGAGCTTCGGCATGAAGTTCAGTTTGATCAGCGTGTTGTTCCTGCTGCCGATGCTGGCGACCAACTATTTCCTGGTGCGCGACTCCTGGCGTGAATTCCAGGGCACCCGCATCGAACTGCAAAGCCTGGATTTGCTCGGCAGCAGCCTGGCCTTGCGCCGTGACCTGGAAACCCTGAACAACCAGGTGCAGATCAACGCGACCCTCGGCCAATCCGGCAAGGCGGGCGATCTGGAGGGCACGATCAACACCCTGGAACAGAGTGTGCTGGCGCGCCTGCAAGGCCTGAGCGCGATGGCCACCGACCCCGAGCAAGTCGCCGTCTTCGACGCCAAGCGCGACGAACTGGTCGGCGCCTTCAAGGCACAGCAACAGGAGTCATCGCTACAGAGCAAAAGTGCGCTGATCGGCAAACTGCTGAACAAGGCGCAGATGCTCAGCCAGATCATCGCCAGCCAATCCGGCTTGAGCCGCGACCCCCAGAGTGATCTGCGCCAGCTCAGCGAACTGATCACCGGCGTCACGCCGCAAGTCACCCAGACGTTGGGCGAAGGGCGGGCAATGGGCGCGTACTCCCTCGGCCAGGGTTTTCTCAACTCCTCCTCCAGCACGCGCTTCGACGAGCTGTTGCAGCAGTTGGAAAAACTCCAGGCCGAATACGGCTTGAAGCTGCAGGACGCCCTGGGCTCCAGCAAAGCCGCCCACACAGCGCTCGACAGCCTGGCCAAGGCCAGCAACGCGAGCCTCAAGCAAGGCAGTGAACTGTTTGAAGAGCAGGTGGTGATGGCCGAAACCCTCGACGCACCGTGGCAGGGCTTCTACGACGACGTGAGTCAACTGATGGCCCAGACCTACCAACTCAATGAGGCCACCCTGGGTTTCCTCGGACAGCAGTTGGAGCAACGGCTGACGCAAAACCGCACGCACATGGTCGTACTGGTGTCGGCCCTGGCGGCGGTGTTTTTGCTGATCTTTTATCTGTACGCCGGTTTCTATGCCTCGACGCGTACCACGTTGCGGCGCTTGGGGGCGATGATGGACAAGGTGGCGGCGGGCGATATGACCGTCACGTTTGTCGCCCGCAGCCGCGACGAGTTGGGCGAACTGGGCCAAGTGTTCAATGGCACCGTGGCCAAGATCCACGACCTGATCGAGCGCGTCGGGCACACCGTCAGCCAGGTTGAGTTGCAGGCCGGCCAGGTCGAGGCGATCTCGGCCCGCAGTAACCAGGCGGTCTCCGGGCAGCGCAGCCAGATCGAACAGGTGGCGACGGCCATGAACCAGATGTCCTCCACCGCCCAGGAAGTGGCACGCAGCGCGGCGGCGGCGGTGAGCAGCGCCCATAGCGTCAACGATGAAACCGTCAGCGGCCGTGGCCTGGTGCAGTCCCAGCAAGGCAGCATTGCGCGGTTGGCATCGGAGATCGATGAGTCGGTACGCGTGATCAATCAATTGGCCACCGACAGCCAATCCATCAGCAGCGTGCTGGAAGTGATCAAGAGCATCGCCGAGCAAACCAACCTGCTGGCGCTCAACGCCGCGATCGAAGCGGCCCGCGCCGGGGAGCAGGGCCGCGGCTTTGCGGTGGTGGCTGATGAAGTGCGGACCCTGGCCCGGCGCACCCAGCACTCCACTGAAGAGATCGAGCAGATGATCAGCCGCTTGCACAGCGGTGTCGGCGCGGCGGTCAAGGCCATGGGCACCAGCCATGCCATGGCTGAAGGCACCGTGGGCCAGTCGGAAAAGGTCCAGCAGGCCCTGGAAAATATTCTCGGCGCCGTCGGCATGATCGTGGATCAGAACCAGCAGATTGCCGCCGCCGTCGAGCAGCAAACCGCGGTCGCCCACGACATCGACCGCAACATCGTCGAAATCAACCGCGCCGGAGAGCATGCGGCCGACGGTGCGTACCAGACCGAAGCGGCCAGCCGGCAGTTGTCGCAGCAGGTGATCGAGCTGAAGCAACTGATCGGCGCATTTCGGGTGTAGGGCCTGTTAGTAGGATTTGTCCTTTGTGGTTGTGGTGTTTGTCTTAATTTTGCGACGTATCTTTTCTGGTGGCGTGAATAGGTGAAAATTTGTTTCACCTGGTCACAGTCCCAAGGAGGCACGGCGATGATCGCTGCATTCGGTATCAGAGGGCGCTGCGCCCGATGCGACATGACGTTTGAACTCAAGCCTTGGCAGTTGAACGCGATTGCCATCGACGAACCGTTCGAGTGCGTGTATTGCCAGTCGGGCCTGCAGTTGCGGTGTCGCAAACAGCAGCGTCAATTTCGTGCGCTGGACCAGTGGGCGCTGGTTCGCCCGAGCATGATCATCCTGACCTGCGTGACCTTGCTGGTGGCACTGGTGGCGGAGTGGGTGGGGTTGCTCAGTGTGATCGAGCAGCTCAACCTTTCACTGGTGACGGTGCTGATCCACTGCCTGGTGCTGCGTTTTGCCCGCCATCGGCAACGCATGACCCTGGACCTGCAGGCCGTCAGCCCGCTACCAATTGAACAGCTCGCACGCGTTGCGTGTGCTCGCCTGCGCCAGCGATAACGGGCTCAGGCCCATGCGCTCGGCCAACGCGGCGCAGATCTCGGGCAGGTGTTCCGGGCTGTTGCGCTGGCCGGGGTGCATGGCGGGGGCCATGTCCGGTGCATCGGTTTCCAGTACCACGGCTTCCAGGGGCAGTTGCGCGAGTACTTTGTGCATGCGCAGCGCCTGTGGCCAGGTGGCCGCGCCGCCCAGGCCCAGTTTGAACCCCAGCTTGATGTACTCGCGCGCCTCTTCGCGGCTGCCGGCGAAGGCGTGGATGATGCCGCCCCGTGGCAGGCGGATGCGCTTGAGGGTGGCGATCACGGCGGCATGGCTGCGGCGCACATGCAGCAGGGCCGGCAGTTGGAAATCCACGGCCATCTTGAGTTGGGCTTCGAACAGATGTTGCTGGCCTTCACGGTCGAGGTGTTCGAGGAAGTAATCCAGGCCGATCTCGCCCACCGCGCACAATTGCCGATGGCCCCGCAGGCGGGTCAGCCAGTCGCCCAGGGCCGTCAGGTCGGCGGGGCGATGCTCGTCGAGGTACACCGGGTGCAGGCCGAAGGCTGCGAACAAACCTTCATCGTCTTGCACCAGATCCCACAGTCGTTGCCAATTTTGCTGATACACCCCCAACACCACCATGCGCTTTACGCCGAGTTGGCGGCTGTGCGCGAGGACTTGCCGGCGATCGCTGTCGAAGTCCGGGAAGTCCAGGTGGGTGTGGGTGTCGATCAGCTCCACGCTCAAACCTCGTGAATGCGCTGCTTGAAGGTGCGGCCGATGGCGTTTACGCCGGGTTGATACTGTTGTTCTTCAATCGCAGCCAGGGCCAGGCGCAGCGCGGTGTCGGCGATCAGCTGATGTTGCTGGGCCATGGCATTCACCGGCAGCGGCAGGAAATCCAGCAGTTGGGTATCACCGAAGGTGCCCAGGCGCAGCGGCCGCGTCTTGAGCGGGAAGTCATGCAGTGCGTCGAACACGCCTTGCAGCAGCACGTAGGACGTGGTCACCAGCGCGTCAGGCAAATGCCCCAGGCGCTGCAGTAATTGCTCCATCAGTTGCCGGCCGCAGTCGCGGCTGAACGCCTCGCCGTGTTCGACGATCACTTCACCGCCGAACCCCTGCAGCGCTTCACGGAAACCGGCGGCGCGCGCCTGGCTGATGCTCAGCTCGGGCCGCGCGCCGATCAGCGCGATCTGCTTGGGCAGCGGTTGCAACAGGCTGCTGGTCAGTTGCTGGCAGGCCTGGCGGTCGTCGCTGACCACCGAGCAGAACTGCGCGGGGTCCATCTCCCGGTCGATGGCGATGACCGGCAAACCCTTGGCTTGCAGCTCGCGATAACTGTCGTCGCTGGCCGGCAGGCAGCTGGCAACGAACAGCGCGTCGCAGCGTCGGGCGCGGAACAGTTGCAGCAACTGGCGCTCGCTGTCGGCGTCATCGTCGGAGCTGGCGATCAGCAATTGATAGCCTCGCGCGCGCGCGCCCTGTTCCAACAACTTGGCAATTCGTGCGTAACTGGGGTTTTCCAGGTCTGGCAGGATGAAACCCAAGGTGCGCGTATGCCGGCTGCGCAGTCCCGCAGCCTGGGGGTTGGGCGTGAAACCATGGGCTTGGACCACCGCACGCACGCGCTCGACGGTTGCGCTGCTGATGCGTTGTTGTTCGGCTTTGCCATTGATGACATAGCTGGCGGTGGTCACGGACACACCGGCGAGACGGGCGATATCACTGAGTTTCAAACCGGGATTTCCTTGTTTTCTGGAGCTTGCCCCGACATTTTGTCCAATCGTAACCGATTACTGCAGACGACCAATGTCTCAGCTCAAGTGCCGAGTGGGTCTTCAAGGATGCGCAATTAACGCGTAATCTGCCACGAATTCTAGATTAAACGTTTCAGCAGGCGTATTTTTGCGATGTTCGCTACTGAGTGGCTACTGCCAACCGACTGCTCAGTCAGTTTGTTCATGAACGACTTTAGACTGATTTATTCAAAACAATACCTAGTGCGCCCGACGCACTAACTAGGAGAACGGCATGCTTGAGCTCACCATAGAGCAGATTTCCATGGGCCAGACGGCTGTGGACAAATCTGCTGCCTTGCACCTGCTCGCTGACAAACTGGTGGCCGACGGCCTGGTCGCCGAGGGTTATCTCAGCGGCTTGCAAGCCCGTGAAGCCCAAGGTTCGACCTTTCTCGGTCAAGGTATCGCGATCCCTCACGGCACCCCCGAAACCCGCGATCAGGTATTTTCCACCGGCGTGCGCCTGCTGCAGTTCCCCGAAGGGGTGGACTGGGGCGATGGCCAGATCGTCTACCTGGCCATTGGCATTGCCGCCAAATCCGACGAACACCTGCGCCTGCTGCAATTGCTGACCCGCGCCCTCGGGGAAACCGACCTGGGCCAGGCACTGCGCCGCGCCGCTTCCGCCGAGGCCCTGCTGAAACTGTTGCAGGGCGCGCCGCAGGAACTGGCATTGGACGCGCAAATGATCGGGCTCAGTGTGTCCGCCGATGATTTTGAAGAGCTGGTGTGGCGTGGCGCCCGCCTGCTGCGCCAGGCCGATTGTGTGAGCAATGGCTTTGCCGCCGTGTTGCAGCAGGTCGATGCGCTGCCCCTGGGCGATGGCCTGTGGTGGTTGCACAGCGAGCAGACCGTCAAGCGCCCGGGGCTGGCGTTTGTCACCCCGGACAAACCCATGCGTTACCTCGGCCAGCCCCTCAATGGTCTGTTCTGCCTGGCCAGCCTCGGCGAGGCGCACCAGACCTTGCTCGAACGCCTGTGTGCGCTGTTGATTGAAGGGCGTGGCCAGGAACTGGGCCGCGCCACCAGCAGCCGTGCGGTGCTTGAAGTATTGGGCGGTGAGCTACCACCCGACTGGCCCAGCGCACGCATCGCCCTGGCCAATGCCCATGGCCTGCACGCGCGGCCGGCGAAGATCCTCGCGCAACTGGCAAAAAGTTTTGACGGCGATATTCGTGTACGCATCGTCGATGGCGCGGTGGGCGCCGTGTCGGTGAAAAGCCTGAGCAAGCTGCTCAGCCTCGGCGCCCGGCGTGGCCAGGTGCTGGAGTTTGTCGCAGAGCCGACGATTGCCGACGATGCGCTGCCCGCCTTGCTGGCCGCGGTACAAGAGGGGCTTGGCGAAGAGGTCGAGCCGCTGCCTGTCGCGAGTGCACAAGCCGCCGCCGTGGTGCTCGAACCGACGCTCAGCGCGCCCCTGGCCGGCAGCCAGATCCAGGCCATCGCCGCCGCACCGGGCATCGCCATCGGCCCGGCGCATATCCAGGTGCTGCAACCGTTCGACTATCCGTTGCGTGGCGAGTCCTCGGCCATCGAGCGCCAGCGCCTGCACGCCTCACTGGCCGATGTGCGCGGCGATATCCAGGGCCTGATCGAACGCAGCCAGGCCAAGGCGATCCGCGAGATTTTCATCACCCACCAGGAAATGCTCGACGACCCGGAACTGACCGACGACGTCGACACCCGCCTCAAGCAGGGTGAAAGCGCCGAAGCCGCCTGGATGAGCGTGATCGAAGCCGCCGCCAAGCAGCAGGAATCGTTGCAGGACGCCTTGCTCGCCGAGCGCGCCGCCGACCTGCGCGACATCGGTCGCCGTGTGCTGGCGCAGTTGTGCGGTGTCGAAACCGTCCAGGAACCGAACGAACCCTACATCCTGGTGATGGACGAAGTCGGCCCGTCGGATGTGGCGCGCCTCGACCCGGCCCGCGTCGCCGGCATTCTCACCGCCCGTGGCGGCGCCACCGCCCACAGCGCCATCGTCGCCCGCGCCCTGGGCATCCCCGCCTTGGTGGGCGCCGGCCCGGCCGTGTTGCTGCTGGCCGCCGGTACGCCGTTGCTGCTCGACGGTCAGCGCGGCCGCCTGCATGTCGACGCCGACGCCGCGACCCTGCAACGCGCCAGCGTCGAACGCGACACCCGTGAACAACGCCTGCAAGCCGCCTCGGCGCAGCGCCATCAGCCGGCCCTGACCCGGGATGGGCACGCCGTGGAAGTGTTCGCCAACATCGGCGAAAGCGCCGGCGTGGCGAGCGCGGTGGAGCAGGGCGCCGAAGGCATTGGCCTGCTGCGCACCGAACTGATTTTCATGGCCCACCCCCAAGCGCCGGACGAAGCCACCCAGGAAGCTGAATACCGCCGCGTGCTCGATGGCCTCGGCGGTCGCCCGTTGGTGGTCCGCACCCTGGATGTGGGCGGCGACAAACCGCTGCCGTATTGGCCGATCGCCGAGGAAGAAAACCCCTTCCTCGGCGTGCGCGGCATTCGCCTTACGCTGCAACGCCCGCAGATCATGGAAGCGCAATTGCGCGCACTGCTGCGCTCGGCGGATAACCGGCCGCTGCGCATCATGTTCCCCATGGTCGGCAGCGTCGATGAGTGGCGCGCTGCGCGGGACATGACCGAGCGCCTGCGCCTGGAAATCCCGGTGGCCGACCTGCAACTGGGGATCATGATCGAAGTGCCGTCCGCCGCGTTGCTCGCGCCGGTGCTGGCCAAGGAAGTCGACTTCTTCAGCGTCGGCACCAACGACCTGACCCAGTACACCCTGGCCATCGACCGTGGCCACCCGACGCTGTCGGCCCAGGCCGATGGCCTGCACCCCGCCGTGTTGCAACTGATCGACATCACCGTGCGCGCCGCCCATGCCCATGGCAAATGGGTTGGCGTGTGCGGTGAGCTGGCCGCCGACCCGCTGGCGGTGCCGGTGCTGATCGGTCTCGGCGTGGATGAGTTGAGCGTGTCGGCCCGCAGCATTCCCGAGGTGAAGGCGCGGGTGCGAGAATTCAGTCTGAGCGAGGCCCAGGGCCTGGCGCAACAAGCACTCGCGGTGGGTTCGCCCGCTGAAGTGCGAGCCCTTGTGGAGGCCGTGTAGATGGCAAGGATTTTGACCCTGACGCTGAACCCGGCGTTGGACCTCACGGTACGCCTGGCGCGCCTGGAACCCGGTGAAGTCAATCGCAGCGAGACGATGCTGACCCACGCGGCCGGCAAGGGCGTGAACGTCGCCCAGGTGCTGGCCGACCTCGGTCATCAGGTCACCGTCGGCGGTTTTCTCGGCGCGGACAACCCCCAGGCCTTTGACGCGCTGATCGCGCGCCGTGGGTTTGCCGATGCGTTCATCCGCGTGCCCGGCGAGACCCGCAGCAATATCAAGATCGCCGAACAGGATGGCCGCGTCACCGACATCAATGCGCCGGGGCCGCTGGTCAGCGAGCAGGCGCAGCAGGCGTTGCTCAACCAACTCACGCTGATCGCCCCGGGGCACGATGCGGTGGTGGTCGCCGGCAGCTTGCCGTGCGGTGTCAGCCCGCAGTGGTTCCAGGGCTTATTGGTGCTGCTGAAAGACCTCGGCTTGAAAGTTGCCCTGGACACCAGCGGCGCTGCCCTGCGCGCCGGGTTGCAGGCCGGCCCGTGGTTGATCAAGCCCAATACCGAAGAACTTGCCGAAGCGCTGGACTGCCCGACCGACTCCGTCGACCAACAGGCCCAGGCCGCCGCGCGTTTGCATGCCAGCGGCATCGAGCATGTGGTGATTTCCCACGGTGCCGACGGCGTCAACTGGTTCAGCCCCGGCACGGCGCTGCATGCTACGCCGCCGAAAGTCAGCGTCGCGAGTACGGTCGGCGCGGGCGATTCGCTGCTGGCCGGGATGCTCCACGGTTTGCTCGGTTTCGATCTGCCCGAGACCACCTTGCGCCGCGCCACGGCGATTGCCGCGATGGCCGTCACGCAGATCGGGTTTGGCATCAGCGATGATGCGCAATTGGCGCGTCTCGAAAGCGGCGTCCATGTGCGCCCGCTGACAGAACAATAAGAGGGTTTGTGATGAATTTAGCCATTGTTACCGCCTGCCCGAACGGCATGGTCACCAGTGTGCTGTGCGCCCGTTTGCTCGACGCCGCCGCGCAGCGCCAGGGCTGGAGCACCAGCGTCGAAGTGGTAGACGTGCAGCGCCCGGAACGCCAGTTGTCCCAGGCCACGCTCGATGCTGCCGAGTGGGTGTTGCTGGTCAGCAGCACGCCGCTGGATATGCAGCGGTTTGTCGGCAAGCGTGTGTATCAGAGCACCCCGGCCCAGGCCTTGCAGGACGTCGAGGCGGTATTGCGGCGCGGCGCCGAAGAGGCTCAGGTGTATGTCGCCAGCGAAGCCCCGGTGGCGGCCAAGCAAGCCCCGCGTATTGTCGCGATCACCGCCTGCCCGACCGGCGTGGCCCACACCTTCATGGCCGCCGAAGCGTTGCAGCAGACCGCCAAGCGCCTGGGCTATGACTTGCAGGTAGAAACCCAGGGTTCGGTCGGCGCGCGCACGCCGTTGAGCCCGCAAGCGATTGCCGAGGCGGATGTGGTGCTGCTGGCGGCGGATATCGAAGTCGCCACCGAGCGCTTCGCCGGCAAGAAGATCTACCGCTGCGGCACCGGTATCGCCCTCAAGCAAGCCGAAGCGACCCTCAACAAGGCCCTGGCCGAAGGCACCGTGGAAAGCGCGGCGAGCGGGGCGGTGGCCAAGTCGGAAAAAACCGGGGTCTACAAACACCTGCTGACCGGCGTGTCGTTCATGTTGCCGATGGTGGTGGCGGGCGGTCTGTTGATTGCCTTGTCGTTCGTGTTCGGCATCCATGCCTTTGAAGAAAAAGGCACCCTGGCGGCGGCGCTGAAAACCGTCGGCGACCAGGCCTTCATGCTCATGGTGCCGCTGCTCGCGGGCTATATCGCCTATTCGATTGCCGACCGCCCCGGCCTGGCCCCCGGCATGATCGGCGGCTTGCTGGCCGGGACGTTGGGCGCGGGCTTTATCGGCGGGATTATTGCCGGTTTCCTCGCCGGTTACTGCGTCAAGCTGATCACCGGCGCGGTGCGCCTGCCGCAAAGCCTGGAGCCGCTCAAGCCGATCCTGATCATCCCGTTGCTGGCGAGCCTGTTCACAGGCCTGGCGATGATCTATCTGGTAGGCCCGCCGGTGGCGCGGCTGCTCACCGGGCTGACCGACTTCCTCAGCACGATGGGCACCACCAATGCCGTGCTGCTCGGCATCCTGCTCGGCGGCATGATGTGCGTTGACCTGGGCGGGCCGATCAACAAGGCCGCGTATGCGTTCTCTGTCGGCTTGCTGGCGGCGTCCAGCGGTGCGCCGATGGCGGCGACCATGGCGGCCGGCATGGTGCCGCCGATCGGCATGGGCATCGCGACCTTCCTGGCCCGGCGCAAGTTTGCCCAGACCGAACGCGAGGCCGGCAAGGCCGCGATGATTCTGGGCCTGTGCTTTATCTCCGAAGGCGCGATCCCGTTTGCTGCCAAGGACCCGCTGCGGGTGATCCCGGCCAGCATCGCCGGTGGCGCGTTGACCGGTGCGCTGTCGATGTACTTCGGCTGCAAACTGGCGGCGCCCCACGGCGGCTTGTTTGTGCTGGTGATCCCGAATGCGATGAACCATGCGCTGCTGTACTTGCTGGCGATTGCCGCCGGTAGCGTGTTGACGGGGTTGGTGTATGCGCTGATCAAACGCCCGGAAGCGGTGGAACTGGCGGTCACACCCGCCCAAGCCTGACACCGTTGAACATGTGGGAGGGGGCTTGCCCCCTCCCACATTAAGATCTGCGAGGCTTTGAAGGCGGTGTCATATCGGCTTCATCCCTGCATGTTCTAGTTGCCCTTTTGATACTCAAGAGGGCACTTGCATGAGCCATTTCGATCTCGGCCGTCGCCGCGTGATGCAAGCCGTCGGCGCGGGCCTGTTGTTGCCGGGGCTGGCACCGGCGGTGATTGCGTCGGTGAAGGACCGGCCGCAACTCACCGATGGCGTGCAGTCCGGCGACCTGCTCGGCGACCGCGCGATGATCTGGAGCCGCAGCGACCGCCCGGCGCGGATGGTGGTGGAATGGGACACCCGCAGTGTGTTCAGCAACCCACGTCGATTCGTCTCGCCGCTGGCCGACAACCGCAGCGACTTTACCGCCCGCGTCGAACTCACCGGCCTGCCCGCCGACCAGGCGATTTTCTACCGCGTGCACTTCGAAGACGCCCAGACCGGCGTCGCCAGCGAGCCCTGGTTCGGCCACCTGCGCAGCGTGCCGCAACAGCGTCGCGATATTCGTTTTGTGTGGAGCGGCGACACCGTCGGCCAAGGCTTCGGCATCAACCCGGACATCGGCGGCATGCGGATCTACGAAGCCATGCGCCTGCGCCTGCCGGACTTTTTTATCCACAGCGGCGACACCATCTACGCCGACGGCCCGGTGCCGGCGCAACTGACCACCGAAGGCGGGCGCATCTGGCGCAACATCACCACCGAGGCCAAGAGCAAAGTCGCTGAAACCCTCGATGAGTATCGCGGCAATTACCGCTACAACCTGCTGGATGAAAACGTGCGGCGCTTTAACGCCGAAGTGCCGCAGATCTGGCAGTGGGACGACCACGAAGTGGTGAACAACTGGTCGCCGAGCAAGCAGCTCGATGAGCGTTACCAGACCAAGGACATCAACACCCTGGTCGGCCATGCGCGTCAGGCCTGGCTGGAATATTCACCCATGCGTCGGCAAAGCGCCGACGGCGGCGGGCGGATTTATCGCAAGCTCAGTTATGGCCCGCTGCTGGATGTGTTCGTGCTCGACATGCGCAGCTATCGCGGGCCCAACGATGACAACCTGGGCGGCGCCAAACCCTTCCTCGGCCGAGAGCAACTGGACTGGCTCAAGCGCGAACTCAAGACGTCCCAGGCCCAATGGAAGGTGATCGCCGCCGACATGCCGATCGGCCTCGGCGTGCCCGACGGCGAAGTCAGCCCGGGCGTACCGCGCTGGGAAGCGATCGCCAACAACGACCCCGGCCCGGCGCAAGGGCGCGAGTTGGAAATCGCCGAGCTGCTCGGGTTTCTGCGCGCGCAGCAGGTGCGCAACCATGTGTGGTTGACGGCGGATGTGCATTACTGCGCGGCGCATCACTATCATCCGGATCGGGCGGCGTTCCAGGACTTCGAGCCGTTCTGGGAGTTTGTCGCGGGGCCGTTGAATGCGGGGAGCTTCGGGCCCAATCCGCTGGATAAAACCTTTGGTCCGCAGGTGGTCTTCGAGAAAGCACCGCCGGCGCAGAACACCTCGCCGTTTGCCGGTTTCCAGTTTTTCGGCGAAGTGCAGATCGATGGGCAGACGGCGGAGTTGACGGTGATGCTGCGTGATCTGGATGGGGTTTCAGTGTTCGAGCAAAAGCTGCAACCGGTCTGATTGAGGGTGCAGTCAAAAACTGATTGGAGTGCAGTCAAAAACTGACTTGGAATACAGTCAAAAACTGTGGGAGGGGGCTTGCCCCCGATAGCGGTGGATCAGTCAACTCTTGGGTTACTGACACACCGCTATCGGGGGCAAGCCCCCTCCCACATAGGTTCTTCAGTGGTTAGAGGATCTCAGTAGACATCGCGGCGATAGCGGCCCTGTTCGATCAAGCGCTCCACCGCCTCACTGCCCAGCACCTCATGCAGCACCTGATCCACTCCTGCGGCCATCCCCTGCAAACTGCCGCACACGTAAATCGCCGCGCCGTCCGCCAGCCATCGACGCAACACGTCCGCCGATTCGCGCAGGCGATCCTGCACGTAGATCTTTTCCTCCTGGTCGCGGGAAAACGCCAGGTCCAGCAGCGCCAGGTCACCGCTGGCCTGCCAGCCTTGCAGTTCGTCCTGGCACAGGTAGTCGTGGGCGATGGTGCGTTCGCCGAACAACAGCCAGTTGCGCTGCTGGCCGTCGGCAATGCGTGCCTTGAGCAAGCTGCGCAAACCCGCCAGGCCGGTGCCGTTGCCCAGCAGGATCAACGGCGCAGGCGCGTCCGGCAGGTGGAAAGCGCTGTTGCGGCGCAGGCGCAGGCTGATGCTCGAGCCGAGGGCCGCGTGTTCGGTCAGCCAGCCCGAGCCAAGGCCGAGGGTGCCGTCCGGATGACGTTCCTGGCGCACGATCAACTCCAGCACGCCGTCGCTGGGAATCGAGGCGATGGAGTATTCGCGCATGCCCAGGGGCGCCAGCGCGTTCACCAGCGCTTGGGCATGCAGGCCCACCAGGTGGGCGCGGTTGTCCGGCAATTGGCGGGTGGCCAGGGCCTGGTCGAGGGCGTGGGCCAGGCCGTCGATCAGCACGCTCTCGCTGCCGGCCAGGCCCAGGCCTGCGAGGAACTGCGCGATGGCCCGGCTGCCGTTGCGCGGCAGGATTTCCACCAGGTCGCCGGCCGTCCAGCGTTGCCCTGACGGCACGCTCAGCTCCAGCAGGTACACAGCCGAACCGATACTGCCAGGGTTGAGCAAGGTGCGTTGGTTCAAGCTGCAGTTTTCATACTGTGCGCTCGGCCACGCCGCTGTCGGTGCGTGCCCGGTGAGTTGCCCCAGCTGTTGTTGCCAGTGCTGCAGGGCATGGGTGTCGCCGCTGTCGACTTCCACGGGGGCGAACAACGGGGTGCCGCCCTGGTTGGTCAGCCAGAAGTGCAGGCGCCGCGCAAAGCCGCAGAAGTGCTGGTACTGGCGATCGCCGAGGGCCAGTACCGAGTAGTTCAAGCCTTTGAGGGACAGGTCCTGCCCGAGCACGCTGCGCTCGAAGCCACGGGCGCTGTCGGGGGCTTCGCCGTCGCCGAAGGTGCTGACCACGAACAGCGCATTTTCTGATTGGCGCAGTTGGTCCTGGCTGACGCTGCCCAGCGGCTGCACGTTCACTGGCAAGCCCGCGGCCTGCAGTTGCCCGGCGGTCTGCCAGGCCAGTTGTTCGGCAAAACCGCTCTGGCTGGCGAAGCCGATCAGCCAGGCCGGCGCATGGCTGTGATTGGCGCTGAGGCGCTCGCGGGCATCGCGTACCTGGCGCTTTTTACGGCGACGGTCGAGGTACAGCAGCCAGCCGGTGATGAAGAACAACGGCATGCACAGCGCGCTGATGGTGAGGATGATCCGCCCCACCAGGCCGAAGTAACTGCCGGTGTGCAGCGCGTAGAGGCTGGTCAGCAATTGAGCCTTGAGGCTCTTGCTGGCGTAGCGCTCGTGGGATTTCACCGCGCCGGTGGCCGGGTCCAGGTTGATCTGGTTCAGCGCGCGGTCGTGGGGCGAGTTTTTCAGCAGGTAAAACACCGTGGCCGGCTGCCCGGCGACTGCCGGCATGCGGATGTTGTAGGCACTCAAGTCGGGGCCGGCGCTGCTGTAGATGCTGCTCCAGATCGCCGCGTAGTTGGCTTCCGGCGTCGGGCCCGAGGGCGGTGGGCCGCGTTTGCGCATCCGTTCGTTCTGCGGGGCGTCGGACAGCAGCTTGTTCAGGCCCTGGTTGTACCACTCGTAGGACCACGACAGGCCGGTCAGCGCCGCCAACAGATAGAACAACAGGCACCAGGTGCCGAACACCGAGTGCAAGTCCCAATTGAAGCTGCGACCTTTTTTGCGCCAGTCCAGGGTCAGCCACACGCGCCAGTTCGCCACCTGGCGCGGCCAGCGCAGGTACAGGCCGGACAGGCAGAAGAACAGCAGGATCAGCGTGCAGGCCCCGGTGATTTGCCGGCCGGTGTCGCCCATGGCCAGGAAACGGTGCAGTTGCAGGAGAAACCCGAACACGTCCTGGCCGACGGCGTCGCCCATGTAGTCGCCGGTGTAGGGGTCGAAGTAACGCATCTGGCCGCGCCGTTCACCCGGCGGCGGGGTGAAGAACACGCGTGCGGCGGTGCCGCTGTCGGTTTCCACCCACAGCATCGACACGCGCTTGCCTTCGCTGGCTTCGAGCTTGCGCACCAGTTCGGCGGGCGGCAGTACCCCGGCGTCGAGTTTTGCCACGCTCAGCACGCTGGGGTTGAGCGCGCGCAGTATTTCATCCTGGAACGACACCGCCGCCCCGGTGATCCCCATCAAGGCCAGCACCAGCCCGGCAGTGATGCCGAAGAACCAGTGCAACTGGAACAGGGTTTTCTTCAACACGTCGGACCGCCTCGCTCATCTGGATATCTGTAGCACGGCGCGCATTATGCCGTGGGTTGTCGAGAAACTTTGTTGTTTAACACGCAAAAGCCCCACGCATCGATGCGTGGGGCTGTTGGCTGCGGGTTGACCGTTTAGAAGTGGAAGCTGGTGGTCAACAGTGCGGTGCGCCCGGCCGCCTGGTTGGCGAAGTGGGTCGAGAAGGCCTTGTCGTAGTAGGTTTTGTCGGTCAGGTTCTGCACGTTCAGTTGCAGATCGACGTTCTTGGTCAGCTTGTAGCTGGCCATGGCGTCGTAGCGCGTGTAGGACGGTACATACACGGTGTTGCCGGCATCGCCGTAGACCTCGTCGACATAGAACGCACCGCCGCCGATGGTCAGCTTCGACGTGATGTCGTAGGTGGTCCACAGGCTGAAGGTGTTCTTCGGCGTATTGGGCATTTGGTTGCCCTCGCTGGAGCCGGCGCTGAGCACCCCGTTGCGCCCGTTGCGTCCGGATTTGACCAGCTCGCTGTCGAGGTAGCTGTAGCCGGCGAACACTTGCCATTGATCCGTGAGTTTGCCGCTGGCCGAGAGTTCGAGGCCATCGACGCGGGATTCACCGGCGTTCTCGTAGGTCAGGGCATCCACCAGAATGCGCGTGTTCTTCTTCTCGGTGCGGAACACGGCAGCCGTCAGCGAAAGGCGGTCGTGGAACAGATCCCACTTGGTGCCCAGCTCGTAGTTGACGGTTTCTTCCGGTTGCAGGTCGCTGGTGGCGGCGCCGGCGGACAGTGGGTTGCCGTCGGAGCCTTCACCGACCAGACCACCGGCCGGTGTGGCCGAGGTGGCGTAGGACGCATAGATGCTGGCGTTCTCCACCGGCTTCCAGACCAGGCCGGCCTGCCAGTTGAAGAACTGGCTGTCGTCTTTGATCTTGGTGCGCCCGGCGGTGGCGTTGGTGTTGGCCTCAGTGTCGAAGGTGTCGTAGCGCAGGCCGACGTTCAGCAGCCATTTCGGGTCCAGTTCGATGGTGTCGAACACGTAGGCGCCGCGGCTGGTGGCTTTGGTGTTGGTGCCGTTGTAGTTGCGCGCGATGCTGCCGGTCCAGGCGTCGTCCGGGTTCGGGTTGCTCAGCGAGGTGCATTGGCCGCCCAGGCTGCCTTTGGCCACGGTGCAGACCGGGTTGGCGTTGGGGCTGATGGTGTAGCTGCTGACACGGGTTTCTTCGCCGGTGAACTCGAGGCCGGTGGAGTAGGTGTGCTTGAAACCCAGCGCGTGGAAGTTGCCGAACAGATCGGTCTGGTTGGTGGTGGTCTCGGTGGTCGACACGCGGCTGTTGGCGCGGCGCCACACAGTACCGAACTTGTTGACGTTGAGTTTGCTGTCGTCCGGTTGCGTGAGGATATAGTCCTGGCCGGTGTTGCCATGGCGCAGGGTGTTTTTCAGCGTCATGTTGTCGTTCAGGTCGTGTTCGACGGAGACCGTGCTGATATCGGCGCGGGTCTTGCGGAAGTCGCGACTCTTCAGTCCGTAGAAGTTATTGCTGTCGCCGCCGTCGTTGGGTTTGTCGTGTACGTGGGCGGTGGCGGTCGCGGAGCCGTAACCGTAGGGGATCCCCGAATCCGGCAGGTCGTCGCTTTCCATGTGGTAGTAGCTGACGTTGACGCGGGTCGGCATGCCCAGGCCAAAGGTCAGCGACGGCGCCACGCCCCAACGGTCGTAATTCACCGCGTCGCGGCCGGCGACGTTTTGTTCGTGGCTCATCAGGTTCAGGCGGAACGCGGCGCTGTCGTCGAGGAATTGGCGGTTGACGTCGAGCACGTAGCGGCGGGTCTGGTCGGAGCCGTAGGTGAAGCCGCCGTTGGTGAAGTCGCGCGCCTGGGGTGTCTTGCTCACCAGGTTGAGGCTGCCGCCGGCCGAGCCACGCCCGCCGAACGAAGAGTTCGGGCCTTTGCTGACTTCGATCGATTCGATGTCGAAGATCTCACGGCTCTGGCCGCCGGTATCGCGCACGCCGTCCAGGTAGGTGTCGCCCTGGGCGTCAAAACCGCGGATGAACGGGCGGTCGCCCTGGGGGTTGCCGCCTTCACCGGCGCCGAAGGTAATGCCGGGCACGGTGCGCAAGGCATCCTGCAACGAGGTGGCGGCGGTGTCCTTGAGCACTTGCTGTGGCACCACGGTGACCGAGCGCGGCGTGTCCACCAGCGGCGCGGTGTACTTTTGCGAAGAGGCTTTTTCGACCTGATAGGAGGTGGCGTCCTGTGCTTCCCCGGTGATGCTGGTGGCGCCCAGGGAGATGCTGTTGCGCTGGCCTTTCTGTTCGGTGTCGTCGGCCGCTTGCGCCAGATGGGCGACAGAGCTGGCGCCGAGTGCAACGCCGATGGCCGAAGCCAGCAGGCGTGGTGAACTGGCAGGTGTTTTTATGCAAGTGCGCGACATGACGTGTCCTTTCCCCAAGGATGTGAGGCCGCGGAATATAGGCTGAATAAGACTTTGTATCAATTGCGACTTATTGCTATTCGTAGCTAATTTACATTCTTTACACTTTTTCCTTACGGTTTTTACGATCTCGTTCGTCTTCGGGTTTTACAGAGAGGATAAGAATCAATACCATTAACGTCTTTCCGCTCTCAGGTAGTGCTCATGTTGCTGCATATTCCCGGCCTGTTCTCTCGTGAGGAAGTGCAGCGCATTCGCCAAGCCCTGGAAACCGCCGACTGGGCCGACGGTAGAATCACCGCCGGGCACCAGTCCGCCAAGGCCAAGCACAACCTGCAATTGCCCGAAGGCCACCCGCTGGCCAAGGAAATCGGTACGGCGATGCTGGAGCGGTTGTGGCAAACCCCGTTGTTTATGTCGGCGGCGTTACCGCACAAAGTCTTCCCGCCGCTGCTCAACTGCTACACGGCCGGGGGCAGTTTCGACTTTCATATCGACAATGCCGTGCGCCAGCCCAAGGGCAGCCAGGAGCGGGTGCGTACCGATCTGTCGTCCACGCTGTTCTTCAGCGACCCGGAGGACTATGACGGCGGCGAACTGGAGATCCAGGACACCTTCGGCGTGCAACGGGTCAAGCTGCCCGCCGGCGATATGGTGCTGTACCCCGGCTCCAGCCTGCATAAAGTCAACGCCGTGACCCGTGGTGCGCGCTACGCCTCGTTTTTCTGGACCCAAAGCCTGGTGCGCGAAGACAGCCAGCGCACCCTGCTGTTCGAGATGGACGGTGCGATCCAGCAACTGACCGCGGCGGTCCCGGACCACCCGGCGTTGATCCAGCTCACCGGCACTTACCACAACCTGTTGCGTCGCTGGGTCGAGGTCTGAGCATGGGCTTTTTATTGCGCCGTGAAGAAGTGCTCAACGTCGAGCAGTTGCAGCGCATGCTCGACGACTCGCCAGTGCGCGCGGCCCAGGCGATCCTGATCGCGGCCAGGGAGGGCGTGGCGGATGCCCAGGCCTTGCTCGGGCAGATCCTGCTGGAAGGGCGCGGCATCGAGCGCGATGAAGCGCTGGCACTGCGCTGGTTCCAGATCGCGGCGCAGGGCGGGCACCTGATGGCGCGCAATATGCTGGGGCGTTGCCGCGAGCATGGCTGGGGCTGCGTCGCCGACGAAGCGGCGGCGGCGCGGGACTATCGGCTGGCGGCCGAAGCCGGGTTGGACTGGGGGCAATACAACTACGCCAACCTGCTGGCCACCGGTCGCGGTGTCGCCGAGGACCAGGCGCACGCGCTGAGGTGCTATCGCCAGGCGGCGGAGCAGGGCCACGCCAAGTCGATGAACCTGTTGGGGCGCTATCTGGAAGAGGGCCGGTTTTGCCCGAGGGATCCGGACGCTGCCGTGGCGTGGTATCGACGCTCAGCCGAAGCCGGGGATTTCCGTGGGCAGTTCAGTTACGCGGCGGTACTGGCCGACAGCGGCCAGATCGAGGCGGCGCTGGCATGGTTGCGCAAGGCCTTGGCCGGCGGCAATCAGAAGTTTTTGCGGGTGGCGCACAAGGCGCTGGCGCAGGCGAATGATCCGCGGATTCGGGCGATGGCCGATGCCTATGAGCAACATGCCATGACCTGTTTCTGAGCGATAAAAAACCCATGACAGGTCATGGGTTTTTTGTTCGTCGCCGTCTTACACGTAATACGACTTCAACGGCGGAAAGCCATTGAACTCAACCGCGCTGTAGCTGGTGGTGTACGCACCGGTCGACAACCAGTACAACCGATCACCGATCGCCAGGTTCAACGGCAGGCCGTACTTGTAGTTTTCGTACATGATGTCGGCGCTGTCGCAGGTAGGACCGGCGATCACCACTTCTTCCATCTCGCCTTTCTTCTCGGTCCAGATCGGGAACTTGATGGCTTCGTCCATGGTTTCGATCAGGCCGGAGAACTTGCCCACGTCCGTGTACACCCAGCGCTCGACGGCGGTGCGCGATTTACGTGCCACCAGCACCACTTCGCTGACCAGGATGCCGGCGTTGGCGATCAACGAACGGCCCGGTTCCAGGATGATTTCCGGCAGGTCGTCGCCGAAGTCTTCCTTGAGGAAACGGATGATTTCCTCGGCATAGGTTTCCAGGCTGTTGGTGCGGGTGATGTAGTTGGCCGGGAAGCCGCCGCCCATGTTGATCAGCTTGAGGTGGATGCCGTCTTCTTCCTTCAGGCGCTCGAAGATCACTTTGACCTTGGCGATCGCCGCGTCCCACACGCTGATGTCGCGCTGTTGCGAGCCGACGTGGAACGAGAGGCCATACGGCACCAGGCCCAGGTCGCGGGCGAGGATCAGCAGGTCCATGGCCATGTCGGTCTGGCAGCCGAATTTGCGCGACAGAGGCCAGTCAGCCGTGGTCGAGCCTTCGGTGAGGATACGCACATAGATTTTCGAGCCCGGCGCGGCCTTGGCGATGTTGCGCAGGTCGGCTTCGGAGTCGGTGGAGAACAGGCGCACGCCCTTCTCGTAGAAGTAGCGGATGTCCTTGGATTTCTTGATGGTGTTGCCGTAGCTGATACGGTCGGGGCTGACGCCGCGGGCCATGACCTTGTCCAGCTCGTAGATCGAGGCGATGTCGAAGCTCGACCCCTTGTCTTTCAGCAGGTCGATGATCTCGACGGCTGGGTTGGCCTTGACTGCGTAATAGATTTTGGCGAATTCGAAACCGGCGCGCAGGTCATCGTAGGCCTGGCTGATCATCGCGGTGTCGATCACCACGAACGGGGTTTCTTGCTTGTCGGCGAACGCCTTCATTTTGTCAAAAGTGGCGCGCGCGAAATAATCTTCGACGTTGATCGACATGCTGGGAACTCCTAAGGGCAAACTAAATTGATCAATGGGTGCAAATGAACGTCCTCCGTATCCCCACTTTGGTTCGCCTACTTCCCAAGGCATGTCGCCGAAAGCAAAAAGGCCATGGGATAAGCTTCCCTTGGCCTTGCTGTCTCGTCGTCAGTACTTGAGCCGGATGGATCGTTTCCAGCATGGACGTTCGGCGCGAACTTTAGGGCGTGAGGGGCTTGAGATCAACTAAAAATGTCGCGTTTTTGCACGCGTTCGTCGCGGGACCGGGTGCAGCTACTTATGTAACCGACCGGTGTGACGGATTGATGTTCCCCGCAGGCGGATAATCAGGGGGATTTCCCTGACACACCACGGACCAAATGTGGGAGGGGGCTTGCCCCCGATGGCAGTGTGTCAGTCATGAATATATTGACTGATACACCGCCGTCGGGGGCAAGCCCCCTCTCACAGTTTTAGGCGTGTTGTGTCAGATCAGGCCAGGGCGGTCTCGGCGGGCGAAACGATACTGGTCTTGCCCCCGCGCGACTTGCCGGAGCTCAGGTACTCGGCAATCGATTCCTGGGTCACTTCACCCAAAAACACCCGCTCGGCGTCCATCACCGGCAACCATGAACGGTTGAACTCGTACATGCGCGACAACAGGATGCGCAAGTGCTCGTCATACGCGGCCGTGGCGTTGAATTCGCGCAGGTATTGACCGCAAGTGCCGGTCTGACGGTGCAGGTCGCGACGGCGCACATAGCCCAGCGCTTTGTTGTCGGCGCAGGTGACCACCACATAGCGGCGGTCGAGTTCGTCCATCAGCTCCAGGGCATCGGCCACCGGGGTTTCCGGGCTGACCGACGGGGCGTTGTCTGCCGCGTCTTCGGCTTTTACCAGCAGCAGACGCTTGAGGGTGCTGTCCTGGCCGACGAAGTTGCTGACGAACTCATCCGCCGGGTGCGCCAGCAGGGTGTCCGGGTGGTCGATCTGCAGCAGTTTGCCGGCGCGGAAGATGGCGATCTTGTCGCCCAGCTTGATGGCTTCGTCGATGTCGTGGCTGACCATGATCACGGTCTTGTTCAGCGCGCGCTGCATTTCGAAGAACTCGTTCTGGATCATCTCGCGGTTGATCGGGTCGACCGCGCCGAACGGCTCATCCATCAGCAGTAACGGTGCATCCGCCGCCAGCGCCCGGATCACGCCGATGCGCTGTTGCTGGCCACCGGACAGCTCACGCGGGTAGCGGTGCAGGTACTGTTTGGGCTCGAGCTTGATCATGCTCATCAACTCGCGGGCGCGGTCGTGGCATTTCTGCTTGTCCCAGCCCAGCAACTTGGGCACGACCACGATGTTTTCCTCGATGGTCATGTTCGGGAACAGGCCGATCTGCTGGATCACGTAGCCGATGTTGCGACGCAGGGTCACTTCGTCGAGGTCGGTGGTGTCTTCGCCGTTGATCAGGATCTTGCCCGAGGTGGGCTTGATCAGGCGGTTGATCATTTTCAGCGTGGTGCTCTTGCCGCAGCCCGAGGGGCCGAGGAATACGCAAATCTCGCCTTCGTTGACGGTCAGGCTTACGTCGTTCACGGCGGAGACAGTCTTGCCGTTGCTTTGGAAAGTCTTGGTCAGGTGTTGAAGTTCGATCATTTGAGCAGTCCTTTTGGAGTCAGCGAGCGTTGCAGCCATTGCAGAAGCAGGTCGGCGAAGATGGCCAGGAGACTGACCAGCACGGCGCCGACGATCAGCATCGACATGTCGCTGCGGCTGATGGAAGCCAGAATAAGTACACCCAGGCCGCCGGCGCCGATGGTGGCGGCGATGGTCATCACGCCGATGTTCATCACCACGGCGGTGCGTACACCGGCGAGGATCACCGGTACGGCGATGGGCAGTTCGACCATGCGCAGGCGCTGGCCGAAGGTCATGCCGATGCCTTTGGCGGCTTCGCGGATGCCCGGTTCCACGCCGGTCAGGGCCAGGTAGGTGTTACGCATGATCGGCAGCAGGGAGTAGAGGAACACGGCGGTGATCGCCGGCATTGGCCCCAGGCCCTGGCCGAATTTGGAGTAGAACGGCAGCAGCAGGCCAAACAGGGCGATGGACGGCACGGTCAGCAGCACAGTGGCGCTGGCTTGCAGCGGGCCGGCCAGGCTCGGGAAGCGGGTCATCAGCACGCCGAGGGGTACGCCGACGACAATCGCGAGGATCACGGCAATGCCGACCAGGGTGATGTGCTGCCAGGTCAGGTGCAGGACTTGGGCCCAATCAAGATGGGAAAAGGCGTTTAAAAATTCCATGTCTTCTCCTCGTTAGTGGATGGGGTGTTGGCGCAGGAAATCGGCGGCAACAGCTGACGGGCTTTCATGGCCGACGTCGACCCGCGCGTTCAGCTGGCGCATGGTTGCGTCGTCGAACAGGGCAGCCAGCGGCTTCAGATCGGCGGCCAGTTCAGGATGGGCGTCGAGATAAACCTGACGCACCACCGGCGCGGCGGTGTAGTCCGGGAAGTAGTGCTTGTCGTCTTCGAGCAGCTTCAATTTGAAGGCATTCAGGCGCCCGTCAGTGGTGTACACCAAGCCGGCAAACACCTGGCCGTTACGCAACGCGGTGTAGACCAGGCCGGCGTCCATCTGCCGGGTGTTTTTGCGGGTCAGGTTCATGTCGTAGAGCTTGACCATGCCGCCCATGCCGTCGGAACGGTTGGCGAACTCGGTGTCCAGGGCCACCAGGCGCGTGGCCTTGGTTTTTTCCGCGAGGGCTTGGGTCAGATCGCTGATCGTGTTGATCTGCGGGAATTCCTGGGCCACGTTCTCAGGCAATGCCAGCGCGTAGGTGTTGCTGAATTTCGATGGCGAAAGCCAGACCAGGCCTTTTTTCGCGTCGAGTTCTTTTACCCGAGCGTAGGACTGTTCGCTGTCGAGCTTCTCGTCCACATGGTTGTAGGCCACCAGCGACACGCCGGTGTATTCCCAGATCAGGTCCAGTTGCCCGCTTTCCTGGGCACTGCGCGCCAGGTTGCTGCCCAGGCCGCCGGTCACGCGGGTGTCGTAACCCTTGGTGCGCAGGTACTGGGAAGTGATTTCGGCGAGCAGGGTCTGTTCAGTGAACACCCGTGCGCCGATGCGGATGACCGGTTTTTCAGCGGCTTGCGCAACCCCTGCAAACAGCAGGACGCAGCTCAATATCAATGTCAGTTTTTTCATGTGAATTCCTTTGCCGAGCCTTAAGACGCACGCACTCCGCGTTCCAGCCAGAGGCGGCTGCCCATGGTCACCAGACCGTCGAGCAGCAGGGCCAACAGCGCGGTACACGCGGCGCCGAGCAGCAATTGCGGCTGATTGTTCAGGGCGATGCCGGGGAAGATCAGGCTGCCCAGGCTGTTGGCGCCGATCAGGAATGCCAGCGGCGCGGTGCCGACGTTGATCGCCAGGGCCACGCGCACGCCGCCGATGATGATCGGCACGGCGTTCGGCAATTCGACGCGAAACAGCACCTGGCGCGGGGTCATGCCGATGCCGGTGGCGGCTTCTTTCAGCGAGCCCTGGACGTTTTTCAGGCCTTCGTAGGTGTTGCGCACGATGGGCAGCAATGAAGCGAGGAACAGCGCGAAGATCGCCGGGCCGCTGCCGATGCCGAGGACGCCGAGGGCGATGGCCAGTACGGCCAGGGGAGGGACGGTGTTGCCGATGTTGAAGATCTGCATGAAGCGTTCGGCGCGCCCGACCATGTTCGGGCGGCTGAGCAGGATACCGGCGGGGAGGCCCACAATCAGGGCGGCCAGCATGGAGACTAGGACGAGAATCAGGTGAGCTTGCAGGTAAAACAACAAATCGTCGCGGTACAGTTCGATGGTGTTGATGCCGATCCAGTGGATCAGCAGGGCCAGGAGAGCGACGACAACCGCTCCTCCTATCAGCCCTTTGCCATAGCGAATAGCCACAGGCGGACTCCTTTTTTCTTCTGTCGGCGAACACATTCCTGCGTGGCATGCCACTGCTGGCTGCCGTTGAATGTGGTCGCGAAAAGCAGCTCGCCCATGCCGGCAAAAGCGGCATGAGGTCAAGCCATGAGCGCAGCCTCGTCAGGCTAACTTGCTGATTTTTCAGCCCCTGTTTCGAGTGCGGTTGCAGGGGAGTGGACGTCTCTACCTTTTAAAAGGTTCCATACTTGGCAGTATTTAGCCACCCCCAACCGGGTGAACGGTGGTCCGGCACCCTGGGTTTGCGCTATACTCGCCGCCCTTTTTTGACTCACCTGCCAGGCGATTTCCCATGACCCACCAGGCCGCCGAAGTCGCGAAACGCCGCACTTTCGCCATTATTTCCCACCCCGATGCCGGTAAAACCACCATCACCGAGAAGCTCTTGCTGATGGGCAAGGCGATCGCAGTGGCCGGCACGGTGAAATCCCGCAAATCCGACCGCCATGCCACCTCCGACTGGATGGAAATGGAAAAACAACGGGGTATTTCCATTACCACGTCGGTCATGCAGTTCCCGTATCGCGATCACATGATCAACCTGCTCGACACCCCGGGCCACGAAGACTTCTCCGAAGACACCTACCGCACCCTGACCGCGGTGGACTCGGCCTTGATGGTCCTCGACGGCGGTAAGGGCGTCGAGCCGCGCACGATTGCGTTGATGGACGTCTGCCGCCTGCGCGACACGCCGATCGTCAGCTTTATCAACAAACTCGACCGCGACATCCGCGATCCGATCGAGCTGCTCGACGAAATCGAAGCGGTGCTGAAGATCAAGGCGGCGCCGATTACCTGGCCGATCGGTTGCTACCGCGACTTCAAGGGCGTGTACCACCTGGCCGACGACTACATCATTGTCTACACCGCCGGCCACGGTCACGAACGCACCGATGTGAAAATCATCGAGAAGCTCGACTCCGACGAAGCCCGCGCCCACTTGGGCGATGAGTACGACCGCTTCGTCGACCAGCTGGAACTGGTGCAGGGCGCCTGCCACGAGTTCAACCAGCAGGAATTCCTCGACGGCCAACTGACCCCGGTGTTCTTCGGTACCGCATTGGGCAACTTCGGTGTCGACCACGTGCTCGACGCCGTGGTTGACTGGGCCCCGCGCCCGCTGGCCCGGGTCGCCAACGAGCGCACCGTGGAGCCGGTGGAAGAGAAATTCTCGGGCTTCGTGTTCAAGATCCAGGCGAACATGGACCCCAAACACCGCGACCGTATCGCCTTTATGCGAATCTGCTCCGGCAGGTACGAAAAAGGCATGAAGATGCGCCACGTTCGCACCGGCAAGGACGTGCGAATCGGCGATGCCCTGACGTTCTTCTCCTCCGAGCGTGAACAGCTCGAAGAAGCCTACGCCGGCGACATCATCGGCTTGCACAACCACGGCACCATCCAGATCGGCGACACCTTCACCGAAGGCGAAACGCTGGGCTTCACCGGCATCCCGCACTTCGCCCCGGAACTGTTCCGCCGCGTGCGCCTGCGCGACCCGCTGAAATCCAAGCAACTGCGCCAAGGCTTGCAGCAACTGGCGGAAGAGGGCGCGACCCAGGTGTTCTTCCCCGAGCGCAGCAACGACATCATCCTCGGCGCCGTCGGTGTGCTGCAGTTCGATGTGGTCGCCAGTCGCTTGAAAGAGGAATACAAGGTCGAATGCTCCTACGAGCCGATCACCGTGTACTCCGCGCGCTGGATCGAGTGCAGCGATAAGAAGAAGTTGGAAGAGTTCTCCAACAAAGCCGTGGAAAACCTCGCGGTCGACGGCGGCGGTCACCTGACCTACCTGGCGCCGACCCGGGTCAACCTGGCGCTGATGGAAGAGCGTTGGCCGGATGTGAAATTCCGCGCTACTCGCGAGCACCATTAAGCTCTGAGCGGTGAACAAGAGGGCGAAGCTGTCATGGCTTCGCCCTTTTTCATGGGCGCTGCAAAACCAGAGGTGGGAGGGGCGGTGCTACGGTTCGACTTGCTCTCCCACATTTTTTGATCTCCACCCGATGTGGGGATTGGCGAGAACCCGGCATCGGGACTAGCTTCAACGCTGGCGGCGCTAAACAGCGGTCGTGCGGGATTCACCTACTGACTGGAGGGGATCAACCATGAGTATTGTTCAACGAGTCGTGCTGTTACTGAAGGTGCTGGTGCTGTTGTCATTGGGAATGTCGACGGCCTGGGCACATAACCCGGTGCAGAGCGGGGCGGCGGTGTCTGCTCTGCAGAGTGGGCAGGCCAAGGGCCTGCAACTGGCCAAGTCTGAAGCGGAGCCCGGCGATGAGGACCAGGGCGGCAGCAAGGGCGATGACGACTCCACCACCGACGAACCGGGCGATGACAACCCGGATGATGAAGGCGATAGCCAGACGTAGACCCTGCAAAAAGCCCCTCCCGCCAGGCTGATGCGCAACCTGACGGGAAGGGCTGTAGAACGCTGTGTCACCGCGCCCCCACAGGGGAGCGCTTGTGGAAAGCGCAGCCGGACGGCGGGTTCAGCGGGTTGGGCAGTTCGCCGACGATCTTGATCTTCGGCTTGTTCGGGTCCGGGTGGATGGTCGGTTCATCCGCCACCAGCACTTTCGGTTGTAGCATCAAGGCGCGGGCCTTTTTCCGTTACTCGTGGATGGGGGATAGTAATTTCTGTAAGTTTTTTCCAGAAAGAAGTCGGACCGTTCCTGATTTAAGACATCCCCACAATTGCTCGTACTAGCTCGTTAGCCTCCCCTGAAAAGCAACGGGTTATACCCATGCAGGCAGATTGGGGAGCAAGAAAAATGGATGGTTGGCATTACGTACCGTCATGGAAACAGATTGAAAACCACCTTCTTAGCCCCTTCCCCAGCCACCTACAAACTCAGCACTCTGCCCAAGCACCATTCTGCGGGAACTATGAGCAACACACGTTCAATCCACGGCTTATCCCGCAACGCCTCAAATTCGTTGACCGAGCGTTCTTTCTCGCCCGTACAAAGACAGTGCGGAACTTGCACGATCGCTTCGCCGATATCGATTTAAATGCCGTTATTGACGACCTGATCAGCACTGTGACCGATATGGCAATGATCCTGGTTGGCGCTGCATTAACCGGAGCGGCTATCGGCGGCGGGATTGGAGCACTGGGTTTTGGCGCAGGTGCGCTCCCTGGTGCGATAGTCGGGGCTAGCCTTGGCGCACAGGCGGGCACTTGGATACTGGCGATTCTTGGACTTCAATCCATCGCCGAGTTTTTTCTAGAGGGTCTGCCTACCATCATTGAGCAGTACTTGCGAGGCATCAAAATCGCTTGGGAAGGTTCTCGAGCGCCGGCAACTGGTGTGTTGGGAGGCATGGGGCCGGGGTGCGAATACGGCAGTGTGCATCATGCTTCTACAGAAATTGCCAGTGCCCACACCGCCGTCATTCTTTTGCTCTTGAGCGCGATTGTTGCCTATCTGACCCGAGGACGGGGCGAGGCCACACTACTCGCCAGCCAAATGAGCAATAGCCGTCGAGGAGGCCGATTAGCGCAATGGATGCTCAAGCATGAAGAACGATTGAAACAGCATCCAGACTTACAGCCGCGGGAGCCACGTAAGGGGGTATTGGGGACACCGGAGCAGTCGACGCCTTCTCGGCGCGCGAATACCGATCAGCCATCACCTAAACCCAAGGTCATGCCGCTCGTCAAAGTACCCTGCTTTAGCGCCGCCAATATGCCTTCTTCAAAGATTCCGGAGTTTGATCGGCAATTGGCAGGACAAGAAAAAGGGCTTAACAATCTGACGGTGGCGGAATATCTTAAACGCGGGAGGCGTTCAAAGATCGGCTTAGTGTACGTGATCCAAGAGTCGCCAAAGAGGCCCGTATAGACCTTCAAAATAATGTTCAAAGTCAACTATTCGAGAAATTTCGCTCGGAAGGTCTTTCACCCGCTAGCGCTATGTCAAAGGCATCAGAAGTGGCGAGCGAAAAAATGAAAAAATTAGCCGCTCTTCATAATCCGGATCTTTATTCAGGTGGCAAGGATGTTATTGGTGGGTTTGGCGATCGGCAAGTAAATTCAAGTATTGGTGCTCAATGGCGAAGTAGGGTTTATGAGTTGGATAAGGTTGCGGGTAGTATTGCTCAGATGGAGCAGGAGCGTACAAAAATCAATACCCAGTTGAAACGGTGTAAATAGGTGATTTTATGGACGAAGATTTCGATTTTTTTCTAAGTACTTTCGGTCCTGGTTTTGATCGAAGGTCCGTTTCCTCCTCGACCATCGAGCAGTATAGGGGGAAATTGCCTGACCAGCTATTAACCTATTGGGAAGTCTATGGGTGGTGTGGGTATGCAGGCGGTATTTTCTGGAGCGTAAATCCACAAGAGTATGAATCTATTGTCAGTGAATGGCTTAAAGGAACAAAGCTATGGGGCACCGATGTGTACCATGTCATTGCTCGAAGCGCTTTTGGCACTTTGTATTTGTGGGGGGAACAGTCAGGATACTCTCTAAAAATATCTTCGGTAGATGCTTATTACATTTGTCGAGAGTCAATGTTTACAGGCGATCAGCTTGACTTTGGGGTGCGGTGTTTTTTTAGTGGCTTGACGGTTAAAAGTAACGACTATGAGAATTTGTTTGCTGTCGCAAAAAATAAATTGGGCAGATTGCATGAAGGCGAAATGTACGGATTCACGCCCGCTCTTGCATTAGGCGGTCAACGTACACTTGCGGGGATAGAAAAAGTTGGCGCTGTTGAATATCTGACTTTTCTATCTCAGGTGTCTGAGTTAGAAGAACTGATAGCTCCCAACATATAGCTATGCCGTTTCAGATACATCCAGTGCACAGGATGTATCCTCAATTTCAGAAGTGGCACTTTTGGTCTCACAGGCAAAAAAAGCCCCTCCCGCCAGGCTGATGCGCAACCTGACGGGAAGGGCTGTAGAACGCGGTGTCACCGCGCCCCCCACAGGGGAGCGCGACGCTCGTTTCAGGCGACGAACTGCTCCGCATAGTGGCAAGCCACCTGGCGGTTATCCAACGCCCGCAACTGCGGCTCCTCGCTGCTGCACCGCGCCGTCGCATACGGGCAGCGCTTGTGGAAAGCGCAGCCGGACGGCGGGTTCAGCGGGTTGGGCAGCTCGCCGACGATTTTGATCTTCGGCTTGTTCGGGTCCGGGTGGATGGTCGGTGTGGCCGACAGCAGCGCCTGGGTGTACGGGTGCAGGGGGCGCGCGTAGATGTCGCCCTTGGGGCCGACTTCCACCGGGCGCCCGAGGTACATCACCATCACGTCGTCGGCGACGTGTTGCACCACCGCGAGGTTGTGGGAAATGAACACGTAGGCGGTGTTGAATTCCTGCTGCAGGTCCATGAACAGGTTGAGCACCTGGGCCTGGATCGACACGTCCAGTGCCGAGGTCGGCTCATCCGCCACCAGCACTTTGGGTTGCAGCATCATCGCCCGGGCCAGGGCGATCCGTTGGCGCTGGCCGCCGGAGAACATGTGCGGGTAGCGCTGATAGTGCTCAGGGCGCAGGCCCACCTGCTTCATCATCGCCTGGACCTTTTCGCGGCGTTCGGCGGCGGACAGGTGGGTGTTGATCAGCAGCGGTTCAGCCAGTTGGTCGCCGACTTTCTGCCGCGGGTTCAACGAGGCATACGGGCTTTGGAATACCATCTGCACGTCTTTGCGCAATTGCTTGCGCTGCGCCTTGTCGGCGCCAGCGACTTCCTGGCCGGCGATTTTCAACGAGCCCGACGACGGCTCTTCAATCAGCGTCAGCGCACGGGCCAGGGTGGATTTGCCGCAGCCCGACTCGCCCACCACGGCGAGGGTCTTGCCGGCTTCCAGTTCGAAGGACACGCCATTGAGGGCGCGCACGGTGGCGTGGCCCTTGAACAGGCCTCGGGACACTTCGTAGTGACGGGTCAGGTCGCGGGCGGTAAGAACGACGGCCATTACGCCACCTCCTGGTTCAAGGGGTAGAAGCAGCGCGCGAGGCTGTTCGATTTAGGGTCCAGGCCCGGGCGGGTCTGGCGGCAGCTGTCTTGCACGTAGGGGCAACGCGGCGACAGCAGGCAGCCTTGCGGGCGGTCATAACGGCCGGGCACGATGCCGGGCAGCGTGGCCAGGCGCGCGGCACCGAGGCTGTGTTCCGGAATCGCCTTGAGCAGTGCTTCGCTGTAAGGATGCGCCGGAATGTCGAACAGTTGCGGTACCTGGCCGACTTCCACGGCTTGGCCGGCATACATCACACACACGCGCTGGGCGGTTTCCGCGACGACCGCGAGGTCGTGGGTGATCAGCACCAGGCCCATGTTCTGCTCTTTCTGCAGGGCCAGCAGCAGGTCCATGATCTGGGCCTGGATGGTCACGTCCAAGGCGGTGGTCGGTTCGTCGGCGATCAGCAACTTCGGCTCGCCGGCAATCGCCATGGCGATGGCCACGCGTTGGCTCATACCGCCGGACAGTTGGTGCGGGTAGGCATCCATCCGGCTGGCGGCGCCGGGGATCTCGACTTTTTCCAGCAGTTCGATGGCACGCTTGCGCGCTTGCTTGCCGGACATCTTCAGGTGCAGGCGCAGCACTTCTTCGATCTGGAAACCCACGGTGTAGCTGGGGTTCAGCGCGGTCATCGGGTCCTGGAACACCATCGCCAGGTCTTTGCCGACGATCTGCCGACGCTGGCGGTTGCTCAGCTTGAGCATGTCCTTGCCGTCGAAGTTCAGGGCGTCGGCGGTGACGATGCCGGGGTGTTCGATCAGGCCCATCAGCGCCATCATGGTCACGGATTTACCCGAGCCCGACTCGCCCACGATCGCCAGGACTTCGCCTTTGTCGACGCAAATGTCGAGGCCATCGACCACCGGCACGGCGGTCTTGTCGCCGAAGCGCACGTTGAGATTCTTGATTTCTAACAGTGACATGGGAATCTCCTCAGGCGGCGTTCTTGAGTTTCGGGTCCAGCGCGTCGCGCAGGCCGTCGCCCATCAGGTTGATTGCCAGCACGCTGAGCAAAATGGTCAGACCCGGCAGGCTCACGACCCACCAGGCGCGTTCGATGTAGTCACGGGCCGAAGCCAGCATGGTGCCCCACTCCGGCGTTGGCGGTTGCACGCCCAGGCCGAGGAAGCCCAGCGCGGCGGCATCGAGGATCGCCGAAGAGAAACTCAAGGTCGCCTGCACGATCAGCGGCGCCATGCAGTTGGGCAGCACGGTGATGAACATCAGGCGCGGCAGGCCGGCACCGGCGAGGCGGGCGGCGGTCACGTAGTCGCGGTTGAGTTCGCCCATCACCGCGGCGCGGGTCAGACGCACGTAGGACGGCAGCGACACGATGGCGATGGCGATCACGGTGTTGATCAGGCCAGGGCCGAGGATCGCGACAATGGCGACGGCCAGCAGCAGCGATGGCAGGGCCAGCATGATGTCCATCAGGCGCATGATGGTCGGGCCGAGCAGGCGCGGGAAGAACCCGGCGAACAGCCCGAGCAGGATGCCCGGAATCAGCGACATCACCACCGACGACAAACCGATCAGCAGCGACAGGCGCGAGCCTTGGATCAAGCGCGAGAGCAAGTCACGGCCGAGTTCGTCGGTGCCGAGCAGGAACTGGATCTGCCCGCCTTCCAGCCACGACGGCGGGGTCAGCAGGAAGTCGCGATATTGTTCGCTGGGGTTATGCGGCGCCACCCACGGGGCGAACAGCGCGCAGAACACGATCAGCAACATGAACAGCAGGCCGGCAACCGCACCTTTGTTCTTGGAGAAGGCTTGCCAAAATTCTTTGTACGGCGACGGGTACAGCAGGCTCTGATCGACTGCTGACACTGGAGTAGGTGTGGTCATGGTCATGATCTCAGCGCTGGTGACGGATACGTGGGTTGACGAAGCCGTAGAGGATATCCACCACGAAATTCACCAGGATCACCAGGCAGGCGATCAGCAGGATGCCGTTTTGCACCACCGGGTAGTCCCGCGCGCCAATGGCTTCGATCAGCCATTTGCCGATGCCGGGCCACGAGAAGATGGTTTCGGTCAATACCGCACCGGCCAGCAGGGTGCCGACTTGCAGGCCGACCACGGTGAGCACCGGGATCAGCGCGTTCCGCAGGCCATGCACGAACACCACGCGCGCCGGCGACAGGCCTTTGGCCTTGGCGGTGCGGATGTAGTCTTCGCGCAACACTTCGAGCATCGACGAACGGGTCATCCGCGCAATCACCGCCAGCGGGATGGTGCCGAGCACGATGGCCGGCAGGATCAGGTGGTGCAGGGCGTCCCAGAACGCATCTGGCTCGTTGGCCAGCAGGGTGTCGATCAGCATGAAGCCGGTGCGCGGCTCGATGTCGTAGAGCAGGTCGATACGCCCGGAAACCGGGGTCCAGCCCAGGCTCACCGAGAAGAACATGATCAGGATCAGGCCCCACCAGAAGATCGGCATCGAATAGCCCGCGAGGGAGATGCCCATCACCCCATGGTCGAACAGCGATCCTCGCTTCAAGGCCGCGATCACCCCCGCCAACAGGCCCAGGATACCGGCGAACAACAGGGCGGCCATGGACAGCTCCAGGGTCGCCGGGAAGAGTGCGGTGAACTCGGTCCACACGCTGGTGCGCGTGCGCAGGGATTCGCCAAGGTCGCCTTGGGCCAGCTTGCCGATGTAGTCCAGGTACTGCGCATACAACGGCTTGTTAAGGCCAAGGCGTTCCATTGCCTGTGCGTGCATCTCGGGGTCGACCCGGCGTTCGCCCATCATGACTTCTACGGGGTCGCCTGGAATCATGCGGATCAACGCAAACGTCAGCAACGTGATGCCGAAGAAGGTGGGGATCAATAACCCCAATCGGCGGGCAATAAAACTAAACATCTTGTGGTGTACCTCAATCAGCCGGTTAGGCAGGTTCGACACCGTCAACGTCGACGGTGTCGAGCGTTCTTCTTATTTACTTCACCTGGGTGGTGGCGAAGTTATTGGTACCTAGAGGGCTTTGGGTAAAGCCCTCTACGTTTTTGCGCATAGCGGCGAACAGTTTCGGGTAAGCCATGGGAAGCCATGGTTGGTCCTTGTCGAAAATGTCCTGTGCTTGTTCATAGAGTGCAGCGCGCTGGGTGGGTTCAGCGATGGCTCGCGCCTTGTCGATCAGGTCCTGAAATTCCTTATTGCACCAACGGGCGTAGTTTTCGCCGTTCTTGGCCGCATCGCAACTCAGGTTGGGCGTGAGGAAATTATCCGGGTCGCCGTTATCACCTACCCAGCCTGCGGAAACCATGTCGTGCTCACCCGCTTTGGCGCGCTTTAGCATCTCGCCCCATTCCATGACCTTGATGTTGACCTTCAGGCCAACCTGGGCTAGATCCGCCTGCATACGCTGGGCGCCCATCATTGGGTTGGGGTTGGTCGGGCCGCCGTTGGCGCGAGTGAACAGGGTGAACTCGGTGCCTTCCGGCACGCCGGCTTCCTTGAGCAGGGCGCGAGCCTTGTCCAGGTCACGTGGCGGGTTTTTCAGCTTGTCGCTGAAGCCCAGCAGCGTTGGCGGATACGGGCCGGTGCCCACGACTGCGTTGCCTTCGCCAAACAGTGCTTTGGTATAGCCGGCCTTGTCGAACGCGATGTTGATCGCATGGCGCACCCGCGCGTCGCTCATGTATTTGTGGGTGGTGTTCAAGGCAGTGTAGCTGGTGGTCATGGCCGCCAGTCCATCGATCTTCAGGTTCGGGTCTTTCTTGATGCTCGGGATGTCGTCGGGCTTCGGATACAGCGCGATCTGGCATTCGTTGGCCTTGAGCTTCTGCAGGCGCACGTTGTTGTCGGTGGTGATCGCCAGGATCAGCGGGTCGGCCGGCGGCTTGCCGCGGAAGTAGTCCGGGTTGGCCTTGAAACGCACCTGGGCGTCCTTGGCGTAGCGGGTGAAGATGAACGGGCCGGTGCCGACCGGCTTGGCGTTGAGGTCATCGGTCTTGCCGGACTTGAGCAACTGGTCGGCGTATTCGGCCGAGTGGATCGACGAAAACGCCATGGCCAGGTCGGCCAGGAACGGTGCTTCCGGACGGGTCAGGGTGAAGACCACGGTGTGATCGTCGGTCTTCTCGACGCTCTTGAGCAGTTCCTTGAAGCCCATGCTTTCGAAGTACGGGTAGCCCACGTTGGACTTGGTGTGCCACGGGTGTTTCGGGTCCAGCTGGCGCTGGAAGCTCCAAAGCACATCGTCGGCGTTCAGGTTGCGCGTGGGTTTGAAATAGTCGGTGGTGTGGAACTTGATGTCGTCACGCAGGTGGAAGGTGTAGGTCAGGCCATCGGCGCTGATTTCCGGCAGGGCCTTGGCCAGCGCCGGGATCACTTCGGTGGTGCCGGGCTTGAAGTCCACCAGGCGGTTGAACAGGGTTTCGGCGGCGGCGTCGGCGGTGACGGCCGTGGTGTACAGGACCGGATCGAAACCTTCCGGGCTGGCTTCGGTGCAGACCACCAGCGGTTTGGCCGAAATGCCGACCGCCACGCTCAACAGCGCAGCGGCAATGGCAGCTTGTAACGGGAGCATGTTCATTCGGAGCCCTCTGCAATCGATGGGACCAGACGAGCATAGAGGGCGGGCTCGTCCTGAGCCCGCCGTCTACCTGGCGCTGATTAAAGGATGTTGAACGGGATGGTGGTGACCAAACGGAACTCTTTGATGCTGCCGTCGGACTGGAACTCACTGCCACGGTGCTCAACGTAGGTCGCACGAATGGCCGTGGCTTTGAGTGGGCCGCTCTGGATTGCGTAAGAGGCGCCTACACCGTATTCCTGGTGTTTTTCGCCGTCTTGGCTCTGGATGCCGTCATAGGCGAACTTGGCCCGACCACCGTTGCCGGTGTAGTGGGTGCCGTCGATGCCCCAGCCGCGCGCCGAGTAAGCGTTGAACTTCAGGCCTGGCACGCCGTATTCGGCCATGTTGATGGCGTAGGCGATCTGGAAGGACTTTTCGTTCGGGCCGTTGAAGTCCGAGGTCAGGGAGTTGGCCAGGTAGATGCCGTTGGTTTCGTGCAGGTAGTCGAAGTACTCGTTACCGTTCACTGCCTGGTACGCGAAGGTCAGACTGTGCGCCTGGTGGGTCAGGCCGAGCGACAGCGAGTAGGTGTCGTTGTCGATTTCGCCCATCAACTTTTTGCCTTCGTCGACGGTCTTGTAGTAGTTCAGGCCGGTGGTCAGGCCCAATACCGAGCTGTCGCCCAGTTCATGGGTCGCGCCGAAGTAGTACTGGTTCCAGAAGTCTTTGACGTTGGCGGCGAAGATGCTGGTTTTCAGGCTTTTCAGCGGCTGGTAGTTCAGGCCCAGGGTCGACACCTTGTCGGTTTCAGCGCCGTTGCCGTATTCACTGCGGAATTTCGACAGGCTCTGTTCGGTACGTGGCGAAACGCGGTCGAACACGCCGCCCTGGAACGACAGGTTGCTGAACTCTTCGCTGTTGAAACTCACCCCTTCGAAGCTCGAAGGCAGCGCACGGTTGCCGATGGTATCGACGATGCCGCTGCTGAAGTTCTGGCGACCGGCGGTCAGGGTGGTGTTGGAGACGCGGAACTGCACGTTGGCCAGGCCCAGTTTGCTCCACTGGTCGACTGCATCGCCGTTGGAGTCGGCCAGGGTACGGTTGGAGCCGCCCTTGATGTCACGCTTGCTGCGGTCCAGGACCAGTGCGTTGTAGACCGCCAATTCGGTCTTGACGCCCACGGTACCCTGGGTGAAACCCGAGCTGGCGTTGAGGATGGTGCCCTGTACCCAGTTGGTACGATTGCGGTCGGTGCGGGTTTCGCCGTGCTTCTTGTACTCGAAGGTGCCCCCACGGTACTTGCTTTCATGGGAGTACCAGTTACGCGTGGTGCCGCCCAGGCTGAAGTCCTCGATAAAACCCTTGGCTTCGCTTTGAGCGCTGGTGCCGGCCAGTGTGGTGGGAACGAAGTCCTGGCTCTGGGTTTCCGCGTAAGCGGTCGCCGTGATGCTGCTGATGGCCAGGGCCAGAAGCGCTTTGCTGCTCAGTTTCATGGGTGAAGCTCCTTTGGTTCTCTTTTTTTATGCCGGTCTTTTAGGCGAACCGGCTATTGGTGTGTAACTCGTTCAAGCATTTGCAAACGTTTGCTGTAGGAAATTTCCCAACAGAAGGCTGCAAGTTTGCCGGAGAGTGTTATCCACTCCCCGCAATCCGGTTATTTTCTTATGGGGTGATACTGACGCCCGAGAACACGTTGCGGCCGAAGGGGCTCACTTGGAAACCTTCGACTTTGGCGCTTAACGGCTGGTTGACCGTCGAGTGGGCGACGGGTGTGATCGGCACCTGCGCTTTGAGCAGTTGCTGTGCCTGTTTGTACAGAACAGTCCGTTGTTCGCGGTCGGTGACGACCTTGGCTTGCTTGATCAGCTTGTCGTATGCCGGGTCGCACCACATGGAGTAGTTGTTCCCGCCGATGGCGTCGCAGCTGTAGAGGGTGCCCAACCAGTTGTCCGGGTCGCCGTTGTCGCCGGTCCAGCCGATCAGGCTGATATCGTGCTCACCGTTCTTGGTGCGCTTGATGTACTCGCCCCACTCGTAGCTGACGATCTTGACCTTGAGGCCGATCTTGGCCCAGTCGTTCTGCAGCATCTCGGCCATCAGCTTGGCGTTGGGGTTGTACGGCCGTTGTACCGGCATCGCCCACAGGGTGATCTCGGTGCCTTCCTTCACGCCGGCGGCCTTGAGCAGTTCCTTGGCTTTTTCCGGGTTGTAGGCGGCGTCTTTGATGCTGTCGTCGTAAGACCACTGCGTCGGTGGCATGGCGTTGACCGCCAGTTGCCCCGCGCCCTGGTACACGGCGTTGAGGATGCTCTGCTTGTTCACCGCCATGTCCAGCGCCTGGCGCACTTCGAGCTGGTCGAACGGTTTGTGGCGCACGTTGTAGGCGATGTAGCCGAGGTTGAAACCTGGCTTGGTCAGCAGTTGCAGCTTGGGGTCGGCCTTGAGAGCGTCGACATCCGCCGGACGCGGATGCAGGGTGATCTGGCATTCGCCGGCCTTGAGCTTTTGCACGCGCACCGACGCGTCGGTGTTGATGGCGAAGATCAACTGGTCGAGCTTGACCCGGCTCGGGTCCCAGTACTGTTTGTTGCCGGCGTAACGGATCTGCGAGTCTTTCTGGTAGCGCTGGAAGACGAACGGGCCAGTGCCGATCGGCTTCTGGTTGATGTCGCTGGGCTTGCCCTGCTTGAGCAACTGCTCGGCGTATTCGGCCGACAGAATGGAGGCAAAGCTCATGGCGATATTTTGCACGAACGCCGCGTCGACCGTGTTCAGTGTCATCACCACGGTGTGCGGGTCGGTTTTCTCGACCTTGGCGATGTTCTTGTTCAGGCTCATCCCGTTGAAGTACGGAAACTCGGTGGGGTAGGCCTTGCGAAATGGATGGTCGGGGTCAAGCATGCGGTTGAAAGTGAACAACACGTCGTCGGCGTTGAAGTCCCGCGTGGGCTTGAACTCTTTATTGCTGTGGAATTTCACCCCTTCGCGCAGGTGGAAGGTGTAGGTCAGGCCATCTGGCGAAATATCCCACTTGGTTGCCAGCCCCGGTACGACGCTGGTCGCGCCCTTTTCAAACTCAACCAGGCGGTTGTACAGCGGCTCGGCCGCATCGTTGTCGGTGGCGGTGGTGTACTGCGCGGTGTCAAAGCCCGCCGGGCTGCCTTCAGAGCAAAACACCAGGCTCTTTTTTTCGGCGGCGTGGCCCATCGTGGCCACAGCCAGCAGGCTGGTGCCAAAAATTGCGGATAGAACGGTGGTATGGCGCATGACGATCCCGATCCTTGTTTGTAGTTGTCATCAGCGAGCAATCCCCCCGGCATACGGCCAGGGGGACATCACTGATTCCACGCACAGCAAGTGCCCATCAGATTGGAGCCTCTGCTGTCCTACGACGTTAGGGGTCGAGGACTTCGCAGTAAATGCGCAAAATCTGACTGACCTTGTAGGCAACGGAGCCGCGAATCGAAGTTCATTGCCGTAGGACGGCAGCGAGCGCGAATGTGGTCTGTTTCCTACTGGCCTGGCGGATGCAATAACGGCGACGTTATGAAACGTCGCCGCCATCGTTCCTTACTTGCCGCTCACGCTCACGCCGTAGAACGAGTTCAGGCCAAACGGGCTGATCTTGAAGTCCTGTACGGTGTTGCGCATGGGTTGATACACCGTCGAGTGCGCGATAGGTGTCATCGGGACTGCATCTTTGAGGATGTGTTGCGCCTGCTTATACAGCTCGGTGCGTTTGGCGACATCCGAGGTGGCCTTGGCTTCTTTCACGATGCCGTCGAATTTCTTGTCGCACCATTTGGAGAAGTTGTTACCGGACAGCGAGTCGCAGCCGAACAGCACGTTCAGCCAGTTGTCCGGGTCCCCATTGTCGCCGCTCCAGCCAATGATCATGGCCTGGTTCTCGCCGCCTTTGGAACGCTTGATGTACTCGCCCCATTCGTAGCTGACGATGTTGACCTTCAGGCCGATCTGTTTCCAGTCGTTCTGCAGCATCTCGGCCATCAGCTTGGCGTTCGGGTTGTACGGACGCTGGACCGGCATGGCCCACAGGGTGATCTCGGTGCCGTCCTTGATCCCGGCTTCCTTGAGCAGTTCCTTGGCTTTGGCCACGTCGTGCGGGGCATCTTTGATGGTGGTGTCGTAGGACCACTGGGTCGGCGGCATGGCGTTGACCGCCAATTGGCCCGCGCCCTGGTACACCGAGTCGATGATCTGCTGCTTGTTCACCGCCATGTCCAGCGCCTGGCGCACGCGCAGGTCGGACAGCGGGTTAGGCGCGGTCTGGCCCTTGAGCACCGGCATGACGTTGTAAGCGATGTAGCCCAGGTTGAAACCGGCCTGGTTCGGCAGTTTCAAGTCCTTGTCGTCGCCCAGTGCCTTGAGGTCGGCCGGACGGGGGAACAGGGTGATCTGGCATTCGTTTTTCTTGAGCTTCTGGATACGCACCGACGGGTCGGTGGTGATGGCGAAGATCAGGTTGTCGATCTTCACGTCTTCAGGTTTCCAGTAGTCCTTGTTGCCGGTGTAACGAATGTTCGAGTCTTTCTGGTAGCTCTTGAACACGAACGGGCCGGTGCCGACAGGTTTCTGGTTGATGTCCTGCGGCGTGCCGTTTTTCAGCAGTTGCGCGGCGTACTCGGCCGACTGGATCGACGCGAAGCTCATCGCCAGGTTCTGGATGAAGGCGGCGTCCACGGTGCCAAGGGTGAACTTGACGGTGTGGGCATCGACTTTCTCGATGTTCTTGATGTTGGTGTCCATCCCCATGTCCGTGAAGTACGGGAACTCGGTGGGGTAGGCCTTACGGAACGGATCGTCTTTGTTGATCATCCGGTTGAAGGTGAACAGTACGTCGTCGGCCGAGAACTCGCGAGTGGGCTTGAAGTACGGGGTGGTGTGGAACTTGACGCCTTCGCGCAGGTGGAAGGTGTACGTCAGGCCATCCGGGGACACGTCCCAGCTGGTGGCCAGGCCAGGAACGACGGCGGTGCCGCCACGTTCGAACTGGCTCAGACGGTTGAACATGGTTTCGGCCGAAGCATCGAAGTCTGTTCCGGTGGTGTACTGGCCTGGATCAAAACCGGCCGGGCTCCCTTCGGAGCAGAACACCAGGTTAGTCGCCGCTTGGGCGAAAGGCGCTGCGGCCATAAGGCCAGCGCTAACAAGTAACGGAATGACTGCGTGTTTAAGCATGTTGGCCTCATGATTTGTTGTCATTTTTGGTAGTGAGGGCGACCTCGTGAGTCGGCCTGCGGATACTTATGCAGGGGCCATACCCATTGCAAGATGCTGAACGGTTGCAAGGATGAAAGAGTGGTACGAACGTACAAGAATGTCGCAAATATGAAAGTTTCGACATAAATGCGTACATTTGGAGGGCTTTTTCGGTGCCGCATGAGCACCAAAAAGGCCCAATCGAGGCGTGTTATGCACTCGATTGGGGCGTTGCTGTTACTTATCGAGACTCACGCCGTAGAACGGCGTCAGGCCAAAGGGGCTGATTTTGAAGTCCCGCACTTCCTTGCGAAGCGGCTGGAAAACCGTCGAGTTCGCAATAGGCGTTATAGGTACTTGTTCTTTAAGGATTTTTTGTGCCTGCTGATACCACTTGATACGCTGCTCGCGGTCGCTGCTGACCTTGGCCTGTTGCACCAGCTTGTCGTAGGCCGGGTTACACCATTTGGCGTAGTTGCTGCCCTTCACCGCGGCACAGCTGTAGAGCACGCCGAGCCAGTTATCCGGGTCGCCGTTGTCGCCGGTCCAGCCGTAAATCATCGCATCGTGCTCGCCATTCTTGGCGCGCTTGATGTATTCGCCCCACTCATAGCTGACGATGTTGGCCTTGATGCCGATGTTGGCCCAATCCTGTTGGATCATTTGTGCCGACATTCGCGCATTCGGATTGGACGCGCGTTGTACGGTCATCGCCCACAAGTTGATGGTCGTACCGGGTGCAACCCCTGCTTCTTTTAGTAGCGCCCGCGCTTTGGCCGGGTCGAACGGGGCATCCTTGATCGTCGGGTCATAAGACCACTGCGCCGGAGGCAATGCGTTCTGCGCCAGTTGCCCGGCGCTCTGGTACACGGCCTTGATGATCGCCGGTTTATCGATGGCCATGTCCAGGGCCTGGCGCACCTTGAGTTGATCCAGCGGCGGATGCGTCACGTTGTAGGCCAGGAAACCCAGGTTGAACCCTGCTTGCTGCAACACGCGCAGGTTGGGGTCTTGTTTCATCACCTCGATGTCGGCAGGGCGCGGGTAACCGCTGACCTGGCATTCGCCGGCCTTGAGTTTCTGCAGGCGCGACGCGGCGTCCGGGGTGATCGCGAACACCAGGTTGTCGAGCTTCACATCCTCGGGTTTCCAATACTGTTTATTGGCGACGTAGCGAATCTGCGAGTCCTTTTGGTAACGCTTGAACACAAAAGGCCCGGTGCCCACCGGTTTTTGGTTGATGTCTGCGGCGTTGCCGGTCTTCAGCAGTTGCGCGGCGTACTCGGCCGATTGCACTGAGGCGAAACTCATTGCCAGGTTCTGTACGAACGAGGCATCGACGTTGTTCAGGCTGAAGCGCACGGTGTGCTCGTCCAGTTTGTCGACGCTTTTGATCGTGGTGTTCAAACCCATGTCGGTGAAATACGGCGACTCGGACGGGTAGGCCTTGCGAAACGGGCTGTCGGCATCCAGCAGGCGGTTGAAGGTGAACAACACGTCATCGGCGTTGAAGTCGCGGGTGGGCGTGAAGAAGTCGGTGGTGTGGAACTTGACGCCATCACGCAGGTGGAAGGTGTACGTCAGGCCGTCGTTGGAGACCTCCCAACGGGTCGCCAGGCCGGGTTCGACCTCGGTGCCGCCGCGCTTGAACTGGGTCAGGCGGTTGAACACGGTTTCGGCGGAGGCATCGAAATCGGTGCCGCTGGTGTACTGGCTGGGGTCGAAGCCGGCGGGGCTGGCTTCGGAGCAGTAGACCAGGGTGCTGGCCGCCTGGGCCATGGGCATAAAGGCCAGCAGGCCGGCAGCGAGGAGCAGCGGTTTGAAGATGGTTCTTTCCATGGAGACCCCTGAAGTGGCGGCGTATGGCTGCCCAAACGAAAACGGCGGTCCCCGAGGTTACCGCCGTTCAGGTTTATCAGGTAGGGGCTCACTTATATATGTGTTGGCGTCGACACTTCAATCAGGGTTGGCGCGGACGGGTCGATGGTGTAAGTGTCACCACTCAGTTCATTACTTTCACGTATCGTGAATGCCCGCGTGCTGGTGATATCCAAGTCTCGATTAGGTACTGTGCCGTCTTCGGTTCTGAGTTTAAGAACCCATTTGGTCGTGGCCTTGACAGTGTGCGTATTCAGTGAAGGATCATACTCTATGATGAAATGTTTTTGACCTGCCGAAACACCGTAGTTGTCTTTAAGTTGCGGTGGCATTAATTCCAGATAGGCTGGATGCGTGGCGCCTTGGTGAGCCACCTCTGAAATACGCGCTCTCAGATCAGCGTCGGGAATAGTCTCTTCAAGTACGGCCAGCCTGCTTTGTATGGTTTCATGTGCTTCGCCTCCCCTGAAATCAAGTTCGGTTCGCACGATATGACCATTCTCTCTTTTTATGATGGAGTAAATTTCTCGGTTCAAGTCAGGCGCAAAACTTTCGGAGTATCCAGTGTCAGGTTTGGCTCTCTCTCCTTCGGTGACGGCGAAATTACCGTCGTCGATTGTCCAGGAAACAGACAGTTTTCTTTTTATGTTTGAGCCTTCTTCGTACACGTCGTCGTAGAATCGGTAGTTTTTGCTTTCGTCCAGGTTCAAGTAGTCGTCAAACTTCTCGGCGCCGAGAATTTTCGAGCCCTTATCATCAACAAAGCGCTCTGAGAACTTGGGGGTGGATGTTGATTCGGTGCTGGGGGTTGGCGAAGGCGAGCGCTGCCATGGCCATTTCACTCCGCCATCGCCACTCGCGGACTTCCACTGCCCAGCACCTGCAGCATGGACCGTCAGCACGGGTTTGCGAGTGCCTGGGTTAATGACTTGAACATAATTGTCGCTGAGTTTGAAATCGCTTCTGATCTCATACACGTTGCTCGAACCTGTGCCGTCGGTATAGCGGATAAACCATTGATCCTCACCGCTGGTTTTATTCTTGACCTGATAAATACCTTTCGCATTGGGTTGGATATGTTCAATAAGTTGCTCACCGTTCGGCATTGCATGCTCGCTGATATTCTCCGATTCGCTGGGGCGCAACAAGTTGACCTCAGGCTCTAGAGTATGGGAACGCGGAACTTCAGCGTCATTGCTCGATACCTTGGGGGTTCGCACCAAATCAATGTCGTTCGAACGCTCGTTATATTCCCAGCTGTAGCGTTCAACGACCGGGGTCTTACCTAAACCAGACTCCAGCCCTATTGTCGCAAGTTCGTGTCCCAGTTGCAGAGTTGATATCACCGCTGCGGCAGTGCCGCCAACCCGATCATTGGCGGTCATGCCATAGATCGAGTCATGGGCGCCGAAAAAAATATTGCCTGCGTTGCCGACGACGGGGATATAACCGAAAGTATTACCCCAAAAGTCCTTCGCAGCCTTCCAGCTTTGTTGCGTGGAACCAAACACCTCAGTTTGGTCGGACCATACTGAATTGTTTGTGTTCACCTCTTGGTATTTACCTGCAAGACCCGAATCCAGATTGCCGTATTTCAACCGGTAATCGCCACCTCGCGATTCGGTATAGTTGAATGTCTCTGCCACTGGCACGGCTTTATCGGCGAATATACTGGAATACCCTGGGTAGGTTGCATGAGGGTCGACAATCAAATTGTTGAGTACGTCCCCCGCCTTGGGCCAATGTGCATCTGTGCCGCCTTGCCGGTCGCTGGCGTTGAAACTGCGCTGCACATTTTCCCGGTTGTCTTTTGCCCAGTTGGCAAAATCCGCATCGCCGTGTATTTCACGAACTGCGCCGTTCTTCAAATCAAGCATCAAACCCTTGTTGGGCCGATGCTCATAATTGCCGTCAAAAGGGGTATGAGGAATAAATGCATAGCCTGCCAGTGGATAGCCGTAGATGTTGGGAATAATGACTTGTGCATTATTTTCTAATGTACGCTTTACGGCCGCTTGGCTGGCAGGCGTGAGTTTTTCAAAACTGTCTTTATTATTCGCCAGGCTCTGCAAGGTGCCCCGTACAACATAGGCGTCTGCTTTCCCTGAACGTATCGCCAGTGCTCCCGACTCGTGGCTCATGGGCTTGGCTATTTCATGTGTCCAATGATTTTGAAGATTCTGCCCGTGCAATTCCAAGTCGGCGACCTTGCTGCGGTCTTGTGGCGCGATCTCCATGAACTGGAAGTTGAGCGGGCCTCCTCGCTGCACTTTGTCGTGCGCAAAAGCACCCGCCGCGATTTCCCATGCAAAGTAAGTGCGTTTTTCGGTGTCGGTCAGCACCTCGGGTTTTCCGACCCCTTTGTAGGAGGTGAACGTCACTGTGATTTTTTCATGCGGGTCGTACCCGGCCGCCATTAACCCTCCGCTAAAGTAACCAGCAGGTTCGAGGAACTGGCGAGTCTTCTGAAATTTGATGTTGCGTTCGCCTTCGTTACCACGTTCTATCGTATTTGTCTGCGTGACGACGCGCCCGGCATAGGCATCAATGCGCTGCGTGCGCTCCCGCTGCGTATAGCTCGCCGTTGGTGGAGAAGGGGAGACTGATCCAAAAATGACTTGCTTGGAAAAATCAAATTCGTTTTCAGGCGTAGGACCTTTAATCGGTGTGTCGCCCGCTGAAACGCCAAGCGTTCCCTGAGGCGTATTAGTTTGTGACGAAGTTGAGGTCTCAACTTCTCGTTTTTGACGATTATGTACAGGAGTAGGCGGGATAAACGGAGCGTTGGTAGTGACGGCAAGTGGCGGTAGGGATGACGGACACATATTTATTCTCGGCTGATTTTATTCATGAGTTTCATGAGGTTAATTATCTGGCGCGAAGCAATAGCATTCGATACGCGACACTGCTTTATGGCGCCTTTCAGTGGTTTGGTTTTTCTCTAAGTGCTGTTGAGTTACATGAGTGCTGTAGGGCGGCGGATGAAGCCTTTATAACTGGGTGGCGGCATGGCTACTAAAGGTTCCCATGCCTGCTTTATGCTCTGTGACGTAACGACAGTAGCTTTGTGGGGTGCCTACAACTTTAGAAAGAAGTCTTATGCCAAGATATGAGCGACCCACTTCTGATTCAAAATGTTTAGATGAGTTGAATGAAACTGCTCGCGAAAAAAAACGGCGCCAGCCTTGTCGGGCCGCGCCGTTTTTTGTTGATAAGACTTATTGCAAGACTTCGATGACCCCGTCGGCGCTCATGCTCACTTGACTGGTCCCCGCCTCAACTTCCGGCGTCGGCGCCGAATCCATCATGGCGGCTTTCATCATCATCCCGCCGCGTGCGTAAGGTTGTGGATAACCATTGGTGTTGAAGTTCAGGTTGACGATCTTATAACCCTTGCCGCCCAACGCATCGGTGGCCAGTTGGGCGCGAGCCTTGAATGCGCTGACCGCGTCCTTGAGCAGGGCGTCTTCGCTGGACCTGCGCGTGGTGTCAGCGATGGCGAATTCCATGTTTTGCATTTTCAGGGTGTTGAGCAACTCGCCGGTGAGCTTGGACAGCGCCGGGAAGTCTGCGCTCTCCAGGCGCAGTTCGGCGCGTTCGCGCCAGCCGGTGATCTTCTGGTTCTTATTGTCGTAGATCGGGTAGCTGTTGCGGCTGCCCTGACGCAGGGTCACGGCCTTGACTTCGCGGGCCTGGCCCAGGGCCTGGTTCATGGTGGTGGTGACGTCGGCGGCGAGCTTGGCGGGGTCGGCGTTCTGGGATTCGGTATAGAGCGTCACGATCATCTTGTCGCGGGCCACTTCCTGGCTGACTTCGGCGCGCAGGGCGATCTGGTTGTAATGCAACTCATCGGCGGCGACGGCCGGGAGGCTGGCCAGGGTGCTGGCGCTGAGGGTGAGAGCGGCTGCGTTGCGAATGAAACGGGACATGGAAGCTCCTTGGAATGTTCGTATCGGTATGACTGTAGACGGTGGTGCCGGGTTCTTCGGGTTTACACATTCACTACAAGTTGTCGCAGTGCCGACGAACGGTCATTCAGCGCGCCTGCGTCAAAGAGCCACACGCGCCGTGTCTGCCGGTCGGCTTCGTTTATACTCCTGCCGATCCGCCTGCAGCGCTCACCGGGAGAGCTCATGCTCGCCGCCGTAAAACTGACTTCCGCCACCCGCCAGAACCTCTGGCGCCTGACGTTCATTCGCACCTTGGTATTGGCCGCGCAGGCCGGTTCCGTCGGGCTTGCCTATTGGTTCGACCTGCTGCCGCTGCCGTGGCTGCAACTGAGCGTGACCCTGGGTTTTTCCACCGTGTTGTGTGCGTTTACCGCCATCCGGTTGCGTACCACCTGGCCGGTGACCGAGCTGGAATACGCCCTGCAGTTGGCCTGCGACCTGTTTATCCACAGTGTGTTGCTGTATTTCTCTGGTGGTTCCACCAATCCGTTCGTTTCGTATTACCTGGTGCCCTTGACCATAGCGGCCGTGACCTTGCCGTGGCGCTACTCGGTGATACTCTCCGGCATTGCCCTGACCCTGTACACCTTGCTGCTGGCGCAGTTCTACCCGTTGCAGACGTTCCCCATCGCCCGGGAAAACCTGCAGATCTACGGGATGTGGCTGAGCTTCGCGCTGTCCGCCGCAGTCATCACCTTTTTTGCTGCGCGCATGGCCGAAGAACTGCGCCGCCAGGAAGAATTGCGCGCCATCCGCCGCGAAGAAGGCCTGCGCGACCAGCAACTGCTGGCCGTCGCGACCCAGGCCGCCGGTGCGGCCCATGAGTTGGGCACGCCCCTGGCGACCATGAGCGTGCTGCTCAACGAAATGACCCAGGACCATCACGATCCGGCGCTGCAAGAAGACCTCGGCGTGCTGCGCGAACAGGTCAAGCAGTGCAAGCAAACCTTGCAGCAACTGGTGCGCGCCGCCGAAGCCAACCGCCGCCTGGCGGTGGAGATGCAGGACGTGACCCAGTGGCTCGACGAAGCCCTGAACCGCTGGCACCTGATGCGTCCCGAAGCCAGTTACCGTTTCCACCTGCTGGGGCAGGGCAGCGTGCCGCGCATGGCGCCGCCGCCGGACCTGACCCAGGCCCTGCTCAACCTGTTGAACAATGCCGCCGATGCCTGCCCCGAAGGCCTGGAAGTGCAGCTGGACTGGGACACGGAAAACCTCACCATCAGCATTCGTGACCACGGCGCGGGCGTGCCGCTGGCTATTGCCGAGCAGATCGGTAAACCTTTCTTTACCACCAAGGGCAAAGGCTTCGGCCTCGGCCTGTTTTTGAGCAAGGCCAGCGTGACCCGCGCGGGCGGCTCAGTGAAGCTCTATAGTCATGAGGAAGGCGGCACGCTCACCGAGCTGCGCCTGCCCCGTGTCGCACGAGGAGATATCGATGAGTGATGAGATCCAAGTCGAAGGCGAAGAACTGCCGCATCTGTTGCTGGTAGATGATGACGCTACCTTTACCCGCGTCATGGCGCGTGCCATGAGCCGTCGCGGTTTCCGCGTCAGCACCGCGGGCTCCGCGGAAGAGGGCCTGAGCATCGCCCAGGCCGACCTGCCGGACTACGCCGCGCTCGACCTGAAAATGGACGGCGACTCCGGCCTGGTGCTGCTGCCCAAGCTGCTCGAACTCGATCCGGAAATGCGCGTGGTGATCCTCACCGGTTATTCCAGCATTGCCACCGCTGTCGAAGCCATCAAGCGTGGCGCCTGCAACTACCTGTGCAAACCGGCGGACGCCGACGACGTGCTGGCCGCCTTGCTCTCCGAGCATGCCGACCTCGACACCCTGGTGCCGGAAAACCCGATGTCGGTGGACCGCCTGCAGTGGGAACACATCCAGCGCGTGCTGACCGAGCATGAAGGCAATATCTCGGCCACCGCCCGCGCGCTGGGCATGCACCGGCGTACCCTGCAACGCAAGCTGCAGAAGCGCCCGGTACGGCGCTGAACGCCGGCTGAACAATCTACTTCAGGCCGCACGGCGCCTTGAACCGATGCTCTATGATCGGTTCAAACGCCTGCCATCTATTTCCTACCGAGCCTGAACGATGAATCAGAACGCTGAGTACTCCGCGGTCAACGACGCGGTGCGTGGGCACTTTTTTCGCCGAACCTGGGCGATGATCACGCCCTATTGGCGCAGTGAAGAAAAGGGCAAGGCGTGGTTGCTGTTGTTGGCGGTGATTGGTTTGTCGCTGTTCAGCGTCGCGATCTCCGTGTGGATCAACCACTGGTACAAGGATTTCTACAACGCCCTGGAACATAAGGACACGGCGGCCTTCTGGCAACTGATCGGCTATTTCGGCGGCATCGCTGCGGTGGCCATCCTCGGTGCGGTTTATCGCTTGTACCTGACCCAGATGCTGACCATCCGTTGGCGGGCCTGGTTGACCGAAAAACACTTCGCACGCTGGCTCAGCGACAAAAACTACTACCAGTTGGAGCAGGGCGGTTATACCGATAACCCGGACCAGCGGATCTCCGAAGACCTCAATAACTTCACCTCCAGCAGCTTGAGCCTCGGCCTGGGCCTGCTGCGCAATGTGGTCAGCCTGGTGTCGTTTTCGATCATCCTGTGGGGTGTGTCGGGCAGCATCGAAGTGTTCGGTATCACCATTCCCGGCTACATGTTCTGGTGTGCATTGCTCTATGCCGCTGTGGGCAGTTGGCTGACGCACCTGATCGGGCGTCGCTTGATCGGGCTGAACAATCAACAACAACGCTTCGAGGCGGATTTGCGCTTCTCGATGGTCCGGGTCCGCGAGAATGCCGAGAGCATTGCCTTGTACAACGGCGAGCCCAACGAAAATCGCCGTTTGAGCCAACGCTTCGGCCGGGTCTGGCATAACTTCTGGGACATCATGAAAGTGTCCAAGCGCCTGACTTTCTTCACCGCCGGCTACAGCCAGATCGCAATCATCTTCCCGTTCATCGTCGCCGCGCCGCGCTACTTCACCGGCAAGATCGAGCTGGGCGAGCTGATGCAAATCAACTCGGCGTTCGGCAACGTCCAGGAGAACTTCAGCTGGTTTATCGGCGCGTACACGGAGCTGGCCAGTTGGCGCGCCACCAGTGATCGTCTGCTGAGTTTCCAGCAGGCCATGAGCGATAACGAGCAGCGCCCCGCGGCCATCGACGTGCGCCCGGAAGGCGAGCGCCTGGTGGTAGAGAAGCTCGGCATGGACCTGGCCGATGGCCGCCACTTGCTCGCCGGCGCCGACATGGTCGTCGAGCCGGGCCAGCGCCTGATGCTCAGCGGGCGTTCCGGCAGCGGTAAAAGTACGTTGCTGCGTGCCATGGGCCAGCTGTGGCCGGCGGGCCATGGCAGCATCCGCCTGCCGGCGGCGCGTTACCTGTTTCTGCCGCAGAAGCCGTATCTGCCGATCGGCACGTTGAAGGCCGCGCTGAGTTATCCACAGGACGACGGCGTGTACATGGACGAACGTTATGCACAGGTCCTGGAAACCTGCCGCTTGCCGCATCTGGTCGCGCGGCTGGACGAAGCCAACCACTGGCAGCGCATGCTCTCGCCCGGCGAGCAACAGCGCCTGGCCTTTGCCCGTGCGTTGTTGTTCGCACCGCAGTGGCTGTACATGGACGAAGCGACATCGGCCATGGATGAAGAGGATGAGGCGACGTTGTACCAGGCGTTGATCGATGAGCTGCCGGGGCTGAGCATCGTCAGCGTCGGCCATCGCAGCAGCCTCAAGCGCTTCCATGGGCGGCATGTGCGGATCGAAAGCGGCCACCTGCAAGAACAACCCGTGTCCTGAGGGCCGTACTCGGTCAGTGTGGGAGGGAGCTTGCTCCCGATAGCAGTGTGTCAGTCAGCCTATATATCAACTGATCCGCCGCTATCAGGAGCAAGCTCTCTCCCACAATGGCATCCCCGCTGGTCTGGAGATTGAGGCCCAACAAAAAGCCCGGCTGATCATCGATCAGCCGGGCTTTTTTACAGCGCCTGAAAAGACTTACTTCTTCAAGCCGTAATGCTCATCCAGCATGCCAGGGGCGTTCGGCGTTTTTGGCGCGTAGTCCCGTGGCGGCTCCTGGTTTTCCCGTGGCGGGGTCAGGCGTTCCCGTGGGGTTTGCGGTGCATCGGAATGCAGCGCGGCCAGCAGGCGCTGACGGGTGATGTCGTCGAGCGCCAGGCGGTTGGCGCCGTCGGCGAGGTGATCCTGTACTTCCTGGTAGCTCTGGGTGAGCTTCTTGACCAGGGTCGCGGTGCTGTTGAAGTGGGTAACAACCTCGTTCTGATAACTGTCAAAACGTTCCTGAATGTCATCCAACTGACGCTGCGTGCGGTTAGGCGCGGCATTCGGCAGCAAGCGAGCAACCAGGAATCCAATGGCGACACCGGCAACCAGGGCAAGAGTCGGCAACAACCAAACTAAGAGCGAGTGTTCCACGAGTCCTTCCTCTATAAACGGCTTTGCTTTACGTTAACGGCTCGGACCTGCGCTGTATACCGCGATTAAGCTCGCAATGATGCCATGCACAGACTTTTAGCTAGACGAGTCGACCCTTTGAGAGGTCACGGAGTTCATTCCTTGCTCATGCGTGAAACCCCTGTTTTGATCGATGGCCCGGTAGGCCAATTGGAAGCCCTGTACCTGGATCAGCCCGCGCCACGTGGCCTGGCGCTGATCTGCCACCCTAACCCGGTGCAGGGTGGGACCATGCTCAATAAAGTTGTTTCGACCCTGCAACGCACCGCCCGCGATGCCGGTTTGATCACCTTGCGATTCAATTACCGTGGCGTCGGTGCCAGCGCCGGCACCCATGACATGGCCAGCGGTGAAGTGGACGATGCCGAAGCGGCCGCCACCTGGTTGCGCAAGAAACACCCCGACCTGCCGATCACCTTGCTCGGTTTTTCGTTTGGTGGCTATGTCGCCGCCAGCCTCGGCGGTCGTCTGGAAGCCAAGGGCGAAAAGCTCGCGCACCTGTTCATGGTCGCCGCCGCGGTGATGCGCCTGGGCGATGCCGACCTGCTGCCGCAGAACTGCCCGCTGACCCTGATCCAGCCGGAAACCGACGAAGTGGTCGACCCGCAATGCGTCTACGACTGGTCCGCCGCCCTGAAACGCCCCCATGAGCTGCTGAAAGTGGCAGAATGCGGACACTTTTTTCATGGCAAGCTCACCGATCTCAAGGATCTGGTGCTGCCGCGCCTCTCGAATTGATAGCAGTCTGATAAGCGATTACCCATGACGACTCGTACCCGTATCCTCACCGGCATCACCACCACCGGCACGCCGCACCTGGGCAACTACGCCGGTGCGATCCGCCCGGCGATCCTTGCCAGTCAGGACGCCAATGCCGACTCCTTCTACTTCCTGGCCGACTACCACGCCCTGATCAAATGCGATGACCCGCAGCGCATCCAACGCTCGCGTATGGAAATCGCCGCGACCTGGCTGGCCGGTGGCCTGGATGTGAACCGGGTGACGTTCTATCGCCAGTCCGACATTCCCGAGATCCCCGAGCTGACCTGGCTGCTGACCTGCGTCGCCGCCAAGGGCCTGCTCAACCGCGCCCATGCCTACAAGGCGTCGGTGGACAAGAACGTGGAAAACGGCGAAGACCCGGATGCGGGCATCACCATGGGCCTGTACAGCTACCCGGTGCTGATGGCGGCGGACATTTTGATGTTCAACGCGCACAAGGTGCCGGTGGGCCGCGACCAGATCCAGCACGTGGAAATGGCCCGCGACATCGGTCAGCGCTTCAACCACCTGTTCGGCAACGGTAAAGAGTTCTTCACCCTGCCCGAGGCGGTGATCGAAGAAAGCGTCGCCACCTTGCCGGGCCTGGACGGTCGCAAGATGTCGAAGAGCTACGACAACACCATCCCGTTGTTCACCAGCGCCAAGGACATGAAAGACGCGATCTCGCGGATCGTCACCGACTCCCGCGCGCCCGGCGAAGCCAAGGACCCGGACAATTCGCACCTGTTCACCCTGTACCAGGCGTTTGCCAGCAAGGCCCAGGAACAGGAATTCCGCGCCGAGTTGCTGCAAGGCCTGGGCTGGGGCGAGGCGAAGAACCGTCTGTTCCAACTGCTGGACGGGCAACTGGGTGAAGCCCGTGAGCGTTACCACCAATTGATGTCGCGCCCGGCGGACATGGAAGATCTGCTGCTGATCGGCGCCCAAAAAGCCCGCGCCGTGGCCGCGCCGTTCCTCGCCGAGCTGCGTGAGGCCGTTGGCCTGCGTTCGTTCGTCAACCAGGCCGCGGCGCCGGTCAGCACCAAGAAAAAGGCCGCGAAAGCCGCGCGCTTCGTGAGTTTCCGCGAAGACGACGGCAGCTTCCGCTTCCGCCTGTTGGCGGCCGATGGCGAGCAACTGCTGCTGTCGCGCAACTTCGCCGACGGCAAGGCGGCTGGCGCCGTGACCAAGCAATTGCAAAGCGGCGCCGCGCTGGACGTGCGCCCTGAAGCCCTGAGCTTCAGCGTATGGCTGGACGACGCTGCGGTTGCCGACAGCGCGCCATTCGCCGACACCGCGTCGCGCGATGCCGCCATCGAAGCCCTGCGCGTCGCGCTGACCCCCCTCGAGGATTAACCCGACCAAGGGTTGATTGCCATTATCCAGGGCCGTCGTTACAGTGACGGCCCGTTTTTGTTGCCTTGCTAACGAAATTATGACGCCCCTAGAACGATATCAAGCTGATCTGAAACGCCCTGAATTCTTCCATGACGCGGCCCAGGAAACGGCGGTGCGTCATTTGCAGCGTCTGTACGAAGACCTGGTCGCGGCCTCGCAGAGTAAGCCAGGGATGCTCGGCAAGCTGTTTGGCAAGAAAGACCGCACGCCGGTCAAGGGCCTGTACTTCTGGGGCGGCGTGGGTCGCGGCAAGACCTACCTGGTGGACACGTTCTTCGAAGCGCTGCCGTTCAAGGAAAAGGTCCGCACGCACTTCCACCGCTTCATGAAGCGCGTCCATGAAGAGATGAAAACCCTGCCGGGCGAGAAAAACCCGTTGACCATCATCGCCAAGCGGTTCTCCGCAGAGGCGCGGGTGATCTGCTTCGATGAGTTCTTCGTCTCCGACATCACCGACGCCATGATCCTCGGCACCCTGATGGAAGAGCTGTTCAAGAACGGCGTGACCCTGGTCGCCACCTCGAACATCGTGCCCGATGGCCTGTACAAGGACGGCCTGCAACGCGCGCGCTTCCTGCCGGCCATTGCGCTGATCAAGCAGAACACCGAGATCGTCAACGTCGACAGCGGCGTCGATTACCGCCTGCGGCACCTGGAGCAAGCGGAGTTGTTCCACTTCCCGCTCAACGACGCGGCGCAAGATAGCCTGCGCAAAAGCTTCCGCGCCCTCACGCCGGAATGCACCCAGGCGGTGGAAAACGACAAGTTGATCATCGAAAACCGCCAAATCATCGCGCTGCGTACCTGCGATGACGTGGCCTGGTTCGACTTCCGCGAACTGTGCGACGGCCCGCGCAGCCAGAACGACTACATCGAACTGGGCAAGATCTTCCACGCCGTGATCCTCAGTGGCGTGGAGCAGATGAGCGTCAGCACCGACGACATCGCGCGCCGCTTTATCAACATGGTCGACGAGTTCTACGACCGCAACGTCAAGTTGATCATCTCGGCGGAAGTCGAGCTCAAGGACCTCTACACCGGCGGTCGCTTGAACTTCGAATTCCAGCGCACCCTGAGCCGCCTGCTGGAGATGCAATCCCACGAGTTCCTGTCGCGGGCGCACAAACCCTAAGCACGACGCAGTAAAAAGTGTGGGAGGGGGCTTGCCCCCGATAGCGGTGTATCAGTGCCAGATGTACTGACTGATACACCGCTATCGGGAGCAAGCTCCCTCCCACATTTTGTCTCTGTACAGCCCTGATTACGCGGCTTGCTGGAATTGCTGGCGGTACTGGTTCGGTGACAGTTCGGTGTGCTGCCTGAACAGCCGCGCAAAGAAACTCGCATCGTCGTAGCCCACCTCATAACTGATGGTCTTGATGCTCTTGCGGCTGCCCGAGAGCAGCCCTTTTGCCGTCTCGATGCGCAAGCGTTGCAGGTAATGCAGCGGCTTGTCGCCGGTGGCGGTCTGGAAGCGGCGCATGAAGTTGCGGATGCTCATGCCGTGCTCCCGGGCCACGTCCTCGAAGCGGAACTTGTCGGCGAAATGCTCTTCGAGCCAGTGCTGGATCTGCAGGATGATCACATCCTGGTGCAGCTTCTGCCCGCCGAAACCGATCCGTCCCGGCGAATAGTTGCGCTGCACTTCGTAAAGAATATCGCGGGCCACGGCCTGGGCGATGTTGGCGCCGCAGAAGCGTTCGATCAGATAGATGTAGAGGTCGCAGGCCGAGGTGGTGCCGCCGGCGCAGTACAGGTTGTCGGCGTCGGTCAGGTGCTTGTCCTGGTTGAGCTGGACCTTGGGGAAGCGCTCGCTGAAGGCAGTGAAGAAACGCCAGTAGGTGGTCGCCTCCTTGCCATCGAGCAGCCCGGCTTCGGCCAGCCAGAACACCCCGGTCGCTTCGCCGCAGAGCACCGCGCCGCGGGCGTGCTGTTCGCGCAGCCACGGCAGCACTTGCGGGTAGCGCGTACTCAGGGCATCGAAGTCATCCCAGAAGGCCGGCAGCACGATGATGTCGGCGTCTTCCAGGCCGCCGTCCACCGGCATGATCACATCACTGAAGCTGCGCACCGATTGCCCGTCGGGGCTGACCAGGCGCGTTTCGAACGCGGGAGTCAGGCCCAGGCCTTGTTGTTTGCCGTAACGCAGGCTGGCGAGGTGGAAGAAATCCTTGGCTTGCATGAGGGTGGAAGCGAACACCCGATCAATGGCCAAAATGCTGACGCGCCGCAAGGGCGTGGAGATTTGGTTAGACATAATTTCATTTATTCTTATAGGGGAAAGTGGTCACCAGACGGCTGGATCGTCTTATTTTTTGTCGCATGTGTCCAGTGTCCTGTGACGCCTTCGCGGCATAGGCTCTGTGGTTCGTCTTTGTCCGACAATCCACGCAGGTGACCTCATGATCCCCAGAACGTTGTTCAGCCCGGAACACGAACTCTTCCGCCAGAGCGTGCGTACCTTCCTTGAAAAAGACGCTGCGCCGTTCCATGCACAATGGGAGAAGCAGGGCTATATCGACCGTGCGCTGTGGAACAAGGCCGGCGAGGCGGGGATGTTGTGTTCCCATCTGCCGGAGGAGTACGGCGGCCTGGGCGCGGACTTTCTCTACAGCGCGGTGGTGATCGAAGAGATCAGCCGCCTGGGCCTGACCGGCATCGGTTTCTCCCTGCATTCGGACATTGTCGCGCCGTATATCCTGCATTACGGCAGTGAAGCGCTGAAGCACCAATACCTGCCCCAATTGATCTCCGGCGAGAAGGTCACGGCCATCGCCATGACCGAGCCGGGCGCCGGGTCCGACCTGCAAGGGGTCAAGACCACGGCGGTGCTGGACGGCGATGAGTATGTGATCAACGGCTCCAAGACCTTCATTACCAACGGCTTTCTCGCCGATCTGGTGATCGTGGTCGCCAAGACCGACCCCAAGGCCGGCGCCAAGGGCACCAGCCTGTTCCTGGTGGAGGCCGCTACGCCGGGCTTCGACAAGGGCAAGCGCCTGGAGAAGGTTGGCATGAAGGCTCAGGACACTTCGGAGCTGTTCTTCCAGGATGTCCGTGTGCCCAAGGAAAACCTGCTGGGCCAGGCGGGCATGGGTTTCGCCTACTTGATGCAGGAGCTGCCGCAGGAGCGCTTGACCGTGGCGATTGGCGCGCTGGCATCAGCCGAAGCGGCGCTGCAATGGACCCTCGACTACACCCGTGAGCGCAAGGCCTTCGGCAAGGCGATTGCCGACTTCCAGAACACCCGCTTCAAACTGGCGGAGATGGCCACCGAGATCCAGATCGGCCGCGTGTTCGTCGATAAATGCCTGGCGTTGCACCTGGAGGGCAAGCTCGACGTGCCCACCGCCGCCATGGCCAAGTACTGGGCCACGGACCTGCAATGCAAGGTGCTCGACGAGTGTGTGCAATTGCACGGCGGCTACGGCTTCATGTGGGAATACCCGATCGCCCGCGCCTGGGCGGATGCGCGGGTGCAGCGGATTTATGCGGGGACCAATGAGATCATGAAGGAGATTATCGCGCGGGCGCTTTGATTTCGATGGTGTGGCTGAGGGCCTCATCGGGGGCAAGCCCCCTCCCACGTTTTACTGGGTTCACACGGCTAAGTGTGGGAGGGGGCTTGCCCCCGATAGCGTTCTAGAGATCAATCAAGGTGCTGGATTAGGATGATCCTTCTGAATCGCCTCAATCCCCTCCAGCACCTCTTTCGACAGTTTCAGGTCAGCGCTGGCAAGGTTGCTGTCCAGTTGCTCCAGGCTCGTCGCACCAATGATATTGCTGGTCACGAACGGCTGCTGCGTGACGAACGCCAACGCCATCTGCGCTGGGTCCAGGCCGTGTTTGCGGGCCAGGGCCACATAACGGCTGCACGCTGCTTCCGACTGCGGGTTGAAATAGCGACTGAAGCGGCTGTATTCGGTCAGGCGGGCTTTTGCCGGGCGCGCACCGCCTTCGTATTTGCCGCTGAGCATGCCGAATGCCAGGGGCGAATAAGCCAGCAGACCGCACTGTTCGCGAATGGCGATTTCCGCCAGGCCCACTTCAAAGCTGCGGTTGAGCAGGTTGTAGGGGTTCTGGATCGACACCGCGCGGGTCCAGCCGCGGGCTTCGGCCAGGGCGAGGAACTTCATGGTGCCCCACGGCGTTTCGTTGGACAGACCGATGTGGCGGATCTTGCCGGCCTTCACCTGCGCGTCCAGCGCTTCGAGGGTTTCCTCCAGCGGCGTCAGGTCGTCTTCGTCCTTGTGCTTGTAGCCCAGCTGGCCGAAGAAGTTGGTGCTGCGCTCCGGCCAGTGCAACTGGTAGAGGTCGATCCAGTCGGTCTGCAGGCGCTTGAGGCTCGCATCCAGGGCTTCGACGATGTGCTGGCGGTTGTGGCGCAGGTGGCCGCCGCGGATATAGTCGATGGTGTTGCCGGGGCCGGCGATCTTGCTGGCGAGAATCCAGTCGGCGCGGTCGCCGCGGCTTTTGAAGTAATTCCCGATGTAGCGCTCGGTGGTGGCATAGGTGTCGGCCTTGGGTGGCACCGGGTACATTTCCGCCGTGTCGAGGAAGTTGATCCCCGCGGCCTTGGCCCGTTCGATCTGCGCGAAGGCCTCTGCCTCGCTGTTCTGCTCGCCCCAGGTCATGGTGCCCAAGGCTATCGCGCTTACGTGCAGATCGGTACGGCCCAGCTGTCGATAATCCATCGGGTGCTCCTTCGGGGAAAACAATCATAAAAGCAGGTTGAATTTTTTTTCGCAATCTGCATAATTGCCCACCTCTTTCTGCAGTGGAAGTGATGCGCCGCCTGCCGAAGAATCTTGCCGTTGAACGGACGCGCCGACCCGAGCCCCCGATAGCGTCTGTATCCGGCTGCCTTTGACTTGTCAAAGTACGCACTATTCAGTAAGATCCGCCGTCTAATTTACAGGGCGGCCCCTGAGGCTATTAAAGAATGACAACTTTTACTGCAAAACCGGAAACAGTTCAGCGCGACTGGTTTGTCGTCGACGCCGCTGGTCAGACTCTGGGTCGTCTGGCCACTGAAGTCGCCAGCCGTCTGCGTGGCAAGCACAAGCCTGAATACACCCCTCACGTTGACACCGGTGACTACATCGTGATCATCAACGCTGAGCAGGTACGTGTTACCGGCAACAAAGCGCAAGACAAAATGTACTACCGTCACTCCGGTTTCCCAGGCGGCATCAAGTCTTCCAATTTCGAAGGTCTGATCGCCAAGAAGCCTGAGGCCCCGATTGAAATCGCGGTTAAAGGCATGCTGCCGAAGGGCCCACTGGGTCGCGATATGTTTCGCAAGCTGAAAGTCTATGCGGGCGCTGCTCACCCTCATGCTGCTCAGCAGCCCCAAGAACTGAAGTTTTAACGGAATAGTTCATTATGTCGGCGACTCAAAATTACGGCACTGGCCGTCGCAAAACCGCAACCGCACGCGTTTTCCTGCGTCCGGGCACTGGTAACATCTCGATCAACAACCGCACTCTGGACAACTTCTTCGGCCGCGAAACTGCCCGCATGGTAGTTCGTCAGCCGCTGGAATTGACCGAGACTGTTGAAAAGTTCGACATCTACGTCACCGTTATCGGTGGCGGTGTAAGTGGTCAAGCTGGCGCAATCCGCCACGGTATCACTCGCGCTCTGATGCAGTACGACGAAACCCTGCGTGGCGCTCTGCGCAAAGCTGGCTTCGTGACTCGTGATGCTCGTGAAGTTGAACGTAAGAAAGTCGGTCTGCGTAAAGCGCGTAAGCGTCCGCAGTACTCGAAGCGTTAATTCGCTTTACGTTCCACAAAAACGCCCAGCCTCCTTACGGAGCTGGGCGTTTTTTATTGCCTGCTATTTATGCATAAATTTCGGCGTGACAACTTGCCACAGCCGTAGACCCCCTATACTACAAGGCTTGGAGCTGGAGCTCCGGGTAATTCCCTTGTCAGGGGTGGGGCTTTTCATTACCATTCGGCAAAATTTTTATAAGTTCAGATTTAATACTTAGTAGACGCCTGATTTAACAGGCCAAAAAGCTGATGGGAGAGGACTGAATGAGCAATGACGGCGTGAATGCAGGCCGGCGTCGCTTCTTGGTAGCAGCCACATCCGTGGTGGGTGCTGCAGGAGCGGTGGGGGCTGCGGTCCCGTTCGTGGGGTCATGGTTTCCCAGTGCCAAGGCGAAAGCCGCAGGTGCACCGGTGAAGGTGAATATCAGCAAGATCGAGCCAGGCCAGCAGATGATTGCTGAGTGGCGCGGTCAGCCGGTCTTCATTGTTCGTCGAACGGAGGAAATCCTGGGAAATCTGAAAAAGATCGAAGGCCAGTTGTCTGACCCCAAATCTGAGTTTTCCGACCAACCCGCCTACGCCAAAAACGAAGCACGTTCGATCAAGCCAGAGATTCTGCTGCTGGTCGGGCTGTGTACCCACCTGGGATGCTCACCTACTTTCCGCCCTGAAGTGGCGCCGGTCGACCTGGGCAAAGATTGGGTCGGCGGCTATTTCTGCCCCTGCCACGGTTCGCACTACGACCTGGCCGGACGCGTCTACAAGTCGCAACCTGCTCCACTGAACCTACCCGTGCCTCCGCATAACTACGAATCTAACGACATCATTGTCATTGGCCTCGACAAGGAGAACGCGTGATGAGTAAGTTCATGGATTGGGTGGATGCGCGCTTCCCCGCCACCAAAATGTGGGAAGACCATCTCAGCAAGTATTACGCGCCAAAAAACTTCAACTTCTTCTACTTCTTCGGCTCCCTGGCACTGCTGGTGCTGGTCAACCAGATCGTCACCGGCGTCTGGCTGACCATGAGCTACACCCCTTCGGCGGAGGAGGCATTCGCTTCCGTCGAATACATCATGCGTGACGTCGAGTACGGCTCGATCCTGCGCCTGTTGCACTCCACCGGCGCCTCGGCGTTCTTCATCGTGGTCTACCTGCATATGTTCCGTGGTTTGCTCTACGGTTCGTACCAGAAGCCTCGTGAGCTGGTGTGGGTGTTCGGCATGCTGATCTACCTGGCGCTGATGGCTGAAGCCTTCATGGGCTACCTGCTGCCGTGGGGCCAGATGTCGTACTGGGGCGCCCAGGTGATCATCTCGCTGTTCGGTGCGATCCCCGTGATCGGCAACGACCTGACGCAGTGGATCCGTGGTGACTACCTGATCTCGGGCATCACCCTGAACCGCTTCTTCGCCTTGCACGTAGTGGCCTTGCCGATCGTGATTCTCGGCCTGGTGGTGCTGCACATCCTGGCGCTGCACGAAGTGGGTTCCAACAACCCCGACGGTGTGGACATCAAGAAGCACAAGGACGAGAACGGCATCCCGCTGGATGGCATCCCGTTCCACCCGTACTACACCGTGAAAGACATTGTCGGTGTCGTCGTGTTCCTGTTCGTGTTCTGCTCGATCGTGTTCTTTTTCCCGGAGATGGGTGGTTATTTCCTGGAAAAACCTAACTTCGAACAGGCCAACGCCTTCAAGACACCTGTGCATATTGCCCCGGTCTGGTACTTCACGCCGTTCTACGCGATCTTGCGGGCGATCCCCGACAAGCTCATGGGCGTAATCGCCATGGGTGCGGCCATCGCGGTGCTGTTCGTGCTGCCTTGGCTCGACCGAAGCCCGGTCAAGTCCATGCGCTACAAGGGCTGGCTGAGCAAGATCTGGCTGTGGGTGTTCTGCATTGCGTTCGTGATCCTGGGTGTGCTGGGCGTCCTGGCGCCAACCCCTGAGCGCACGTTGCTGTCGCAGGTCTGCACCTTCCTGTACTTCGCCTACTTCATTCTGATGCCGTTCTATACCCGGCTAGAGAAGACCAAACCGGTTCCGGAAAGGGTGACTGGCTGATGAAAAAATTATTCGTTGCATTGATGCTTGCGGCGCTGCCGCTACTGTCCTTCGCTTCCGAGCAAGGCCCTGAGTTGGAAAAAGTCGCTATCGACGTGTCTGACAAAGCGGCCATGCAGGACGGCGCACGCACGTTCGCCAACTATTGCATGGGTTGCCACAGCGCCAAGTTCCAGCGTTACGAGCGTGTTGCCGATGACCTGGGCATCCCGCACGAGGTGATGCTCGACAAGCTGGTGTTCACCGGCGCCAAGATTGGCGACCACATGAATATCGGCATGCAGCCAGCGGACGCCAAGAACTGGTTCGGCGCTGCGCCGCCCGACCTGACTTTGGTGGCGCGGGTTCGCGGCACCGATTGGCTCTACGGCTACCTGAAATCCTTCTACGAAGACCCTGCGCGTCCATGGGGCGTGAACAACGTGGTGTTCCCGAACGTCGGTATGCCTAACGTTCTGGTCGGCCTGCAGGGTCGCCAAGTGATAGGATGCAAGCAGGTTCAGGTAGTCGAGGGCGGCAAGAAGCAATTTGACCCGTTGACCGGCACGCCGCTGACACATGAAGCGTGCGATCAACTGACCATCGTGCCCAAGTCCGGCGCGCTGAACGAAGAGCAGTTCGACGAGAAGGTCAAGAATCTCGTGACCTTCCTGGCCTACTCGGCCAACCCGGTCAAACTGCAGCACCAGCGCATTGGTACGTATGTCTTGCTGTACCTGGCTTTCTTCTTCGTATTCGCTTATCTGCTCAAGCGCGAATACTGGAAGGATGTGCATTGATCCAACCGTAAGCAATTGCTGTTAATCTTGCGCGCCCAGCGGCATCTCTAACCCGTAGCGACCTGGTCATCAGGTACTACTGAGATGCTCTCTGGGCGCGCTCGTTTTTGAGCTTTCGATAATTTCAACAAGCGAGGAGGACCGCCATGGGCGTGACCAATCGGTTGGCCTGTTACTCCGACCCCGCCGACCACTATTCCCACCGAGTACGCATCGTGCTCGCAGAGAAGGGTGTCAGCGCCGAGATCATCAGTGTGGAGGTGGGTCGTCACCCGCCGAAGCTGATCGAAGTGAACCCTTACGGCAGCTTGCCCACCCTGGTCGATCGTGACCTGGCGTTGTGGGAGTCAACCGTGGTGATGGAATATCTGGATGAGCGTTACCCGCATCCGCCTTTGCTGCCGGTGTACCCGGTGGCGCGTGCCAACAGCCGCCTGCTGATCCATCGGATTCAGCGCGACTGGTGCGGGCTGGTGGATTTGATTCTGGATTCGCGCAGCAAAGAGGCGGCCCGTGTCGTGGCGCGCAAGGAATTGCGCGAGAGCCTGACGGGCGTTTCGCCATTGTTCGCCGACAAGCCTTTTTTCCTCAGTGAGGAACAAAGCCTGGTGGATTGCTGCCTATTACCCATACTCTGGCGCTTGCCGATTATGGGCATTGAACTGCCGCGGCCGGCCAAGCCGCTGCTTGATTACATGGAGCGCCAGTTTGCGCGTGAGGCTTTCCAGGCGAGTCTGTCTGGTGTCGAACGCGATATGCGCTAAGGCTTAAGGAGCCGTTGATGAACTCCAGTCGACCCTACCTGGTTCGCGCGCTCTATGAGTGGATTGTGGACAACGATTGCACCCCGCACATGCTGGTCAATTCCGAGTTTCCTGCGGTTCAGGTTCCGCAGGGTTTTGCCAGCGACGGGCAGATTGTGCTGAACGTATCGCCCAGCGCAGTGCGCCACCTGCACATGGACAACGAGGCAGTCAGCTTCGAAGGGCGTTTCGGCGGTGTGCCGCATACGCTGTACGTGCCGATTGGCGCCATCCTCGGGATCTACGCCCGGGAAAATGGCCAAGGCATGGTGTTCGATCTGGAGTCGCCTTTCGAGGATGACGAAGCGATCGACGGGGAAGACGGCGATGATGTGCCGCCACCGGATACCGAGCCACCGCGTCCAAGCGGCCGGCCGAGTCTGAAAGTGGTGAAGTAAGCGGCTTTTGCCTTCGGGCGCGGCTGAAAAATGCCTCGGCGGTTGCCGGGGCATTTTTTTGCCTGGCCGTTGTAGATGAAAGTCATGCCTGGAACGGTGATCGTACAACCGCCATGGGCTATGATGCCTGTTCAGTTCACCAAGAAAGATGACCCAACATGGAAAACACCAACACCGCCCCTCGTCTTCCCCGCAAGCGCCGCAGCCTTGCCCAGGAATTGGTCACGGTGTTGTCCGAGCAGATCCGCGACGGCCAACTCAAGCGTGGCGACAAACTGCCTACCGAATCGGCGATCATGGACGCCCATGGCGTCAGCCGCACGGTGGTGCGTGAAGCCATCTCACGCTTGCAGGCGGCGGGGCAAGTGGAAACCCGCCACGGTATCGGCACCTTTGTCTTGGATACGCCAAGCCCCAGCGGTTTCCGCATTGACCCGGCCACCATCGTGACCCTGCGCGATGTGCTGGCGATCCTGGAGCTGCGTATCAGCCTGGAAGTGGAATCCGCGGGCCTGGCCGCGTTGCGCCGCAGCGACGAACAACTGGCCGGCATGCGTGCCGCCCTCGACGCCTTGAATGAAAGCGCCGCCCATGCTGGCGATGCGGTGGCGTCGGACTTCCAGTTCCACCTGCAGATTGCCCTGTCCACCGGCAACCGCTACTTCACCGACATCATGACGCACCTGGGCACCAGCATCATTCCGCGTACCCGCCTGAACTCGGCACGCCTGGCCCAGGATGACCAGCAGCACTACATGAAGCGCTTGAGCCGCGAGCACGAAGAAATCTACGAAGCGATCGCGCGCCAGGATTCGGATGCGGCGCGGGCGGCGATGCGCTTGCATTTGACCAACAGTCGCGAGCGGCTGCGCCATGCTCACGAAGAAGCAGAGGCGCAGCGGGGTTAAGGGTAGGTCACGACCTCAAGCGCCACATCAGTGATGGGCTCGTTAAGATCGAACGGGACGGTGAGGAATCGTTTAACTACCTCGTATTGGGTAGCGGCACCTTCAAATTCGAGAATGTCTCCTTTGTAAATCACGCCATCAAAGGTGATCTGCTGTTTTTTGCCGTCCGGCATATTGAGCTCGTATTTCATGGTCTTCACACGCCAGTGTTGGAGGGTGGAGTGTTGCTTTATCTGCATGCGCAAACGGCCGTGAATACCGGTCCAGATACGTCCCCGGGGCAGGTCTGGTGCCTGCGACGAGAGCGATGCGGTGCGGATAAGCGCTGTGTCACTGCGAGACCGTTATCATCAACGGATCAGAATAGAACCTTCCCGATTCGCTGTTTATCGCGTATCGCACCTGCACCGTTTGGTTGACGAATTTCTTCAAGTCATCGGCAGCGATATCGAGCTTGAGATTCGACTCCTTCACGTAATCTTCCTTGTTGGGGTCGTACTGTCCGGCGTTCTTTTCCTGCCCTTCGGCTTCCGGGGACTCGGGGTCCGGTCCTACGATGATAGATACCTGGGCGCTTGCGGAAACCTCATTGGGCTCGGGGATGGAAAACTCTATGCGTGCGCCGCTTGCCAGGCTCACTTGAGCCGGGCAAGAAGCGTCGCCGCCGACAAGGCTCGGGGCTTTAATGGCCATGATTGAGTGCTCCTTTGCACAGAAGCCAGAGAGCCTGGCTCCTATGCGGGGTTATCGCCCTCGTTGAAAATCGGCGTAACTGTTAGAAATCACAGTCACGACAAACGGTACGGCTCAAGCCGGCGTATTGGGTGTGTAGTCCTTCAGCAGCAAGTACGTACTCCACCCCCACCAATCAGCGGTCCAGTGTTTGTCGTTCAGGTCATTCACGTCCTTGCGTCGCAGCACCTTGTCGCCTTCCATCTTGAACAGCGGCGAAAAGTTATTCGCCGGGTTCTGTGCTGCATTCAGGTCCGGCACATACAGCGGCGCCTTGAAGGTGGCCGGGGAGGGCGCGACACCGCTGATAAACGCGTCGAAGACCTCATCGGCCGACGCCTGCACGGCGCGTTTGACCTGCGCCCGGTTGGCCGCGTCGCCGGCGTCGAAATAGCGTTTATCGCCGTAGGCATGCCATTCGTCACCGACTGCATTGCGCACCTTGAGCCCGAACTTGCTGTCTTCATCGTGCATGAAGCGACTGATCAGCGAGCCCAGCTCCCCAGGCGTCACCACGGCGGCCAGCTGTTTGCGCGGCACGCGCAGGTGGCCGGCGGAAAACAGATCGGTCAAGAAGTGATCGGCAAAACTGTTCATCGCATAGGCCAGCTCCAGCGCCTGGTCGGTGCCGCTTTGATGGGCGATGACGGCTTGTTGCAGCGCCGCCGTATGCCCGGCCAGGTAAGCCGACAACGCCCATTCGCCAAAGTGGTCGGCGTTGTCCGCCGCCAGCTTCAAGTAGCGGCCCAGGGGGAACAGTGCCGAGACCGCGCTGCCGCCGCCGGTGATGCGGTTCCACTCTTCAGACAACGTATCTCCGAGCAAGGCGTAGGCGTCGTGGGCGGATTTGCCGTCCTTGATCGCCTGGTTGACCGCGTTGATCTCCTTTTGCATCACCGCCAGGATCTTGTGTGCTTCCTCCCGTGACGCCGGCAGTCCTGCCAGTGAGTTGAATGCGGCGTTAAAGCGTTGCACGCGTTCGGCAGGCGAGGCGCCATCACTGATGGGTTGGCCCGGGATGCCATAAAAGTCACCGCCCAGGGCGATCACTTGCCCGTAAGTCAGCGCCAGGCCGTTGGGCAGGTGCAGCTCGACGAGTCGGGCGGCAATCGCCGGGGCGTCTTTGGCGAAGCGCAACAGTGTGTCGTCGCCGATGGCAGTGTGTTCACCGCCTTCGAAACGCAGGGAGGGTAGGTTTTTTGCGGGTGCTGCGGGTGCTGCGAGTTCAAGACCGGACATGTTAGCTCCTTGCTATGTCGTAGGAATCTTCCTTTATTACTGTATGTATATACAGCTATTCGAGCATAGAGGAAAAAACTCCTACGTCAATGCGCTCTCTCTCAACAGGCGGTTCGATGAATTGCAGTTGACGAAATATTTTATAGTTGTACGATGACGTATGACATAAGCAAAACCAACAACAACCTTTCGCCAGAAAGTCTTTGCCCAGGGTGTTCGAATAATGAATCCACAAGAACTGAAGTCCATCCTCTCCCACGGTCTGCTGTCTTTTCCCGTGACCGATTTCAACGCCCAGGGTGATTTTCACCAGGCCGGCTATATCAAACGTCTGGAGTGGCTGGCTCCCTACGGCGCCACTGCGCTGTTCGCCGCCGGCGGCACCGGTGAGTTTTTCTCCCTCGCGGCCAGCGAATATTCCCAGGTTGTGAAGACCGCGGTGGATACCTGCGCCACCAGCGTGCCGATCCTCGCCGGTGTCGGCGGTTCGACCCGCCAGGCCATCGAATACGCTCAGGAAGCCGAGCGTCTCGGTGCCAAAGGCTTGCTGCTGCTCCCGCACTATTTGACCGAAGCCAGCCAGGACGGGGTTGCCGCCCACGTGGAAGCGGTGTGCAAGTCGGTCAAGATCGGCGTGGTGGTTTACAACCGCAACGTCTGCCGCCTGACTGCGCCTTTGCTGGAGCGCCTGGCCGAACGTTGCCCGAACCTGATCGGCTACAAGGACGGCCTGGGTGACATTGAATTGATGGTGTCGATCCGCCGTCGTCTGGGCGACCGTTTCAGCTACCTGGGCGGCCTGCCGACTGCAGAGGTTTACGCCGCTGCCTACAAGGCCCTGGGCGTGCCGGTGTATTCCTCGGCGGTGTTCAACTTCATCCCGAAAACTGCGATGGATTTCTATCACGCCATCGCCCGCGACGATCACGCCACCGTCGGCAAGATCATCGATGACTTCTTCCTGCCGTACCTGGACATCCGTAACCGCAAGGCCGGCTACGCGGTGAGCATCGTCAAGGCGGGCGCCAAAATCGTTGGCTATGACGCCGGCCCGGTTCGCACGCCACTGACCGATCTGCTGCCGGAAGAATACGAAGCCCTGGCCGCGCTGATCGACAAGCAAGGCCCGCAATAACTTATCTATAAGGCCGCTGAGCAATCAGCGGCCTTTTGCGTCAGGAGAAGATTCGTGTCCCAAGCCAAACGTTTTGAAAACTACATCAACGGCCAATGGGTGGCTGGCGCTGATTATTGCGTCAACCTCAACCCGTCGGAGTTGTCCGATGTCATTGGCGAATATGCCAAGGCGGATGTCGCCCAGGTCAACGCTGCCATCGATGCCGCCCGCGCTGCGTTCCCGGCCTGGTCGACGTCCGGTATCCAGGCTCGCCACGACGCACTCGATAAAGTCGGCAGCGAAATCCTCGCCCGGCGCGAAGAACTCGGCACGCTGCTGGCCCGGGAAGAGGGCAAGACCCTGCCTGAAGCCATTGGCGAAGTGACTCGCGCCGGTAATATCTTCAAGTTCTTCGCCGGCGAGTGCCTGCGCCTGTCCGGCGACTACGTGCCGTCGGTGCGACCGGGCGTCAATGTCGAAGTCACCCGCGAAGCCCTCGGCGTGGTCGGCCTGATTACCCCGTGGAACTTCCCGATTGCCATCCCCGCGTGGAAAATCGCTCCGGCCCTGGCCTACGGCAACTGCGTGGTGATCAAGCCGGCGGAGCTGGTGCCGGGCTGTGCCTGGGCCCTGGCAGAAATCATCTCCCGCGCCGGTTTCCCCGCCGGTGTGTTCAACCTGGTGATGGGCAGCGGGCGGGTAGTGGGCGATGTGTTGGTCAACAGCCCGAAAGTCGACGGCATCAGCTTCACCGGTTCGGTCGGCGTCGGGCGTCAGATCGCGGTCAGTTGTGTCTCGCGCCAGGCCAAGGTGCAGTTGGAAATGGGCGGCAAGAACCCGCAGATCGTTCTCGATGACGCCGACCTCAAGCAAGCTGTCGAGCTGTCGGTACAGAGCGCGTTCTATTCCACCGGCCAGCGTTGCACCGCCTCCAGCCGCTTGATCGTCACCGCCGGTATTCACGATCAGTTCGTCGCGGCCATGGCCGAGCGCATGAAGTCGATCAAGGTCGGCCACGCGTTGAAAAGCGGCACCGACATTGGCCCGGTCGTCTCCCAGGCCCAGTTGGACCAGGACTTGAAATACATCGACATCGGCCAGAGCGAAGGTGCGCGGCTGGTGAGCGGTGGCGGCCTGGTGACCTGCGACACCGAAGGCTACTACCTGGCGCCGACGCTGTTCGCCGACAGCGAGGCGGCCATGCGGATCAGCCGCGAAGAGATCTTCGGCCCGGTGGCCAACGTGGTGCGCGTGGCGGACTACGAGGCGGCGCTGGCCATGGCCAACGACACCGAGTTCGGTTTGTCGGCGGGCATCGCCACCACCTCGCTGAAATACGCCAACCACTTCAAGCGCCACTCTCAGGCCGGAATGGTGATGGTCAACCTGCCGACTGCCGGCGTGGACTATCACGTTCCGTTCGGTGGGCGTAAAGGTTCATCCTACGGTTCGCGTGAGCAAGGTCGCTATGCGCAAGAGTTCTACACCGTGGTGAAAACCAGCTACATCGGTTCGTAACACTGTAGGAGCGAGCTTGCTCGCGAAAAATTTCAACGAATACGCAGGCATTCAGGGGGCACGCGGTGCCTTTGAGTTTTTCGCGAGCAAGCTCGCTCCTACAACGTTCCGTTCGGTGGGCGTAAAGGTTCATCCTACGGTTCGCGCGAGCAAGGTCGCTATGCGCAAGAGTTCTACACCGTGGTGAAAACCAGCTACATCGGTTCGTAACACTGTAGGAGCGAGCTTGCTCGCGAAAAATCTCAACGAATACGCAGGCATTCAGGGGGCACGCGGTGCCTTTGAGTTTTTCGCGAGCAAGCTCGCTCCTACAACGTTCCGTTCGGTGGTCGTAAAGGTTCATCCTACGGTTCGCGTGAGCAAGGTCGCTATGCGCAAGAGTTCTACACCGTGGTGAAAACCAGCTACATCGGTTCGTAACACTGTAGGAGCGAGCTTGCTCGCGAAAAAATTCAACGAATACGCAGGTATTCAGGGGGCATGCGGTGCCTTTGAGTTTTTCGCGAGCAAGCTCGCTCCTACAGGGGCAGCGTCCAGCAACACATAAATATCACCCGCAAAAAAAATAATTAGTGGGAGTACTTCTACATGCAAGCGACCAAACCGACCCATGTCCGCTATTTGATCCTGCTCATGCTGTTTCTGGTGACCACGATCAACTATGCCGACCGGGCCACCATCGCAATTGCGGGTTCCAGCCTGCAAAAAGACCTCGGCATCGACGCGGTCACCCTCGGTTACATCTTCTCTGCATTCGGTTGGGCCTACGTGGCCGGGCAAATCCCCGGCGGCTGGCTGCTCGATCGGTTCGGCTCGAAAAAAGTCTATGCCCTGAGCATCTTCACCTGGTCACTGTTCACCATATTGCAAGGCTATGTCGGTGAGTTCGGTGTCTCCACGGCAGTCGTGGCGCTGTTCATGCTGCGCTTTATGGTGGGCCTGGCCGAAGCGCCATCCTTCCCGGGTAACGCGCGCATCGTGGCCGCCTGGTTCCCCACCGCCGAACGCGGCACGGCCTCGGCGATCTTCAACTCGGCGCAGTACTTCGCCACGGTGCTGTTCGCGCCGCTGATGGGCTGGATCGTCTACAGCTTCGGCTGGCAGCACGTGTTTATCGTGATGGGCGTGATCGGCGTCCTGTTCTCGCTGGTCTGGCTGAAAGTTATCCACAGCCCGCGCCAGCATCCGCTGATCAACGAAGCCGAGTTCAATCACATCGCGGCCAACGGTGCGATGGTCGATATGGACCAGGACAAGGGTAAGAAAACCGACGGTCCGAAGTGGGATTACATCCGCCAGTTGCTGACCAACCGCATGATGCTCGGCGTGTACCTGGGCCAGTACTGCATCAACGGCATCACCTACTTCTTCCTGACCTGGTTCCCGGTGTACCTGGTGCAGGACCGCGGCATGACCATTCTCAAGGCCGGGTTCATTGCCTCATTGCCGGCGATCTGCGGGTTTATCGGCGGTGTGTTGGGCGGGGTGATCTCCGACTACCTGCTGCGCAAAGGCCATTCCCTGACCTTCGCCCGCAAGGCGCCGATCATTGGCGGCCTGCTGATCTCCAGCAGCATCGTGGCCTGCAACTACGTGGATATCGAGTGGATGGTGGTGGGTTTCATGGCCTTGGCCTTCTTCGGCAAAGGCGTTGGCGCACTGGGTTGGGCGGTGGTGTCCGACACCTCGCCGAAACAGATCGCCGGGCTCAGTGGCGGCCTGTTCAACACCTTCGGTAACCTGGCGTCGATCACCACGCCGATTGTCATCGGTTACATCATCAGCACCACCGGTTCGTTCAAATGGGCCCTGGTGTTTGTCGGCGCGAACGCGCTGGTGGCCGTGTTCAGTTACCTGGTGATTGTCGGCCCGATCAAACGCGTGGTGCTCAAAGAGCCGCCAAGCCAAGGGCCTGAGTTGACCAACCTTACCCAAGCGCATTCCTGAAGGGGCCGTGTGATGCAGTTGATTGAACATGCCGACTCGCCGCGCTCGATTCGTTTGCACGAGCGCGACAACGTGGTGATCGTGGTCAATGACCAGGGTGTACCGGCCGGGACCGAGTTCCCGGACGGCCTGGTGACCGTGGATTTCATTCCACAAAGCCACAAAGTGACCCTCGAAGATATCCCCGAAGGCGGTCGGATCATTCGCTACGGCCAAACCATCGGTTACGCCCTGGCGCCGATTCCACGCGGCAGTTGGGTGCAGGAAGATCAACTGCGCATGCCCACCGCGCCGCCGCTGGACAGCTTGCCGCTGTCCACCGAGGTGCCAGCGGCCCAGGCGCCGCTGGAAGGCTTTACCTTCGAGGGCTATCGCAATGCCGACGGCACCGTGGGCACGCGCAATATCCTCGGCATCACCACCACCGTGCAGTGCGTCACCGGTGTGCTGGACCATGCGGTCAAGCGCATCAAGGACGAGTTGCTGCCCAAGTACCCGCATGTCGATGACGTGGTGGCGCTGACCCACAGCTACGGCTGCGGGGTGGCGATCACCGCGACGGATGCGTATATCCCGATCCGCACCGTGCGCAACCTGGCGCGCAACCCGAACCTGGGTGGCGAAGCCCTGGTGATCAGCCTGGGCTGCGAGAAATTGCAGGCCGGGCAGGTGATGCACGACAACGACAGCTCCGTCGACCTGAGCGAACCGTGGCTGTATCGCCTGCAGGATTCCAGCCACGGGTTTAGCGAGATGATCGAGCAGATCATGGCCCTGGCCGAGGTGCGCCTGAAGAAGCTCGACCAGCGCCGCCGGGAAACCGTGCCGGCGTCCGAGCTGATCCTGGGCATGCAGTGCGGCGGCAGTGATGCGTTTTCCGGCATCACCGCCAACCCGGCGCTGGGGTTCGCTTCGGACTTGTTGCTGCGAGCGGGGGCGACGGTGATGTTTTCCGAAGTCACTGAGGTGCGTGATGCCATCTACCTGCTGACTTCTCGTGCGCAAACCAAGGAAATCGCCGAGGAACTGGTACGGGAAATGGACTGGTACGACCGTTATCTGGCCAAGGGCGAGGCGGATCGCAGCGCCAATACCACGCCGGGGAACAAGAAGGGCGGGTTGTCGAACATTGTCGAGAAGTCCCTGGGCTCCATCGTCAAGTCCGGCAGCAGCGCGATCAACGGCGTGCTCGGCCCGGGTGAACGCTTCAAGGGCAAAGGCCTGATCTTTTGCGCCACGCCGGCCAGCGACTTCGTGTGCGGCACCTTGCAACTGGCGGCGGGGATGAACCTGCATGTGTTCACCACCGGGCGTGGCACGCCTTACGGGCTGGCGATGGCGCCGGTGGTGAAGGTCTCGACCCGCACGGAGCTGGCGCAGCGCTGGCCGGACCTGATCGATATCGACGCCGGGCGCATCGCCACCGGGCGTGCGAGCATTGAGGAGTTGGGGTGGGAGTTGTTCCACTTCTACCTGGATGTAGCCAGCGGCAGGAAGCAGACGTGGGCGGAGCAGCACAAGCTGCATAACGACATTACGTTGTTCAACCCGGCGCCGATTACCTGAGACCGAGTCGCCGTTATCGGGGGCAAGTCGAGTCGTCGCACCGCCCCTCCCACATAGGGTCTGCGGTGTTCATCCGTTGTGTGTCTGACGCAGATTCAGTGTGGGAGGGGCGGTGCGACGACTCGACTTACCCCCGATAGCGGCGACCCTATGTGGGAGGGGGCTTGCCCCCGATAGCGGTCTATCAGGCGCCATTGGGCCGTATGGCTTATCATTAGCCCCCTAACGACGCCCACCAAGGTTCTCCCCGGCATGCTGGCTATCTTCCTCACCACCCTCACCATCACCGCGCCGGTGTTTGCCATGTTGTTCCTCGGTGTGCTGCTCAAGCGCATCAACTGGATCAACGACAGCTTTATCCACACGGCATCGTCCCTGGTGTTCAACGTCACCATGCCGGCGCTGCTGTTTCTCGGCATCCTGCATGCCGACCTGCATTCGGCGCTCAAGCCGGGTTTGCTGATCTACTTCGCCGTCGCCACGCTGTTGAGCTTTGCCCTGGCCTGGGGCTGGGCGATTTTGCGCTGCAAGCGTGAAGACCGGGGCATCTACACCCAGGGCGCGTTTCGCGGCAACAACGGGGTGATCGGCCTGGCGCTGGCGGCCAGTATGTACGGTGATTACGGCATCTCCCTCGGCGCGATCCTCGCGGCGCTGGTGATCCTGTTCTACAACACGCTGTCGACCATTGTGCTGGCGGTGTACAGCCCGGTGATCAAGTCCGACCCGTGGAGCATCTGCAAAAGTGTGCTGGCCAACCCGCTGATCATCAGCGTGATTGCGGCCGCGCCGTTCGCCTATTTCCAGATCGGCTTGCCGGGCTGGCTGGAAAAATCCGCGCAGTACCTGGCCGACATGACGTTGCCGTTGGCGCTGATCTGCATCGGCGGCACCTTGTCGCTGGCGGCGTTGCGCAAGAGCGGCAACATGGCGCTGAGCGCGAGCTTGATGAAGATGGTCTGGCTGCCGGTGGTCGCCACCCTGGGGGCGTGGTTGCTCGGGTTTCGCGGGCCGGAACTGGGGATTCTGTTCCTGTACTTCGGCGCACCGACGGCGGCCGCGAGCTTTGTGATGGCCAGGGCGGCGCAGGGGAATCATGAGCTGGCGGCGGCGATTATCGTGATCACCACCTTGATGGCGGCGGTGACCACGAATATCGGGATTTTTGTGTTGCAGGCGGGCGGGTGGATCTGAGCTGTGCCGGTGATAGCTACCTGACCATCACTGCTTGTCCGCCTGATACGCCTCAATCACGTCCTGCGCCGCGCGAAACGCCTCGATCGCCGCCGGCACACCGGCATACACCGCGCAATGCAGCAGCGCTTCGCGGATTTCTTCGACGGTGCAGCCATTGTTCAGCGCGCCGCGCACATGGCCTTTGAGTTCCTGCGGGCACTTGAGCGCGGTGAGGGCGGCGAGGGTGATCAGGCTGCGCGTCTTCAGCGGCAAGCCTTCGCGGTTCCACACGCTGCCCCAGGCATGTTCGTTGACGAAGTCCTGCAGCGGCTGGGTGAATTCGGTGGCGTTGCCCAGGGCGCGATCGACGAACGCATCGCCCATCACCTGACGACGCATTTCAACTCCGGGCTTTTTCTGATCGGTCATTGCGATTCCCTCTTGTGTTGGCGGCGCCAGGCTCGCAGCGTGCTGAACAACAGGAAAGCCACCAGCACTGGCAGGACGTAATACAGCATCAGTTGTTCAAGTTTGTTGGCCAGGCCCATGCCGGTGGTGAACGCCATCACATGCAGCCCATACGCCAGGTACAAGCCCAACAGCACCAGGCCTTCGGCACGGGTCACGCGGTAGCCGGTATAAAACACCGGCAGGCACAACACCACCACGCCGAGCATCACCGGCAGGTCGAAATCCAGGGCATTGGGCGACACCGACAGCGGCGAGGGCGCGAGCAGGGCGGTCAGCCCCAGTACGCCCAGCAGGTTGAACAAGTTGCTGCCGATCACGTTACCCACGGCGATATCCCGCTGACCGCGCAGGGCCGCGATCAGCGAGGTGGCCAGGCACGGCAGTGAAGTGCCGACGCCGATCAGCGTCAAGCCGATGATGCGTTCCGACAGGCCCAGGTCGCTCGCCACATCCACCGCCGCACCCAGCAACAAATGCCCGGCCAGCACCAGCACCAGCAAGCCGCCGAACATCAGCAATACGCTGCTCAACCAGGGCGCCTTGGCCACCGTGTCCAGTGTGCGCGGGCGCCGTGAATGGCGGGTCTGGTAGTGCAGCACGCCGAGGTAGGCCAGCAGGGCCGCGAGCAGCAGCGAACCGTCGAGTGGCGTCAGTTCTTCATTGGCCGCCAGGGTAAACACCAGCAGGCCGGCGAGGATCATCACCGGGATATCCAGGCGCACCAGTTGCCGCGAGACCCGCAGCGGAATGATCAGCGCCGACAGGCCCAGGGTGACGAGGATGTTGAAAATGCTGCTGCCGATCACGCTGCCCACGGCAATGTCGGTATTGCCGGCGAGGGTGGCTTGCAGGCTGACGGTCATCTGCGGCGCACTGCTGCCGAAGGCGACGATCGTCAGGCCGATGATCAGCGGGCGGACCTTGAGGCTGGCAGCCAGGCGCACCGCGGCGCGCACCAGGATTTCGGCGCCGACGATCAGCAGCAGCAGGCCGCTGATCAATTCGATCAGGCTCCAGGGCGAGAGGGCGGTTAATCCGAAAATGGCCAGGGCTCCGTCGTCAATTGCTCAGGGCTTGCACACGAACCCGTGCGGTGCCGCTGCTCAGCATGCCCAGTTGCGCGGCGGCCTGGCGCGACAGATCGATTAGCCGCCCACGGGTGTGCGGGCCGCGATCATTGATGCGTACCACCACGGATTTGTCGGTATCGAGATTGGTCACCTTGACCTGCGTGCCGAAAGGCAGGCGCCGATGGGCGGCGGTCAGGGCGTTCTGGTTGAAGGGTTCACCGCTGGCGGTTTTTTTGCCATGGTGCTTGGCGCCGTAGTAAGACGCGGTGCCGGTTTCGTCGTAGCCGTTGGGGTCGATGAGGCTGCTGGCGCAACCGGCCAGCAAAGAGAACACGGCTAAAAGGCCAAGTAAGCGCTTCATTCAAGGTATCCCCTTATCAAATGTGGGAGGGGGCTTGCTCCCGATAGTGGAGTGTCAGTCATTGGTGTTTTGACTGAATCACCGCTATCGGGAGCAAGCCCCCTCCCACAGGAGGTCCGAGTCGAGCATGAAATCTCACTCGGCCCTTTCATCGCGATCAGCCTTCGAGCTTGCTTTTCAGCAGTTCGTTCACCTGTTGCGGGTTGGCCTTGCCCTTGGAGGCTTTCATGGCCTGGCCGACAAAGAAGCCGAACATTTTGCCGCGCTTGGCTTCGTCTGCCGCGCGGTACTGTTCGACCTGCTCCGCGTTGGCCGCGAGCATTTCATCGAGCACCGCCGAGATGGCGCCGCTGTCGGTGACTTGCTTGAGGCCGCGCTTCTCGATGATCTCGTCGCTGCTGCCCTCACCGCCGGCCATGGCTTCGAACACAGTCTTGGCGATTTTGCCGGAGATGGTATTGTCTTTGATGCGCAGCAGCATGCCGCCCAACTGCTCGGCCGAGACCGGTGCTTCGTCGATTTCCAGGCCCTGTTTGTTCAGCAGGCTGCCCAATTCCACCATCACCCAGTTGGCCGCCAGCTTGGCGTCCCCGGCGATGCTCACGACTTTTTCAAAGTAGTCGGCTTGCTCACGGCTCGACGCGAGGACGCTGGCGTCGTAGACCGACAGGCCGAACTGCGCCTGGAAGCGCTCGCGTTTCTGCGGCGGCAATTCCGGCAGGGTGGCGCGCACGTCATTGAGGAACGAGTCCTCGATGACCACTGGCAACAGGTCCGGATCGGGGAAGTAACGGTAGTCGTTGGCTTCCTCTTTGCTGCGCATGGCGCGGGTTTCGTCTTTGTTCGGGTCGTACAGGCGAGTTTGCTGGATCACCTTGCCGCCGTCTTCGATCAGTTCGATCTGGCGACGCACCTCGGTGTTGATCGCCTTCTCGATGAAACGGAACGAGTTGACGTTCTTGATCTCGCAGCGGGTGCCGTACTCGACCTGGCCCTTTGGCCGGACCGACACGTTGCAGTCGCAGCGCAGCGAGCCTTCGGCCATGTTGCCGTCGCAGATGCCCAGGTAGCGCACCAGCGCGTGGATCGTCTTGACGTAGGCCACGGCTTCCTTGGCGCTGCGCATGTCTGGCTCGGACACGATCTCCAGCAACGGCGTGCCGGCGCGGTTCAGGTCGATGCCGGTGGCACCGTTGAACTCTTCATGCAGGCTCTTGCCGGCGTCTTCTTCCAGGTGCGCGCGGGTTACGCCGACACGCTTGATGGTGCCGTCTTCCAGCGGGATATCCAGGTAGCCTTTGCCGACAATCGGCAACTCCATCTGGCTGATCTGATAGCCCTTGGGCAGGTCCGGGTAGAAGTAGTTCTTGCGCGCGAACACGCTGTGCTGGCCGATCTCGGCGTCAATCGCCAGGCCGAACATCACCGCCATGCGTACCGCTTCCTGGTTCAGCACCGGCAACACACCGGGCATGCCCAGGTCTACCAGGCTCGCCTGGGTGTTGGGTTCTGCGCCGAACGTGGTGGCGCTACCGGAGAAAATCTTCGATTGGGTGGCGAGCTGGGTATGAATCTCCAGCCCGATCACGACTTCCCATTGCATAGTGTTCTCCTCAGAAGCCGGTAGGGGTGCGGGTGTGCCAGTCGGTGTTCAACTGGTACTGGTGCGCCACATTGAGCAGGCGGCCTTCCTGGAAGTACGGGGCAAGCAATTGCACTCCGACCGGCAGGCCATCGACGAAACCGGCGGGCATGGACAAGCCCGGCAAGCCCGCGAGGTTGGCGGTGATGGTGTACAGGTCTTCCAGGTACTCGGCGATCGGGTCGCCGGTCTTGGCGCCGATCTTCCAGGCCGGGTTCGGCGTGGTTGGGCCGAGGATCACGTCGACTTCTTCGAACGCCGCCATGAAGTCGTTCTTGATCAGGCGACGGATTTTTTGCGCCTTGAGGTAGTACGCGTCGTAGTAACCGGCCGACAGGGCGTAGGCACCGACCATGATCCGGCGCTGCACTTCGGCACCGAAGCCTTCGCCACGGGAACGTTTGTACAGGTCGTTGAGGTCTTTCGGGTTTTCGCAGCGGTAACCGAAACGCACGCCGTCGAACCGCGACAGGTTGGAAGACGCTTCGGCCGGCGCGATCACGTAGTACGCCGGAATCGCGTGCTGGTTGTTCGGCAGGCTGATTGGCTTGATCACGGCGCCGAGCTTTTCCAGCTCCTTGACGCTGTTGTGGACCAGTTCGGCGATACGCGGGTCGAGGCCGGCACTGAAATATTCGTTCGGTACGCCGATGCGCAGGCCTTTGAGCGAGGTATTGAGGCTGGCGCTGTAGTCCGGCACCGGCTCGTCGACGCTGGTGGAGTCCTGTGCGTCGAAGCCTGCCATACCTTGTAACAATATTGCGCAGTCTTCGGCAGTGCGTGCCAGGGTACCGCCCTGATCAAGGCTGGAGGCATAGGCGATCATGCCCCAGCGGGACACGCGACCGTAGGTCGGCTTCAGCCCGGTGAGGTTGGTGAACGCGGCGGGCTGGCGGATCGAGCCGCCGGTGTCGGTGGCCGTGGCCGCCGGCAGGAAGCGCGCGGCAACCGCCGCCGCCGAACCACCGGACGAGCCGCCTGGCACGCAGTCCAGGTTCCACGGGTTTTTCACCGCGCCGTAGTAGCTCGACTCGTTGGCCGAGCCCATGGCGAATTCGTCCATGTTGGTCTTGCCCAGGGTCACGGCCCCGGCGGCGGCCAGCTTGGACACCACGGTGGCGTCGTAGGGCGCCTTGAAGTTGTCGAGCATCTTCGAGCCGCAGCTGGTGCGAATGCCCTGGGTGCAGAACAAGTCCTTGTGGGCGATCGGTGCGCCCAGCAGCGCGCCGTTCTCACCGTTGGCGCGACGTGCGTCGGCGGCCTTGGCCTGGCTCAAGGCCAGCTCCTCGGTGATGCTGATGAAGCTGTTGACCTTGGGGTCGAGCTCGGCGATACGCGCCAGCAAGGTCTTGGTCAGCTCTTCGGAAGAAAACTTTTTGTCGGCGAGACCGCGGGCGATCTCGGCCAGAGTCATGTGATGCATGAAAGGCTCTTTCCCTTTAGTCGATGACTTTCGGAACCAGATACAGGCCGTTTTCGACCGCTGGCGCGATGGACTGGTAGGCCTCGCGATGATTGACTTCGGTCACGACGTCTGCGCGCAGGCGCTGGGTGGCTTCCAGCGGGTGAGCCAGGGGCTCGATGCCGTCGGTATTCACGGCCTGCATTTGGTTAGCCAGCCCGAGAATGCTGTTCAGGGCTGCGGTGGTCTGTGGAAGATCGGCATCATTCAGGCCAAGCGAGGCCAGATGTGCGATTTTTTCCACGTCGGAGCGTTCAAGCGCCATGGGATTCTCCAGTGGAAAACAGAACGGAGGGCGTCCGTGTGTTAGATTGTCGGAACACTACCGCATTTCTACGGTCATATGGCCGCGATTGTGGGGGTTGGTGCGTAGAAAGTCGGCCAATTTAGCACATTGGCGCCTTGCCCAAAATCCCTGTCGTTGTTAGAGTTTGCCGCACTTTTTTACCCACGCGTTGCCTAGGGTCCTTTCCCCATGTTCAAGAAACTGCGTGGCATGTTTTCCAGCGATCTTTCCATTGACCTGGGCACTGCCAACACCCTTATTTACGTGCGCGAGCGCGGTATCGTCCTGAATGAGCCATCGGTTGTGGCTATTCGGACCCATGGTAATCAGAAAAGTGTCGTTGCCGTCGGCACCGAGGCCAAGCGCATGCTCGGCCGAACACCAGGCAATATCGCGGCCATTCGTCCGATGAAAGACGGCGTGATCGCCGACTTCAGTGTCTGCGAGAAGATGCTGCAGTACTTCATCAACAAGGTTCACGAAAACAGTTTTCTGCAGCCCAGCCCTCGTGTGCTGATCTGCGTACCGTGCAAGTCCACCCAGGTGGAGCGTCGTGCCATCCGTGAATCGGCCCTTGGTGCCGGTGCCCGTGAAGTGTTCCTGATCGAAGAGCCGATGGCTGCTGCGATCGGTGCCGGCCTGCCGGTTGAAGAAGCGCGCGGTTCGATGGTGGTGGATATCGGTGGTGGTACCACTGAAATCGCCCTGATTTCCCTGAACGGTGTGGTGTATGCCGAATCCGTCCGTGTGGGCGGTGACCGCTTCGACGAAGCGATCATCACTTATGTGCGTCGCAACTACGGCAGCCTGATCGGCGAATCCACCGCCGAGCGCATCAAGCAGGAAATCGGTACCGCATATCCGGGCGGCGAAGTGCGCGAAGTTGATGTGCGCGGTCGCAACCTGGCCGAAGGCGTGCCACGTGCCTTCACCCTGAACTCCAATGAAGTGCTCGAGGCTCTGCAAGAGTCCCTGGCCACCATCGTTCAGGCGGTGAAGAGCGCGCTGGAGCAATCGCCGCCGGAGCTGGCTTCCGATATCGCCGAGCGTGGCCTGGTACTGACCGGTGGTGGCGCCTTGCTGCGCGACCTCGATAAGTTGCTGGCCCAGGAAACCGGCCTGCCGGTGATCGTCGCCGAAGACCCGCTGACCTGCGTCGCCCGTGGCGGTGGCCGTGCACTGGAAATGATGGATAAACACACCATGGACCTGCTCTCCAGCGAATAAGTGATTGCTGGTAAGCCCATGTTTCGCCCGCAGGCAGCACTTTGCAGTGCTGCCTGTTGGCGTTTATCTTCTTCAATCTGCATCCAGGCCGGTTAGATGCCGTATGAATAGAGAGAACATTTGCCTGGGAGGAGCGGCCTATTAAACCGCTTTTCGCCAAAGGCCCCTCATTGGGCGTGCGCTTATTGGTGCTGGTCGTGCTTTCGGTCGCGCTGATGGTGGTCGATGCTCGCTTTGCACTGCTCAAGCCCGTGCGTAGCCAGATGTCGCTGGTGTTGATGCAGACTTACTGGATCACCGACCTGCCGCAACGTCTCTACCAGGGCGTGGCCAGCCAATTCGGCAGCCGCACCGAGCTGGTCGCCGAGAACGAAAAACTCAAGACTGAAAACCTGCTGCTGCAGGGGCGCATGCAAAAGCTGGCGGCCCTCACCGAGCAGAACGTTCGGCTGCGCGAGTTGCTCAACTCCTCCGCACTGGTCAACGAGAAGGTCGAAGTCGCCGAGTTGATCGGCATGGACCCCAACCCCTTTACCCATCGCATCATCATCAACAAGGGTGAGCGCGACGGTGTGGTTCTTGGCCAGCCGGTACTCGATGCCCGTGGCCTGATGGGGCAGGTGGTCGAGTTGATGCCCTACACATCGCGGGTATTGCTGCTGACGGACACTACCCACAGCATTCCGGTGCAGGTCAACCGCAACGGCCTGCGCGCGATTGCCAGCGGTACGGGTAACCCGGAGCGGCTGGAACTGCGTCATGTGGCCGACACCGCCGATATCAAGGAAGGCGACCTGTTGGTCAGTTCCGGCCTGGGTCAGCGCTTCCCGGCGGGTTATCCGGTGGCGACGGTCAAGGAAGTGATCCACGACTCCGGCCAGCCTTTCGCGATTGTCCGCGCCGTGCCGACGGCCGCGCTGAACCGCAGCCGCTACCTGTTGCTGGTCTTCAGCGACAACCGCACCCCGGAAGAGCGCGCCAACGACGCCGCTCAGGCCCAGGAAGCGGAAGACAAACGCAACGGCACCACGCCGATCATCCCGGCGACCGTACCCAAGCCCGCGCCAGCCACACCGCCTGCAACAGCGCCGGCGGTGACTGCGCCCGTGGCCACGCCAGCCAAGCCGGCCGCTCACAGCGCTCGCCCGGTGAAACCGGCGGCGACCAAACCGCCGGCCGCCGCGCCTGCGACCGCGACGCCCGCCGCCCGGGCAACCACGCGGCAGAGGGAGGAATAATGGCCGGTACTCATTCGCGCAATGGCTGGATCGTCTGGCTGACCTTTGCTCTCGGCTTGCTGCTCAGTGTTTCGCCGCTGCCGCAGTTCATGGAAATCCTGCGTCCGCTCTGGCTGGCCCTGCTGCTGGCATTCTGGTCGCTGAACCTGCCGCATAAAGTGGGCATGGTCACCGCAATGTTTCTGGGCTTGGCGGAAGATGTGCTCTATGGCACCTTGCTGGGGCAGAACGCGTTGATCCTGACCTTGATCACCTTCCTGGTGCTCTCATTGCAGCAGCGCCTGCGCATGTTCCCGATGTGGCAACAGTGCCTGGTGATCCTGGTGATCTTCGGCCTGGCGCAGTTGGTGCAGCTGTGGCTCAGTGCCTTGACCGGCAACCGACAGCCGACCTTGGCACTGGTGTTGCCGGCCCTGGTCAGCGCGTTGCTGTGGCCGTGGGTCAGTTTCGGTCTGCGCGGGTTATGTCGCCGCTATAAAATCAATTGAATGGATTGCGAGGCTCTGCCTGGTTATCGAACCCCACAGGGAGAGTCTGCAATGAATTCGCTTTATCTGGCCTCGGGCTCCCCAAGGCGGCGTGAACTGCTGACCCAGATCGGTGTGCCGTTCACTGTGGTCAGCGCCGCGATTGATGAAACGCCTCTTACCAACGAATCTCCCGTTTCCTACGTCGAGCGCCTGGCGCGCGCCAAGGCCGCGGCGGGTTTCGCTGCCCTCGGGGAAACCTCCGGGGCCTGTGTGCTGGGCGCCGACACGGCGGTGATCGTCGACGGCCAGATCCTTGGCAAACCGGTGGATCAGGCCGACGGCCTGGCCATGTTGCTGGCGCTGGCAGGGCGTGAACATGAAGTGCTGACGGCGGTTGCTCTCACGGACGGTCAGCGCTGTGACACCCGATGTGTAAGCAGTCGCGTACTTTTTCGTGGGATTTCTGTCGAGGAGGCTACAAGCTACTGGCACAGTGGCGAACCTCAGGACAAGGCCGGGGGTTATGCTATCCAGGGGCTGGGCTCGGTGTTCGTGGCCGGGCTCAATGGCAGTTATTCCGCCGTGGTCGGCTTGCCGGTGTGCGAAACCGCGCAGTTGCTTGGACAATTCGGCATACCCTGTTGGCAAAACCTTACCGCGCGCTGAACGCCGTACACCAGCGCCCAGCCTTAAGCGACCGGCCACTATTGTGAAAACGCCTGAACGAGACCCAGCCATGAGTGAAGAGATTCTGATCAATATCACGCCGATGGAATCGCGCGTGGCGGTGGTAGAGAACGGTGTTCTGCAGGAAGTTCACGTCGAGCGCACCCAGAAGCGCGGGATCGTCGGCAACATCTATAAAGGCAAGGTCGTGCGCGTATTGCCCGGCATGCAGGCCGCCTTCGTCGATATCGGCCTGGACCGCGCCGCGTTTATCCATGCCTCGGAAATTTCCCTGCGTGAAGGCCCGGCGGTGGAAAGCATCAGCGCCCTGGTGCATGAAGGGCAGAGCCTGGTGGTGCAAGTCACCAAGGACCCCATCGGCTCCAAAGGTGCGCGGCTGACCACGCAACTGTCGATTCCTTCGCGCTACCTGGTGTACATGCCGCGCACCGCCCATGTCGGCATTTCCCTGAAGATTGAAGACGAAGCCGAGCGCGAGCGCCTGAAAAAAGTGGTCAGCGACTGCGTTGCCGCCGAGGGCATCAAGGAAGCGGGTGGGTTTATCCTGCGCACCGCCGCCGAAGGCGCCGGTGCCGATGAAATCCTCATGGATATCCGCTATCTGCGGCGCCTGTGGGACCAGATCGGCACACAGATCAAGACCGTCGGCGCCCCCAGCGTGATCTATGAAGACCTGGGCCTGGCCCTGCGCACCTTGCGTGACCTGGTCAGCCCCAAGATCGAGAAAATTCGCATCGACTCGCGGGAAACTTTCCAGCGCACCACGCAATTTGTTGCCGAACTGATGCCGGAAATTGCTGACCGCCTGGAGCATTACCCTGGCGAGCGGCCGATCTTCGACTTGTATGGCGTCGAAGACGAAATCCAGAAAGCCCTCGAACGCAAAGTGCCGCTCAAGTCCGGTGGCTACCTGGTGGTGGACCCGGCCGAAGCCATGACCACCATCGACGTCAACACCGGTGCGTTCGTGGGGCACCGCAACCTTGAAGAGACCATCTTCAAGACCAACCTCGAAGCGGCCACCGCGATTGCCCGCCAATTGCGCCTGCGCAACCTGGGCGGGATCATCATCATCGACTTCATCGACATGGAAGATGAAGAACACCAGCGTCAGGTGCTGCGCACCCTCGAAAAGCAGCTGGAACGTGATCACGCCAAGACCAACATTATCGGCATCACCGAGCTGGGCCTGGTGCAGATGACCCGCAAGCGCACCCGCGAAAGTCTTGAGCAAGTGCTGTGCGAGCCGTGCAGCAGTTGCCAGGGGCGCGGTAAATTGAAGACCCCTGAAACGGTTTGCTACGAGATTTTCCGGGAAATCCTACGAGAGGCACGAGCCTACCAGGCTGAAGGTTATAGAGTGCTTGCCAACCAGAAAGTGGTCGACCGCTTGCTGGATGAAGAGTCCGGTAACGTGGCTGAACTGGAAGGGTTTATCGGGCGCACCATTCGTTTTCAGGTCGAAACCATGTACTCCCAGGAACAATACGACGTGGTGCTGCTCTGATTTTCATTCATTGGCTTTCCCTGAACCCGACAGACCTGGATCTGCGGTCCGACTACTGCCTGAGGGTCGCTTGACATGGAGCGTCTGACACGCTTTTTTGCCGCTTTGACCCGCTGGGGCCTGGGCCTGTGCGCCCTGCTACTGGTATTGGCGGCGGTGTACGTGAGCCTGGGGCGTGAATTGACCCCGCTGGTCGCCGAATACCGCGCAGAAATCGAAGCCAAGGCCCAGGCCGCGGTGGATATGCCGCTGCAGATCGGTCGCCTTGAAGGCCGCTGGAGCGGTTTCGCCCCTGTGTTGCTGGCCCATGACGTGATGGTGGGCGAGGGCAGCAATGTCTTGCGCCTGGACCAGGTGCAGGTGGTGCCGGACATCTGGGCCAGCCTGATGGCGCGCGACGTGCGTATTGCCCACCTGGAAGTCAGCGGCCTGCAACTGAGCGCCAGGGAAGACAAGGATGGCCACTGGGCGCTGCAAGGCCTGCCGGTGCAGGACGACCAGCCGCTGGACCCGGAACAGTTGCTCAAGCGCATGCAGAGTGTCCAGCGCGTGTCGTTGCTGGATAGCCAGGTCACGTTGCAGCCGTTCGACCAGGCGCCGCTGACCTTCACGTATGTGGGCCTGAGCTTGCAAACGGGCGCGACCCGCCAACGCCTGGACGCCCGCCTGACCCTGCCGGATGGCCAACCCCTGGCCCTGAGCCTGCGCACGCAGATCCGCGCCAGTGCCTGGAAAGACGCTGAGGTCCAGGCCTACCTGAGCCTGCCCCAGAGCGATTGGGCCAAATGGGTCCCGGCCAGGTTGACCCAGCAGTGGAAACTCACGCAGTTCAAGGCTGGCGGTGAATTCTGGCTGACCTGGGCCAAAGGCACCGTGCAAAGCGCGGTGGTGCGCCTCAACTCGCCGCAAGTGAAGGGCGGCTATGCTGACCGCAAGCCGGTCCACATTGAAAACCTCGCCCTGACCGCCTACCTGCAACGCAGTGAGAGCGGCCTCAAGGTGCTGTTCGATTCGTTGGCGATGAACATCGGCGATAGCCGTTGGGAATCGCGTCTGCAATTGCAGCAACGCCTGGCCACCGACAAGGCGCAGGAAGTCTGGAACCTGCAGGCCGATCGCCTCGACCTGACCCCGATCACCCCGTTGCTCAATGCCTTGGCGCCGTTGCCGGAAGGCTTCGCCAAGACGATCGAACACCTCAAGGCCACCGGTCTGCTGCGCAATGTGCTGGTGGATTTTCGTCCGCAGGACACGACCGATCAGAAAGTCAGCTTTGCCGCCAACCTCGAGCGGGTGGGCTTCGACGCCTACTTCGGCGCCCCTGCCGCACGTAACGTTTCCGGCAGCATCAGCGGCGACCTGGGGCAGGGCGAGCTGCGCATGGACAGCAAGGACTTTTCCCTGCACCTCGACCCGATCTTCGCCAAGCCCTGGCAGTACATCCAGGCCAATGCGCGCCTGACCTGGAAGCTCGATCAGCAAGGTTTCACCCTGATCGCGCCGTATATCAAGGTGCTGGGCGAGGAAGGCAAGGTCGCCGCCGACTTCCTGATTCGCCTGCATTTCGACAATAGCCAGGAAGACTACATGGACCTGCGGGTCGGCATGGTCGATGGCGATGGACGTTTCACGCCTAAATACCTGCCGGCGGTGCTGAGCCCGGCGCTGGATGAATGGCTGCGTACCGCGATTCTCAAAGGCGCGGTCGATGAAGGCTTCTTCCAGTACCAAGGCTCGCTGAATCACGGCGCGTTGCCGGCTTCGCGCAATATCAGCCTGTTTTTCAAGGTGCATGACGCTGAGTTGGCGTTCCAGCCGGGCTGGCCCCATGTGAGTAAGGTCAACGGCGAAGTGTTTGTCGAGGAGAGCGGTGTCCGCATCCTGGCCAGCAAGGGCCAACTGCTCGATACCGGCGTCAAGGACATCTACGTCAATATCCCCCACGCGCCCGCGGGCAAGGACAGCCACTTACTGCTCACCGGTGAGTTTGCCGGCGGCCTGGGTGATGGCCTGAAAATCCTCCAGGAAGCGCCGATAGGCACCGCTTCGACCTTTGCCGGTTGGAAAGGCGAGGGCGATCTACAGGGCAAGCTGGACCTGGATATCCCGCTGGCCAAGGGCACCGAACCGAAGATCGTGGTGGATTTCCAGACCGACAAGGCGCGCCTGCAATTGGCTGAGCCGCCTCTGGACCTGAGCCAGCTCAAGGGGGATTTCCGCTTCGACAGCGCCAAGGGCCTGAGTGGGCAGAACATCACGGCGCAAGCCTTCGATCGGCCGATCACCGCGCAGATCTTCGCGGATGGCAAGCCGGGCAGTATCAGCACCCGCGTTACCGCCAAAGGCCAGGTCACGGTCAAGCGCCTGACGGACTGGTTGAAAATCAGCCAGCCGCTGCCGGTGTCCGGTGATATTCCGTACCAGTTGCAGCTCAATCTGGACGGTGCCGACAGCCAGTTGAGGGTCAGCTCCAACCTCAAAGGCGTGGCCGTGGACCTGCCGGCACCGTTCGGCATGGCGGCCAGTCAGGGCCGTGACAGCGTGTTCCGCATGACCTTGCAGGGCGCCGAACGCCGCTACTGGTTCGATTACGGCGACCTGGCGAACTTCACCTTTGCTGCGCCGCCGGATAAATTCAGCGACGGCCGCGGCGAGTTGTTTCTCGGCGATGGCGATGCGCTGCTGCCCGGTAGCAAGGGCCTGCGCATTCGCGGTGTGCTGTCGGAACTGGATATCGATCCGTGGAAGAAACTCATCGATCGCTACGCGGGCAACGACCCGGGAGGCAGCGCGAAACAGCTGTTGAGCGGCGCCGACTTCAAGGTGGGCAAGTTGACTGGCTTTGGGCAGCAGTTCGACCAGGTCAGCCTCCAGCTTGACCGTAAACCCTCGGCTTGGGGCCTGCAGTTCGACAGCCAGCAGGCCAAGGGCACGGTCAACCTGTCGGACGCCAAGGGCGCACCCATCGCGGTCAACCTGCAGTACGTGAAGCTGCCGGCGGTGGACCCGACGGTACAGGCGGATGAAAATGCGCCGGACCCATTGGCCGACATCGATCCCAAGGATATTCCAGCGCTGGACATCAGCATTGATCAGCTGTTCCAGGGGCCGGACCTGATCGGCGCGTGGTCGCTGAAGATCCGGCCGACCGCCAAGGGCCTGGCCTTCAACAACCTGGACCTGGGCCTCAAGGGCATGCTGCTCAAGGGCGCTGGTGGTTGGGAAGGCGCGCCGGGCGACAGCAGCAGTTGGTATAAAGGGCGACTGGATGGCAAGAATATCGCCGATGTCCTCAAGGGCTGGGGCTTTGCGCCTACCGTGACCAGTGAAGATTTCCACCTGGACGTGGACGGTCGTTGGCCGGGCTCCCCCGCCTGGGTCGGGCCCAAGCGTTTTTCCGGCAGCCTGGATGCAACATTCCGCAAAGGCCAGTTCGTTGAAGTGGAAGGTGGCGCCCAGGCGCTGCGGGTGTTCGGCCTGCTTAACTTCAACTCCATCGGCCGTCGGTTGCGCCTGGACTTCTCCGACCTGCTCGGCAAAGGCTTGAGTTATGACCGGGTCAAAGGCTTGCTCGCGGCCAGCAACGGGGTGTTTGTGACCCGCGAGCCGATCACCCTGACGGGGCCGTCGAGCAACCTGGAGCTTAATGGCACCATGGACCTGGTGGCTGATCGCGTGGATGCCAAGTTGCTGGTGACATTGCCGGTGACCAACAACCTGCCGATCGCTGCGCTGATTGTCGGCGCGCCGGCCATTGGCGGCGCGCTGTTCCTGATCGACAAGCTGATCGGCGACCGGGTTTCGCGGTTTGCCAGCGTGCAGTACAAAGTCGAAGGGCCATGGAAAGACCCGAAAATCAGCTTCGATAAGCCATTTGAAAAACCAAACTGAGAGCCTGTGGAGTAGCATGGCTGCATGCCATTTATGGAGTGTCGGCCCATGTCCTTTGCGGTAATTCAAATGGTCAGCCAGAGCGATGTGCTGGCCAACCTGGCCCAGGCCCGGCGCCTGCTGGAGCAAGCGGCGGCAAAGGGGGCGCGGCTGGCGGTGCTGCCGGAAAACTTCGCCGCCATGGGCCGCCGCGATGTGGCTGACATCGGCCGCGCCGAGGCGTTGGGTGAAGGACCGATCCTGCCATGGTTGAAACAGACCGCCCGCGACCTCACCTTATGGATAGTGGCTGGCACTTTGCCGCTGCCGCCCAAGGATCAACCGAACGCCAAGGCTAACGCCTGCTCGTTGCTGATCGATGAGTATGGCGAGATCGTCGCCCGCTACGACAAGCTGCATTTGTTCGATGTCGACGTGGCGGACGCGCGCGGTCGCTATCGTGAATCCGATGACTATGCTTTCGGGAGCAACGTTGTGGTGGCGGATACGCCGGTCGGCCGCGTGGGCCTGACGGTGTGTTACGACCTGCGCTTCCCGGAGTTGTACAGCGAGTTGCGCGCGGCGGGGGCTGAACTGATTACCGCGCCCTCGGCCTTCACCGCGGTCACCGGCGCCGCCCATTGGGATGTGCTGATTCGCGCACGGGCCATCGAGACCCAGTGTTATCTGCTGGCGGCCGCCCAGGGCGGGGTGCATCCGGGGCCACGGGAGACTTATGGCCACGCGGCGATTGTCGACCCCTGGGGGCGCGTACTGACGCAACAGGATCAAGGCGAAGCGGTGTTGCTGGCCGAACGCGACAGCAGTGAACAGGCGTCGATACGGGCGCGCATGCCGGTGGTCAACCACCGGCGCTTTTTCTCGCAGGGCGCGCAGCGGCCTGCTTCAGAACGATGAATTTAAGGCCAAACCTATGAGCGAGTTGTTGTCCTCAGTCAGCGAACACCTCCTGGCACCCGGTGGCGTGACCATCGAAAGCCTGCAAACCGTGCTGGGCGATCTGGCCGGGCCGGGCATCGACGCGGCCGACCTGTATTTCCAGGGGCAGATTTCCGAGTCGTGGGCTTTGGAAGACGGGATCGTCAAGGAAGGCAGTTTCAACCTCGACCAGGGTGTCGGCGTGCGCGCGCAATCCGGTGAGAAAACCGGTTTCGCCTACAGCAACGCGATCACCCTGGAAGCCTTGGGCCTGGCCGCCCGGGCTGCCCGTTCGATTTCCCGCGCCGGCCAGAACGGTACGGTGCAGGCATTCAGCACCCAGGACGTGGCCCAGTTGTACGCGCCGGATAACCCCCTGGAGGTGATCAGCCGCGCAGAAAAAGTCGATCTGCTCAAGCGTATCGATGCCGCGACCCGCGCCCTCGACCCGCGTATCCAGCAAGTCACGGTGAGCATGGCCGGGGTGTGGGAACGCATCCTGGTGGCGTCCACCGACGGCGGCCTGGCGGCGGATGTGCGGCCGCTGGTGCGTTTCAACGTCAGCGTGATCGTCGAACAGAACGGCCGCCGCGAGCGCGGTGGGCACGGCGGCGGCGGGCGTACCGACTACCGTTATTTCCTCGCCGAGGACCGCGCCATGGGTTATGCCCGTGAAGCGCTGCGCCAGGCGCTGGTCAACCTGGAAGCCATCCCCGCACCGGCTGGCACCTTGCCGGTGGTATTGGGCTCGGGCTGGTCTGGCGTACTGCTCCACGAAGCCGTGGGCCATGGCCTGGAAGGCGACTTCAACCGCAAGGGCAGTTCGGCCTACAGCGGGCGCATGGGCGAGATGGTCGCCTCCAAACTGTGCACCATTGTCGATGACGGCACCCTGGCCGGTCGCCGTGGCTCGTTGAACATCGATGACGAAGGCACGCCGACCGAATGCACCACGCTGATCGAAAACGGCGTGCTCAAGGGTTACATGCAAGACAAGCTCAACGCCCGCCTGATGGGCGTGGCGCGTACCGGTAACGGCCGTCGCGAATCCTACGCGCACCTGCCGATGCCGCGCATGACCAACACTTACATGCTCGCTGGCGAAAGTGACCCGGGGGAAATCATCGCCTCGGTCAAACGCGGGATCTACTGCGCCAACCTCGGCGGCGGCCAGGTGGACATCACCAGCGGCAAGTTCGTGTTCTCCACCAGCGAGGCGTACCTGATCGAAGACGGCAAGATTACCGTGCCGGTCAAAGGCGCGACGTTGATTGGCAACGGGCCGGAAGCGATGAGCAAAGTGTCGATGGTCGGTAACGACCTGGCGCTGGACAGCGGCGTGGGTACGTGCGGCAAGGATGGGCAGTCGGTGCCGGTGGGCGTGGGTCAGCCAACCTTGAAAATTGATGCGATCACCGTGGGTGGCACGGGGTCGTAAGAGCGGGAGCTTCGGGTGGCGAAGACCGCCACCCGGGGAAGAGGATCAACGCAGGCCGCGTTGAGTCTCGTCCAGCTCACGGATGTACTTGAAGATTTTACGGCTGGTGGCCGGCGCCTTGTTTTGCGCCAGTTCGTGCTGGGCCTGACGGATCAGGGAGCGCAGTTGCTGGCGGTCCGCGTCCGGGTAGTCCAGTACGAATTTCTCCAGCACCGCGTCATCGCCCGAGATCAGGCGGTCACGCCAACGTTCCAGGTTGTGGAAGCGTTCGTTGTACTGGCGAGTGGAGGCATCGAGTTGATCGAGCAGGGTCAGAATCGCGTCAGTGTCCTGATCGCGCATCAGCTTGCCGATGAACATGATGTGCCGTTTACGCGCGATATTCGCGGTGTGCTTGGGTGCATCCGCCAGAGCCCGGCGCATTTCGTCGGTCAGAGGCAGTTTTGCAATCAAGTCCGGCTTGAGCGTTGTAAGGCGCTCGCCGAGGTCAACCAGAGCATGCAGCTCGCGTTTGACCTGGGTTTTGCTTTTCTCCCCATCGAGGGAGTCGTCGTAAGAATCAACCATGGTGGCAGTCCGCAAAGAAACGCCGCCATGATAACCAGTCGGGGGCCGCTTGTCCGGCCCGGTCGCTCGATGGCCTTAACCGAAAGCAGAATTTGAGTGGAGAAAACCATGAGTGCAGCCCAAAGCGTCGGTCCGCAAGCGTTACCGGCACTGCAGGAACAAGTCGAGCAGATCCTTGCCGAGGCCAAGCGCCAGGGGGCCAGTGCCTGCGAGGTGGCTGTGTCCCTGGAGCAGGGGCTGTCGACGTCGGTACGTCAGCGGGAAGTCGAAACCGTCGAATTCAACCGCGACCAGGGGTTTGGCATCACCTTGTACGTCGGCCAGCGCAAAGGCTCGGCCAGCACCTCGGCGAGTGGGCCGGAAGCGATTCGCGAGACGGTGGCCGCCGCATTGGCGATTGCCAAGCACACGTCCGAGGATGAAAGCTCGGGCCTGGCCGACAAGGCGTTGATGGCCAAGGATCTGCAGGATTTCGACCTGTTCCATGCCTGGGACATCACCCCGGAACAAGCCATCGAACAAGCGCTGACCTGCGAAGCGGCGGCGTTCGATGCCGACCCGCGGATCAAGAATGCCGACGGCACCACCTTGAGCACCCACCAGGGCTGCCGCGTGTACGGCAACAGCCATGGTTTTATCGGCGGTTATGCGTCGACGCGCCACAGCCTGAGTTGCGTGATGATCGCCGAAGCCAACGGCCAGATGCAGCGCGATTACTGGTACGACGTGAACCGTCAGGGCGAGTTGCTGGCCGACCCGGTCAGCATTGGCCGGCGTGCTGCGCAACGTGCCGCGAGCCGCTTGGGCGCGCGCCCGGTGCCGACCTGTGAAGTGCCGGTGCTGTTTTCGGCGGAGCTGGCCGGCGGTCTGTTCGGCAGTTTCCTGGGAGCGATTTCCGGCGGCAACCTGTACCGCAAATCGTCGTTCCTCGAAGGTGCGATTGGCCAGAAGCTGTTTCCGCAGTGGCTGACCATCGACGAGCGTCCACACCTGATGCGGGCCATGGGCAGTTCGTCGTTCGACGGCGATGGCCTGGCGACCTATGCCAAGCCGTTCGTCGAAAACGGTGAGTTGGTCTCCTACGTGCTGGGCACGTATGCCGGGCGCAAACTGGGCCTGCCGAGCACCGCGAACGCTGGCGGCGTGCATAACCTGTTCGTGACCCACGGCGAGGAAGACCAGGCGGCGCTGTTGCGACGCATGGGGCGTGGCCTGCTGGTGACTGAATTGATGGGTCAGGGCTTGAACATGGTCACCGGTGATTATTCCCGTGGCGCGGCGGGTTTCTGGGTAGAAAACGGTGAGATTCAGTTTGCTGTCCAGGAAGTGACCATCGCCGGCAATATGCGCGACATGTTCAAGCAGATCGTTGCCGTGGGTAACGACCTGGAGCTGCGCAGCAATATCCGTACAGGTTCGGTCCTGATCGAGCGGATGACAGTCGCCGGTAGTTAATCCTTCCGACGCTTCACCAAAAGGCGCGCCATCTGCAGGATGGCGCGCCTTTTTTTGTGGCTGCATTCCCGGTTGATTGGCTTGCCACTCTTGTGTTGATTATCAATATCATTTAATAATAAATATCATTATCGAATGAGTGCGGATCATGAATGCTGTCCTGCATGAGGACCCCTACCTGGAAAGCTGGCGTTGGATGAGTCGTCAGATTCGCTGCTGCCTCGAGCCCAATGAACCGCGCCTGATCGAACATTACCTCAATGAAGGTCGATACCTCGCCTGTTGCACCGCGACTCATCCATGGACGATCGCTGAAACGGCTTTCCGCCTGCTGATCGACACCGCCACGGACATTGCCTTGCCGTGGCATTGGCGGTCCCAGTGCCTGGACCAGGCCTGGCGCCCGCTGCGCGACCTGGAAACACTCTCCCACTGTGCCTGCCGCCTCAAGCGCTGGCAGGCCTTTGCCTGGCAATTGGCGACGTGCGAATTGCTGCCTTCGATTTCCGTTTCTGACTGGGTGCAAGGATCTTCCGATGAGTAATAACCGTATCGAACGCGACAGCATGGGTGAACTGCAAGTCCCCGCCGAGGCCTTGTACGGCGCGCAAACCCAGCGCGCGGTGAACAACTTTCCGATCAGCCACCAGCGCATGCCGGCGCCGTTCATTCGTGCGCTGATCCTGGCCAAAGTGGCAGCGGCCAAGGTCAACGTCGACCTCAAGCAGATCAGCGAAGGGCAGGGCAAGGCCATTGTCGATGCTGCCCTGGGCTTGCTGGACGGTGACTTCATGCCGCACTTTCCGGTGGATATCTTTCAGACCGGTTCCGGCACCAGTTCCAATATGAACGCCAACGAAGTGATCGCGACCCTGGCCAGCCGTTTGCTCGGTGAGGCGGTCAACCCCAACGATCACGTGAACTGTGGCCAAAGCAGCAACGACATCATCCCGACCACCATCCACGTCAGTGCGGCGTTGGTGCTGCATGAGCAAACGCTGCCGGCGTTGCTGCATCTGGTGCAGGTCATCGAACGGAAGGCCGAAGAGGTCCACCCCTTCATCAAGACCGGTCGCACGCACCTGATGGACGCCATGCCCGTGCGTATGAGCCAGGTGCTCAATGGCTGGGCGCAGCAGCTCAAGGCCAATATCGCGCACCTGCAGGACCTGTTGCCCAGCCTGCAAGCCCTGGCCCAGGGCGGCACGGCTGTCGGTACCGGGATCAACGCGCATCCGGAGTTTGCGCTGCGTTTCAGCCAGCAGCTGAGCAGCCTGACCGGTGTGCAATTCACGCCGGGCAAGAACCTCTTCGCGTTGATCGGCTCCCAGGACACCGCCGTCGCCGTCTCCGGCCAGTTGAAAGCGATCGCTGTGTCATTGATGAAAATCGCCAACGACTTGCGCTGGATGAATTCCGGGCCCCTGGCTGGTTTGGGTGAAATCGAACTGGAAGGGTTACAGCCCGGTTCTTCGATCATGCCGGGCAAGGTCAACCCAGTGATTCCGGAAGCGACCGCCATGGTCGCTGCACAAGTCATCGGCAATGACACGGTGATCACCATTGCCGGGCAATCCGGCAACTTCGAGCTGAACGTGATGCTGCCGATCATCGCCCAGAACCTGCTCGGCAGCCTCGAACTGCTGGCCAATTCCAGCCGCCTGCTGGCGGACAAGGCCATTGCCAGTTTCAAGGTCAACGAGGCCAAGCTCAAGGAAGCGTTGTCGCGCAATCCGATCCTGGTGACCGCACTCAACCCGATCATTGGTTACCAAAAGGCCGCTGAAATCGCCAAGCAAGCCTATCAGCAAGGTCGCCCGGTGATTGATGTCGCCCTCGAGCACACCGACTTGCCGCGTAGCCAACTGGAAGTCCTGCTGGACCCGGAAAAGCTCACAGCCGGCGGCGTGTAATCACCGACCCTGCTTTGGAGGCTGACCATGGAGCATTGGAAACGCACGATCGAACGGGCCAATCGCTGCTTTATGCAGGGCGAGTTGGTCGACGCTCGCGAAGCCTATTTACAAGCCCTGGCCCTGGCTCAAGTGTTGTTCGAGCGCTGGGCGAACGCCGACGAAGCAGTGGCGGCTTGCGTCATTTCCCATCACAACCTGGCGGACCTGCACCTGCGCCTGAACCAGCCGGAAGAAAGCGCGGAATACCTCTGTGCCATCCACCAACGGCTGTTACAGGCGCTGCAGGACCAGCGCCTCAGCCCCCAACTGCGCGACGCGGCGTTGCGCCAGAGCAGCAAGACCTACGTCGAACTGTTGAATTTCATCAGCGATCACGGCGAATACCCCCGTACCCATCGCTTGCTGGGCGGTACTGCGGCGCAACCGACCCCTCCTCAATACGGAGCACACTGATATGCCCTACACCTTGCCTGCCTTGCCTTACGCCTACGATGCCCTGGAACCGCATATCGATGCGCAAACCATGCAAATTCACTACACCAAGCACCACCAGACTTACATCAACAACCTCAATGCCGCCGTGGAGGGCACCGAGTTTGCGGGTTGGCCGGTAGAGAAACTGGTGTCGAGCGTCCAGCAACTGCCCGAGCAACTGCGCGCCGCGGTGATCAATCAGGGCGGCGGGCATGCCAACCACTCGTTGTTCTGGGCGGTGATGTCACCCAAAGGCGGCGGCAAACCCGATGGCGCGCTGGGCCAGGCGATCGATGAGCAACTGGGCGGTTTCGACAGCTTCAAGGAGGCCTTCACCAAGGCCGCATTGACCCGCTTCGGTAGCGGCTGGGCCTGGTTGAGCGTGACCCCGCAGAAGACCCTGGTGGTGGAGAGCAGCGGCAATCAGGACAGCCCGCTGATGAGCGGCAACACACCGATCCTCGGCCTGGATGTGTGGGAACACGCCTACTACCTGCTGTACCAGAACCGGCGTCCTGAATACATCAATGCCTTCTACAGTGTCATCAACTGGCCGGAAGTCGCCGCCCGCTACCAGGCCGCCCTGGCCTGATATCACGCCGTACAACACGACCTAAGGCCGACCATGGGTACTGAAACACTGGCGATCAGCAGCGTGCGAATGTTTCGTTACGCATTTGGCTCGCTGCTGCTATTGGCAGGTCTTGCATTGCTGGTGGCTCAAGGATTCGCCTGGCTGGACCTGGAGCCGCGCATCCTGCGGGCCCTGCAAGGTGGGGCGATCTGTGCGCTCGGCACCGCGTTGGGCGCCGTACCGGTGTTGGTTATCCGGCGCATGCCGGCGGCAGTGAGCGATACCTTGCTGGGCTTTGGTGCCGGTGTGATGCTCGCGGCCACGGCGTTTTCGTTGGTCGTGCCGGGCATTGCCGCCGCTGAAGGCCTGGGGCTCAGCCCGTGGGGCGCGAGTGGCTTGATCAGCATTGGCATCATGCTGGGAGCGTTCGGCTTGTATCTGGTCGATCGCAAGGTCTCCGGGGCCAGCCCGGAAATGCTGGTCGGTACGCCGGAGCACCCGGTGATCCCGCCACGCATCTGGCTGTTCGTGTTTGCCATCATCGCGCACAACATCCCGGAGGGTATGGCGGTTGGCGTGTCGGCGGGCGGCGGCATGCCGGATGCCGACAGCCTGGCCATGGGCATCGCTTTGCAGGATGTGCCCGAAGGCCTGGTGATTGCTTTGGTGCTGGCCGGGGCAGGGATGTCGCGGTTCAAGGCGTTCCTGATTGGTGCGGCTTCGGGCTTGGTCGAGCCGATATTCGCAGTGCTTTGTGCCTGGTTGGTGAGTCTGGCGCAGGTGCTGCTGCCGTTAGGCTTGGCGTTGGCTGCTGGCGCGATGCTGCTGGTGGTCACTCACGAGGTGATCCCCGAATCGCGGCGCAATGGCCATGAAAAGCTCGCCAGCCTGGGACTGTGCATCGGGTTTTGCTTGATGATGGTGATGGATACTGCATTGGGCTGAAGCTGTTGCGGCTTCAGCCTCTGTCTCGTCGGGTGGGTTTATTCACCCTCATCAAAGAAGTTATTGATCAGCTTGGTCAAGGCCGCCATCGCTTCCTGCTCTTGCTCGCCTTCGGTCTTCAAATGAATCTTGGTGCCCTTGCCGGCGGCGAGCATCATCATCGCCATGATGCTCTTGCCGTCGACCATGGTTTCCGGAGTGCGTCCAGCGCGAACCTGGCAGGGGAACTGCCCGGCAATGCCGACGAACTTGGCTGAGGCGCGGGCGTGCAGGCCCAGCTTGTTGATGATTTCAATTTCCAGAACGGGCATCGCGGGGGTGTTCCTTTCAGCTAAGGTCGCGGTGGCGAACCTGGACGTTCTTGAGGGTTTGTTGCAGCATCTGGCCCAGGCGTTCGGTCAGGTAGACGGAACGGTGGTGGCCGCCGGTGCAACCGATGGCAATGGTGACATAGGCCCGGTTGCTGGCGGCAAAGCGCGGTAGCCATTTGAGCAGGTAGCTGGAGATGTCCTGGAACATCTCCTCGACATCCGGTTGCGCGGCCAGGTAGTCCGCCACCGGCTGATCCAGCCCCGACTGGTCCCGCAACTCCGGCTTCCAGTAAGGATTGGGCAGGCAGCGCACATCGAATACCAGATCGGCGTCCACCGGCATGCCACGCTTGAAGCCAAACGACTCGACCAGAAAGGCCGTGCCGGGCTCGGGCTGGTTCAGCAGGCGGAGCTTGATGGCATCGCGCAGTTGGTACAGGTTGAGGCTGGTGGTGTTGATCTTGAGGTCGGCGAGGTCAATGATCGGCCCCAACAGCTTGGTCTCGTCCTCGATGGCTTCGGCCAGCGAACGATGCGGGCTGCTGAGGGGGTGACGTCGACGGGTCTCGGAGAAGCGTTTGAGCAGGGTTTCTTCGTCTGCGTCCAGGTACAGCACATCACAGTGAATGTGCTTGGCGCGCACTTCCTCAAGCAGTGCCGGGAACCGCGAGAGGTGGCTGGGCAGGTTGCGGGCGTCGATCGACACGGCGACCAGCGGCTGTGCCAGTTCGGTGTGGATCAGCGCGCGCTCCGCCAACTCCGGCAGCAGGCCGGCGGGCAGGTTGTCGATGCAATAGAAGCCGTTGTCCTCAAGAACGTTGAGGGCGGTGCTTTTACCTGAGCCGGAGCGGCCACTGACGATGATCAAACGCATGATTACTGCTCGATTTGTTCAGCCAGGACAACCTGATACAACGCCTCATTGCTGCTGGCACTGCGCAGTTTGTCGCGTACTTCCTTGCGGTCAAGCATGCTGGCGATCTGCCGGAGCAGTTCCAGGTGTGCATCGGTGGCGGCTTGCGGGACCAGCAACACGAACAGCAGGTCGACCGGGGCACCGTCGATGGCGTCGAAATCGATGGGAGCGTCCAGGTGCAGCAGGGCGCTGACAGGTGTCTCGCAGCCTTTGAGGCGGCAGTGAGGAATGGCGATGCCGTTACCAAAACCGGTCGAGCCGAGTTTTTCACGGGCAATCAGAGCCTCGTAGACATCTTGCATCTCCAGCTCAGGCACTTGTTTGCTGATCAGGTTGGCAATCTGTTCGAGGGCTTTCTTCTTGCTGCCCCCCGGCGCGTTCACAAGGGAACGGCCGGGAGTCAGGATGGTTTCAAGTCGGATCATGGGTGGGGAGTGTTAGCGGCCGGTGCCCTGTAGGAGGCTCTGCTGCTTTTCCTTATGCTTTTTGATTTGGCGATCCAGCTTGTCGGTCAGGTCGTCAATGGCGGCATACATATCAGAATGCTCAGCATTGGCGACGACTTCTCCGCCGGGTATACGCAAGGTGGCTTCGATTTTCTGCTTCAGCTTTTCGACAGTCATAATGACTTGCACGTTGGTGATCTTGTCGAAATGCCCCTCAATTCGTTTGAGTTTTTCGCCGATATAGGTGCGCAGCGCGTCGGTCACTTCCAGTTGGTGTCCACTGATATTGACTTGCATACAGCTTCTCCTTCGTTGCCAGTGCATAAAGCGGCAGGCAGAGATGCCTGCCACTGGAACGCTGTGGCCTGCCCGTCACATCAAACGCTTACGCTCGCTGGAAGGCGCGATCCCAAGGGACTCGCGGTACTTGGCGACGGTTCGACGGGCGACCTGAATGCCTTGTGCCTCCAGTAAACCAGCGATCTTGCTGTCACTCAACGGCTTTTTCTGATTTTCCGCGGCAACCAGTTTTTTGATGATTGCGCGGATCGCCGTGGACGAGCATTCGCCGCCTTCGGAGGTGCTGACATGGCTGGAGAAAAAGTATTTCAGCTCATATATACCCCGTGGGGTATGCATGAATTTTTGCGTCGTTACCCGGGAAATCGTTGATTCGTGCATGCCCACCGCTTCTGCGATGTCGTGCAGGACCAGCGGTTTCATCGCTTCGTCGCCGTACTCAAGGAAGCCGCGCTGGTGCTCGACGATTTGCGTGGCCACTTTCATCAGGGTTTCGTTGCGGCTTTGCAGGCTCTTGATGAACCAGCGCGCTTCCTGCAACTGGTTGCGCATGAAGGTGTTGTCGGCGCTGGTGTCGGCGCGACGGACGAAACCGGCATATTGCGGGTTGACCCGCAGGCGCGGCACCGATTCCTGGTTCAGCTCCACCAGCCAGCGTTCGTTGTCTTTGCGCACGATCACATCGGGGACGACGTATTCGGCTTCGCTGGACTCGATCTGCGAGCCCGGACGCGGGTTGAGGCTCTGCACCAGCTCGATGATGTGGCGCAGGTCGTCTTCCTTGAGCTTCATGCGGCGCATCAGCTGGCTGTAGTCGCGGCTGCCCAGCAGGTCGATGTAGTCGGTGACCAGGCGTTGGGCTTCAACGAGCCAAGGGGTCTTGGCGGGCAGCTGGCGCAATTGCAGCAGCAGGCACTCGCTGAGGTTGCGCGCGCCAATGCCGGCGGGCTCGAACTGCTGGATGCGGTGCAGGACGGCTTCGATCTCGTCCAGTTCGATGTCCAGTTCCGGGTCGAAGGCTTCAAGAATCTCTTCGAGTGTCTCGTCCAGATAACCCTGGTTGTTGATGCAGTCGATCAGGGTCACAGCGATCAGGCGATCGGTGTCGGACATCGGCGCCAGGTTCAATTGCCACAGCAAGTGGCTCTGCAGGCTCTCGCCGGCGGAGGTGCGGGTGGTGAAATCCCACTCGTCGTCATCATTGCTGGGCAGGCTGCTGGCGCTGGTCTGGTAGACGTCTTCCCAGGCGGTGTCCACGGGAAGTTCGTTGGGAATACGTTCGTTCCATTCGCCTTCCTCCAGGTTGTCCACCGTAGGGGCGGTTTCCTGGTAAGAGGGTTCCTGCACGTCGGAATTGGGTTTTTGCTCGATGTTGTCGGCCAGCGGGTCTGCATTATCGAAGTCGTCGCCTTCTTCCTGGCGTTCGAGCATCGGATTGGACTCCAGGGCTTCCTGGATTTCCTGTTGCAGGTCCAGTGTCGACAATTGGAGCAGGCGGATGGCCTGTTGCAGCTGCGGTGTCATCGTCAGCTGCTGGCCCATTCTCAGGACTAGCGATGGTTTCATGGCAGGGGCTTAACACCTTATTCGCCGGCGCAATGCGCCATCCACGACAGGGCGCGTGAGCGCCAAACATAAGCAAATTATATGCCTGATATCGGGGGCTTTGCCTAGAGCGCGGTAACAATAAAAATCCGGAGGTTTTCATTGACTCCCGCGCACCTTGGCGAACGGCCTGCCACCGCCTTTTTTTCCAGGCAGGCTTACAGGCGGAACTCGTGGCCCAGATACACTTCCTTGACCAGTTCGTTGGCCAGGATCGTGGCCGAATCGCCTTCGGCAATCAGTTGCCCATCGTTGACGATATACGCAGTTTCGCAGATATCGAGGGTCTCGCGGACGTTGTGGTCGGTGATCAGTACACCGATGCCCTTGGCCTTGAGGTGATGGATGATCTGCTTGATGTCGCCGACCGAGATCGGGTCGACACCGGCAAACGGTTCGTCCAGCAGGATGAACTTCGGTGCAGTGGCCAGGGCGCGGGCAATCTCCACGCGGCGGCGTTCACCACCGGACAAGCTCATGCCGAGGTTGTCGCGAATGTGGTTGATGTGGAATTCCTGCAGCAGGCTTTCCAGCTCCTTGCGGCGGCCGTCGCGGTCGAGTTCCTTGCGGGTCTCGAGGATCGCCATGATGTTATCGGCAACCGACAGTTTGCGGAAGATCGACGCTTCCTGGGGAAGATAGCCGATACCGGCGCGCGCACGGCCGTGCATCGGCTGGTGGCTGACGTCGAGGTCGTCGATCAGGATGCGACCTTGGTCCGCCTGGACCAGGCCGACGATCATATAGAAACAGGTGGTCTTGCCGGCACCGTTGGGGCCAAGCAGGCCGACGATCTGGCCGCTGTCGATCGACAGGCTGACGTCGCGCACGACCTGACGGCCTTTATAGGCCTTGGCCAGATGCTGGGCTTTCAGGGTTGCCATTACTCGGCCTTCTTCTTCGGCTGGATAACCATGTCGATACGTGGACGCGGTGCGGTGACCTTGGTGCCGTTGGCGCGACCGGCGTTGGCAACTTGCTTCACGGTGTCATAGGTGATTTTTTCACCTTCCGTGGAGTTGCCGTCGGGGCTGAGTACCTTGGCCTGGTCGATCAGCACGATGCGATTTTGCTGGGCGTGATACTGGATGGTTTTGCCGTAGCCCTTCATCGGGGCGGTGTCGGTGGCAGCCTGCTTCTGTTCGAAGTAGGCCAGGTTGCCCACCGAGGTCACGACGTCAATGTCGCCAGCAGGGGTGCGAGTCAGCGTCACCGTGTTGCCGGTGATCTTCATCGAGCCTTGGGTAATGATCACACCGCCGGTGTAGGTCGCGACGCCTTGCTTGTCATCGAGCTGTGCATCGTCGGCCGAAATGTGGATCGGTTGCTGGCTATCGTTCGGCAGAGCCCAGGCGCTCACGCTTCCCAGTGCTGCGCCCAGACTGAGCAAAATAGGGAGGGTTTTAACGAGCCTCATACTGTCCTCTTACGTTCGATAGCAGGTGTATCCTGCTTTCTTTCAAATACGCTTTCATTCCCTTGCCAGTCGATACACCGCCAGCGCCGTCGATTCTAACGTCTTGCTCGGTCTGCGCATATTGCTTCTGTGGGAATACGGTCATGCGACTGCTGGTGATGATGGTGTCGCGGTTCTGTGCGTCGGTCCGTGCGACGCGCACCGAGTCGATCAGTTCCACTTCGGTGCCGTCCGGGTTGACTTCGCCACGCTTGCTGGTGACGTGCCAAGGGAATTCGGTGCCGCGATACAGATTCAAATCGGGGTTGGTCAGCAGGGTCACTTCGGACGCTTTCAGGTGCTCGACCTTGTCCGAGTTCATTTCATACTGCACCTTGCCATCGGGCAGGAACTGCACGCTGTAGGCATTGGTGGCGTAATAGTCGATAGCGCCTTGGTCAACCTGCGCCACAGGCTGGTCGAGAAAGCGCTCCGGGCTGATATTCCAGTAGCCAACCGCCAGGAGCAGCGCGGCGATGACCCCGAATAGCAGGAAGTTGCGAATCTTTTTGCTCAGCATAAAACGCTCTATAGGTAGGCGGCGTGGGCCGCTTCAAGGCTGCCCTGGGCACGCAGGATCAACTCGCAGAACTCGCGGGCGGCGCCTTCGCCGCCACGGGCCGTGGTGATGCCGTGGGCATGCTCGCGAACAAATGCCGCCGCATTGGCGACAGCCATGCCCAGGCCCACCCGGCGGATCACCGGCAGGTCGGGCAGGTCGTCGCCCAGGTAGGCAACCTGCTCATAGCTTAGGTTCAGTTGGCCAAGAAGCTCGTCCAGAACGACTAGTTTATCCTCCCTGCCTTGATACAGGTGAGGAATCCCCAGGTTTTGTGCGCGGCGTTCCACAACCGGGGTTTTCCGACCGCTGATAATCGCGGTTTGCACGCCCGCCGCCATGAGCATCTTGATGCCCTGGCCGTCGAGGGTGTTGAACGACTTGAATTCGCTGCCGTCCTCGAGGAAGTACAGGCGGCCATCGGTCAGCACGCCGTCAACGTCGAAAATCGCCAATTTGATGTGCTTGCCGCGTTGCAACAGGTCGCTGGTCATTTACATCACTCCCGCACGCAGCAAGTCGTGCATGTTCAGGGCGCCGATCGGGCGGTCATTGCCATCGACCACCACCAGCGCGCCGATCTTATGGTCTTCCATGATCTTCAGGGCTTCGGCCGCCAGCATTTCTGCGCGTGCAGTCTTGCCGTGGGGAGTCATCACCGCATCAATGGTGGCGGTGTGGATATCGATAGTGCGGTCCAGGGTGCGGCGCAGGTCACCGTCGGTGAATACGCCGGCCAGGCGTCCGTCGGCTTCCAGGATCACGGTCATGCCCAGGCCCTTGCGGGTCATCTCCATGAGTGCGTCCTTCAGCAGGGTGCCGCGCTGTACGTGGGGCAGTTCATCGCCGGAATGCATGACGTTTTCCACTTTCAGCAGCAGGCGTCGGCCCAGTGCGCCGCCCGGATGGGAAAACGCGAAGTCTTCCGCCGTAAACCCACGTGCTTCCAGCAGCGCCACGGCCAGGGCATCGCCCATGACCAGCGCGGCGGTGGTGGAAGAGGTTGGCGCCAGGTTCAGCGGGCAGGCCTCAGCGGTCACATGAACATTCAGGTTCACTTCGGCGGCCTTGGCCAGCGTCGACTCCGGGTTGCCGGTGATGCTGATCATCTGGATGCCCAGGCGTTTGATCAACGGCAGCAAGGTCACGATTTCGTTGGTGGTGCCGGAGTTGGACAGTGCAAGGATGATGTCATCCTTGGTGATCATGCCCATGTCGCCGTGGCTGGCTTCGGCCGGGTGGACGAAAAACGCCGTGGTCCCGGTGCTTGCCAGGGTGGCGGCGATCTTGTTGCCGACGTGACCGGACTTGCCCATGCCGACCACGACAACGCGGCCTTTGCTGGCCAGAATCATCTCGCAGGCGCGTACGAAATCCACGTCGATATGGGCCAGCAAGCCTTCTACGGCTTCAAGCTCGAGGCGGATGGTGCGTTGTGCGGATTGGATAAGATCGCTGGATTGGCTCATGTCTGAAATCGTATAGCCTGACGAAAAGTCGGCGATTATAGCGGTAATGATCAATTCCCTCACGCAAGTTCGTCAGCCTTTAGTCGTCAGGCGCTTCAGATTCATTCCTCGGTAACATAGTCGGCAACTATTTTTCCCTGTCTCCAATCTGAACAAGCGCTGTTCCGGCCTTGGGGGCTCCGCACCAGCAGTGATATAGTTCGCCGCCAGTTCGGTCCGCCCAGCCCATGTGGCTAACTGTTGTTGCGCAACCGTTGCAAACGTTTGTCGCCAACGTGGTGTCTGAGTGAGAGGCTGCATCCCAAGGAGTTTAGATGAGTGCCGATAACGCCTACGCGGTCGAGCTGAAGGGCCTTACCTTCAAGCGCGGGACGCGCAGCATCTTCAATAACGTCGATATTCGCATTCCCCGCGGTAAGGTCACGGGCATCATGGGGCCTTCCGGTTGCGGCAAGACCACCCTGTTGCGCTTGATGGGCATGCAATTGCGCCCCAGTGCCGGTGAAGTGTGGGTCAACGGCCAGAACCTGCCGACGTTGTCGCGCAGCGATCTGTTCGATGCGCGCAAGCACATGGGGGTGCTGTTCCAGAGCGGTGCGTTGTTCACCGACCTCGATGTGTTCGAGAACGTAGCGTTTCCGCTGCGGGTACATACCCAACTGTCCGACGAGATGATTCGTGACATTGTGTTGCTGAAGCTGCAGGCCGTGGGCCTTCGCGGCGCCATCGACCTGATGCCGGATGAACTGTCCGGCGGCATGAAGCGTCGTGTCGCCCTGGCGCGTGCCATTGCCCTCGATCCGCAGATTCTCATGTATGACGAACCCTTCGTGGGCCAGGACCCGATCGCCATGGGTGTGCTGGTGCGCCTGATCCGCCTGCTCAACGATGCGTTGGGGATCACCAGTATCGTGGTCTCCCACGACCTGGCCGAAACCGCGAGCATCGCCGACTACCTCTATGTAGTCGGTGATGGCCAGGTGCTGGGGCAGGGTACGCCGGAAGAACTGATGAACGCCGACAACCCGCGCATTCGCCAATTCATGACCGGCGATCCCGATGGCCCGGTGCCTTTTCATTTTCCGGCAGCGGACTACCGCTCAGATCTTCTGGGGAAGCGCTGATGCGCAAGACATCTCTTATCGAAAAGGTGCGCCTTTTCGGGCGTTCCGGCATCGACATCATCGAAGTGCTCGGACGTTCGACGATATTCCTGTTTCACGCCTTGCTCGGCCGTGGCGGCATTGGCGGCAGCTTCGGCCTGCTGATCAAGCAACTGCACTCCGTTGGTGTGATGTCCCTGGTGATCATCGTGGTTTCCGGGGTTTTCATCGGCATGGTGCTGGCGTTGCAGGGCTTCAATATCCTGTCCAGCTACGGCTCGGAGCAGGCGGTGGGGCAGATGGTCGCCCTGACGCTGTTGCGTGAACTCGGCCCGGTCGTCACGGCCCTGTTGTTCGCCGGGCGTGCCGGTTCCGCGCTGACCGCCGAAATCGGCAACATGAAGTCCACCGAGCAGTTGTCCAGCCTCGAGATGATCGGCGTGGACCCGCTCAAGTACATTGTTGCCCCGCGCCTGTGGGCCGGCTTCATTTCCCTGCCGCTGCTGGCGATGATCTTCAGCGTGGTGGGTATCTGGGGCGGTTCGTGGGTGGCGGTGGACTGGCTGGGGGTCTATGAAGGCTCCTACTGGTCCAACATGCAAAACAGCGTGAACTTCAGCGGCGATGTGTTCAATGGCATCATTAAGAGCATTGTCTTCGCCTTTGTCGTGACCTGGATCGCCGTATTCCAAGGCTATGACTGTGAGCCCACTTCAGAAGGGATCAGTCGCGCCACCACCAAGACCGTTGTGTACGCCTCGCTGGCGGTACTGGGCCTTGACTTTATTTTGACCGCCTTGATGTTTGGAGATTTCTGATGCAAAACCGCACTGTGGAAATCGGTGTCGGCCTTTTCTTGCTGGCTGGCATCCTGGCTTTACTGTTGCTGGCCCTGCGAGTCAGCGGCCTTTCGGCCAGCCCCACCGCCGATACCTATAAACTTTACGCGTACTTCGACAATATCGCGGGTTTGACTGTCAGAGCTAAAGTGACCATGGCCGGTGTAACCATCGGCAAGGTCACGGCGATCGATCTGGACCGCGACAGCTTCACCGGGCGTGTGACGATGCAACTGGACAAGAAGGTCGATAATCTGCCGACTGACTCCACGGCATCTATCCTCACCGCGGGTCTGCTGGGCGAGAAATACATCGGTATCAGCGTAGGCGGGGAAACCGCTCTGCTCAAGGATGGTTCGACCATCCACGACACGCAGTCGTCGCTGGTGCTTGAGGACCTGATCGGTAAATTCCTGCTCAATACGGTCAATAAAGACGCTAAATGAGGAATCTGTTCATGATCTCTACCTTGCGACGTGGTCTGCTGGTACTGCTTGCAGCACTGCCGTTGATGGCCAACGCGGCAGGTTCTGCGCACGAACTGGTGCAGGACACGACCAGCAGAATGCTGGCTGACCTGAAGGCCAATAAAGAACAGTACAAGCAAGACCCTACCAAGTTCTACGACTCGCTCAACACCATTGTCGGCCCGGTCGTGGATGCCGAAGGCATTTCGCGCAGCATCATGACGGTGAAGTATTCGCGCAAGGCGACGCCTGCGCAGATGCAGACATTCCAGGAAAACTTCAAGAAGGGCCTGTTTCAGTTCTACGGCAACGCCCTGCTCGAGTACAACAACCAGGGGATCACTGTCGACCCTGCCAAGGATGAGTCGGGCGATCGCACCAGCGTCGGCATGACCGTCAAGGGCAGCAACGGCGCCATCTATCCAGTGCAATACACTCTGGAGAAGGTCAGCGGTGAGTGGAAGCTGCGTAACGTGATCATCAACGGCATCAACATCGGCAAACTGTTCCGTGATCAGTTCGCCGACGCGATGCAGCGCAATGGCAACGACCTCGACAAGACCATCAATGGTTGGGCCGGTGAAGTGGCCAAGGCCAAGGAAGAGACCGATAAAGCCGCCGGGAAGCCCGCGCAATGACCGAGGCGGCTGTTCGTATCGGCGATGCCGGCGAGTTGTTCCTCAGCGGCGTGCTGGATTACCGCACCGGGCCCGACCTGCGCAAGCAGGGGCAGGCGCTGATCCAGGCGAGCACCGCACCGTCGCTGGTGCTCGATTGCTCGGCGGTGACCAAGTCCAGCAGCGTCGGCTTGTCGTTGCTGCTGTGCTTCATGCGCGACGCCGAGGCGGCCAAAAAGCCGGTGAGCATTCGTGCGTTGCCCGACGACATGCGTGAAATTGCCGACGTTTCCGGTCTGACCGAGCTGTTGGCGCATCCTTAATACACATATTCAAGAAAGCCCCCCGTCAGAGTCCTGCTATGCGGGGTTCGCAGGCGCGGGGCTTTTTTGTATGATGTGCGACCCGCGCGCACTGGGCGCCGATAGAGGTTGAGCATGCAGGCCCTAGAAGTTAAGAGCTTCCTTGAAGGAAAGCTGCCGGAAACGAACGTAGAAGTTGAAGGCGAAGGCTGCAACTTCCAGCTGAATGTGATTAGCGATGAACTGGCGGCATTGAGCCCGGTCAAGCGTCAACAGCAGGTCTATGCCCATTTGAACCCGTGGATCACCGATGGCAGCATCCATGCGGTCACTATGAAATTTTTCAGCCGCGCGGCCTGGGCCGAGCGCACCTGAGCCCCCAAGGCGTCGAGATTCTTATGGATAAATTGATTATTACCGGTGGTGCCCGCCTTGATGGCGAGATCCGCATTTCCGGTGCGAAAAACTCCGCCTTGCCGATCCTGGCAGCGACCTTGCTGTGTGATGGCCCTGTGACCGTGGCCAACCTGCCGCACCTGCACGACATCACCACCATGATCGAACTGTTCGGTCGCATGGGCATTGAGCCGGTGATCGACGAAAAACTGTCGGTTGAAATCGACCCGCGCACCATCAAGACCCTGATCGCCCCGTATGAGCTGGTGAAAACCATGCGTGCGTCGATCCTGGTGCTCGGCCCGATGGTTGCCCGTTTCGGCGAAGCCGAAGTGGCCTTGCCTGGCGGTTGCGCGATCGGTTCGCGTCCGGTCGACCTGCACATCCGTGGCCTTGAAGCCATGGGCGCCACCATCGACGTCGAAGGCGGCTACATCAAGGCCAAGGCGCCGGAAGGCGGCCTGCGTGGCGCCAACTTCTTCTTTGATACCGTCAGCGTGACCGGTACCGAGAACATCATGATGGCCGCTGCCCTGGCCAACGGCCGCAGCGTCTTGCAAAACGCCGCGCGCGAGCCGGAAGTGGTCGACCTGGCCAACTTTCTGATCGCCATGGGCGCCAATATCAGCGGCGCCGGCACCGACACCATCACCGTCGAAGGTGTAAAACGCCTGCATTCGGCCACCTACAAGGTGATGCCGGACCGCATCGAGACCGGGACCTACCTGGTTGCCGCCGCCGTCACCGGTGGCCGCGTCAAGGTCAAGGACACTGATCCGACGATCCTTGAGTCCGTGCTGGAAAAGCTCAAGGAAGCCGGCGCTGAAATCACCACCGGTGAAGATTGGATCGAGCTGAACATGCACGGCAAGCGGCCAAAAGCCGTCAACGTGCGGACCGCTCCGTACCCGGCGTTCCCGACCGACATGCAAGCGCAGTTCATCTCCCTGAACGCGATTGCCGAAGGCACCGGCGCTGTGATCGAGACCATCTTCGAAAACCGCTTCATGCACGTGTACGAACTGCACCGCATGGGCGCGAAGATCCAGGTCGAAGGCAACACGGCCATCGTGACCGGCATCGACAAGCTCAAGGGCGCGCCCGTCATGGCCACCGACCTGCGGGCTTCGGCCAGCCTGGTGATCTCCGCGCTGTGCGCAGAGGGCGACACCCTGATCGACCGCATCTACCACATTGACCGTGGCTACGAGTGCATCGAAGAAAAACTGCAGATGCTCGGCGCGAAGATCCGCCGCGTACCGGGCTAGTCCCCGCTGCACGGGCGCAGGGATGCGCCCGCCCGGGGTGTGCAATTGCGTATTCCGGCTGAATGTGTTTCAAATCGAGGCTGTAATGGCCTCGATCTGTGTCTGGCGCCGTTTGCGACCAGACCGCAATAGCCTGATGAAGGACTGACGTTTCCCATGTTGACCATCGCACTGTCCAAGGGCCGCATCCTTGACGACACTTTGCCGCTTCTGGCTGAAGCGGGCATCGTGCCGACCGAGAATCCGGACAAGAGCCGCAAGCTGATCATCCCTACGACCCAGGACGACGTTCGCCTGCTGATCGTGCGGGCTACCGATGTGCCGACCTATGTTGAACACGGTGCCGCCGACCTGGGTGTCGCCGGTAAAGACGTATTGATGGAATACGGCGGCCAGGGCCTGTACGAGCCGTTGGACCTGCGTATTGCCCTGTGCAAGCTGATGACCGCCGGCCGTGTCGGTGATGTCGAGCCTAAAGGTCGCCTGCGGGTGGCCACCAAGTTCGTCAATATCGCCAAGCGTTACTACGCCGAGCAAGGCCGTCAGGTCGATATCATCAAGCTGTACGGCTCGATGGAGCTGGCGCCGCTGATTGGCCTGGCCGACAAGATCATCGACGTGGTCGACACCGGCAACACCCTGCGCGCCAACGGTCTGGAGCCCCAGGATTTCATTGCTGACATCAGCTCCCGGCTGATCGTCAACAAGGCATCGATGAAGATGCAGCACGCGCGTATCCAGGCGTTGATCGACACCCTGCGCAACGCAGTGGAGTCTCGACACCGCGGTTGACTCACCCGCGTAGCCAAACGGCTGCGCCCGTCTATCCGCCTCATAGCCAGAATTCTCAGGTGCCCAAGCGGATACGACTGCTGGGAAGGTGCGCTGACGTTCAATAACGAATCGCGCCTTACCCCAAAAGGCAAGTTATGTTAGTAGAAGATTTTTTTTCAATACCTAGCGACGCGTAGCCGCCTGCCTTTTGAGGCAAGGCCCTACGGGTTGGTACTGTGGCCGCGCCATGCCGCGTTGCGGGACTTGGTAAGGAAACAAACCCTTACCGGCGTCCCGCGCCTTGCCTGGCACGGCCACAGCACCAACGCGATTCGTTATTGAACGTCAGCGCACCTTCGGGCGCCTGAGTTTTTGCCAATCCTATGAGGCCCTCGCTATGACCACGTCCACTGCAATTGCCCGACTCAACGCTGCCGACCCGGATTTCGCCCATCATCTGGATCATCTGCTGAGTTGGGAAAGCGTGTCCGACGACTCGGTCAACCAGCGGGTGCTCGATATCATCAAGGCCGTGCGCGAGCGCGGTGACGCCGCGCTGGTGGATTTCACCCGCCAGTTCGACGGCCTGGACGTCAAGTCCATGTCAGACCTGATCCTGCCCCGCGAACGCTTGGAGCTGGCCCTGACGCGCATCACCGCGCCGCAGCGCGAAGCCCTGGAACTCGCGGCGGCGCGGGTGCGCAGCTACCACGAAAAACAGAAACAGGATTCCTGGAGCTACACCGAGGCCGACGGCACCGTATTGGGCCAGAAGGTCACGCCGCTGGACCGCGCCGGCCTGTACGTGCCGGGCGGTAAAGCCTCGTACCCGTCGTCGGTATTGATGAACGCGATTCCCGCCAAGGTGGCCGGTGTGACCGAAGTGGTCATGGTGGTGCCGACCCCACGCGGTGAGATCAACGAGCTGGTCCTCGCGGCCGCCTGCATCGCCGGTGTCGACCGCGTGTTCACCATCGGCGGCGCCCAGGCTGTCGCGGCGTTGGCCTACGGCACCGAAAGCGTGCCGATGGTCGACAAAGTGGTCGGTCCCGGCAACATCTATGTCGCCACCGCCAAGCGCCATGTATTTGGCCAGGTCGGTATCGACATGATCGCCGGTCCTTCGGAAATCCTCGTGGTGTGTGATGGCCAGACCGACCCGGACTGGATCGCCATGGACCTGTTTTCCCAGGCCGAGCACGACGAAGACGCCCAGGCGATTCTGGTCAGCCCAGATGCCGAGTTCCTCGACAAAGTCGCCGCCAGCATCAACAAGCTGCTGCCGACCATGGACCGCGCCGAGATCATCGAGAAGTCGATCAATGGCCGTGGTGCGCTGATCCTGGTGCGCGACATGGAGCAGGCCATCGAAGTGGCCAACCGCATCGCGCCGGAACACCTGGAATTGTCCGTGGCCGACCCACAGGCCTGGCTGCCGTCGATTCGTCACGCGGGCGCGATCTTCATGGGCCGTCACACCAGCGAAGCCCTGGGCGACTATTGCGCGGGCCCCAACCACGTGTTGCCGACCTCCGGCACCGCGCGCTTCTCGTCGCCGCTGGGGGTGTACGACTTCCAGAAGCGTTCGTCGATCATCTTCTGCTCGCCACAAGGTGCTTCCGAGTTGGGCAAGACCGCCTCGGTACTGGCCCGTGGCGAATCCTTGAGCGCCCACGCCCGGAGCGCCGAATACCGCATCCTTGAAGACAATAAGGGGAACTGAGACATGAGCAAATTCTGGAGCCCCTTCGTCAAGGAGCTGGTGCCTTACGTACCCGGTGAACAGCCCAAGTTGACCAAGCTGGTCAAGCTCAACACCAACGAAAACCCCTACGGCCCGTCGCCCAAGGCGCTGGCGGCCATGCAGGTCGAGTTGAGCGACAATCTGCGCCTGTACCCGGACCCCAACAGCGACCTGCTCAAGCAGGCCGTGGCCCGCTATTACGGGATCGACGCCGGTAAAGTGTTCCTCGGCAACGGTTCCGACGAAGTCCTGGCACACATCTTCCACGCGCTGTTCCAGCACGACTCGCCGCTGCTGTTCCCGGATATCAGCTACAGCTTCTATCCGGTGTACTGCGGCCTTTACGGCATCAAATTCGACGCGGTGCCGCTGGATGAGCAGTTCCAGATCCGCGCGGCGGACTACGCCAGGCCGAACGGCGGGATCATCTTCCCCAACCCGAACGCGCCGACCGGCTGCGTGCTGGCCCTGGACGCGGTGGAGCAGATCCTCAAGGCCAGCCCGGATTCGGTGGTGGTGGTGGATGAAGCCTACGTCGACTTCGGTGGCGAAACCGCCATCAGCCTGGTGGATCGCTATCCGAACCTGCTGGTCACCCAGACCTTGTCCAAATCGCGCTCACTGGCCGGTTTGCGCGTGGGCCTGGCCGTGGGCCACCCGGACCTGATCGAGGCGCTGGAGCGGGTCAAGAACAGCTTCAACTCCTATCCGCTCGATCGCCTGGCGATTGTCGGCGCAGCGGCGGCGTTCGACGACCGCGAGTACTTCGAGAAGACATGTCGGTGGGTGATCGACAGCCGCAACAAGGTGGTCGCGCAATTGGAAGGCAAGGGCTTTGAAGTGTTGCCATCGGCTGCGAACTTCATCTTCGCCCGCCACCCACGGCACGACGCCGCCGGCCTGGCGGCCAAGTTGCGTGAGCAGGGCGTGATCGTGCGGCACTTCAAGCAGGCGCGGATTGATCAGTTCCTGCGGATCAGCATCGGTACGCCGGAGCAGAACCAGGCGCTGATCGATGGCCTAGGCGAGCTCTAAGTCACACTGAAGATCTAACAATGTGGGAGGGGGCTTGCCCCCGATAGCGGCAGATCAGTCGATTAGATGTCGACTGGCACTCCGTCATCGGGGGCAAGCCCCCTCCCACATTCAGTTTTGCAGTGCTGGTTAGATCAACGGCTCATCCGGCTTCTTGTGCTTCCAGCCATCATTGCCCGGCAGCAGCAGGTTCAAGCCAATCGCTACCACCGCACACAGGGCGATGCCCTTCAGGCCGAAATCGTCCGGACCGGTGCCGGTGCCGATCAGCACACCGCCAATCCCGAACACCAACGTCACCGACACAATCACCAGATTGCGGGCTTCGCCCAGGTCGATCTTGTGGCGGATCAGCGTGTTCATGCCTACGGCGGCGATCGAGCCGAACAGCAGGCACAGAATCCCGCCCATCACCGGCACTGGAATGCTCTGCAGCAGTGCGCCGAACTTGCCGATAAACGCCAGGCTGATGGCAAAGATTGCCGCCCAGGTCATGATCTTCGGGTTGTAGTTCTTGGTCAGCATCACTGCGCCGGTCACTTCGGCGTAGGTGGTGTTCGGCGGGCCGCCAAACAGGCCGGCGGCCGTGGTGGCAATCCCGTCACCCAGCAGGGTGCGGTGCAGGCCGGGCTTCTTCAGGTAGTCGCGACCAGTCACGCTGCCCACTGCAATCACACCGCCGATATGCTCGATCGCCGGGGCCAGGGCCACCGGGACGATAAACAGAATCGCCTGCCAGTTGAATTCCGGCGCGGTGAAGTGAGGCAGGGCGAACCACGGTGCGGCGGCAATTTTGGCCGTATCGACCACGCCGAAGTAGAACGCCATGGCAAAGCCCACCAGCACGCCGGAGATGATCGGCACCAGGCGGAAAATGCCCTTGCCGAACACGGCCACGATCAGGGTGGTCAGCAGCGCCGGCATCGAGATCAGCATCGCCGTCTGGTAATGGATCAGCTCGGCGCCATCGCCGGATTTACCCATCGCCATGTTGGCGGCAATCGGCGCCATGGCCAGGCCGATGGAAATGATCACCGGCCCGATCACCACCGGCGGCAGCAGCCGATCGATGAAACCGGTGCCCTTGATCTTCACCGCCAACCCCATGAAGGTATAAACGAAACCGGCCGCCATCACCCCGCCCATGGTCGCCGCCAGGCCGAACTGGCCCTTGGCGAGAATGATCGGGGTGATAAAGGCAAAGCTCGACGCCAGAAACACCGGCACCTGCCGCCCGGTCACCAGCTGGAACAGCAGCGTGCCCAGGCCGGCGGTGAACAAGGCGACGTTTGGATCAAGACCTGTGATCAGCGGCATCAACACCAACGCGCCAAATGCCACAAAGAGCATTTGTGCGCCAGACAGGATCTGGCGCCAAAGCGGGTCGTTGAATTCATCCTGCATGTTCACGCGTCCTTCTGCTTGGTACCGAAGATCTTGTCACCGGCGTCGCCCAGGCCTGGGATGATGTAGCCGTTTTCATTCAGGCGCTCATCGATGGACGCGGTGTAGATCTGCACGTCCGGGTGGGCCTTCTCGACGGCGGCGATGCCTTCGGGCGCGGCGACCAGCACCATGGCGCGGATGTCCTTGCAACCGGCCCTCTTCAGCAGGTCGATGGTGGCAACCATGGAACTGCCGGTGGCGAGCATCGGGTCGATGATCATCGCCAGACGCTCGTTGATTTCCGGTACGAGTTTTTCCAGGTAGGTGTGGGCCTGCAGCGTCTCTTCATTGCGAGCCACGCCCACGGCGCTGACCTTGGCGCCGGGGATCAGGCTGAGGACGCCTTCGAGCATGCCGATGCCGGCGCGCAGGATCGGCACCACGGTGATTTTCTTGCCAGCGATCTTCTCGACCTGGACGGGGCCGGCCCAACCGGGGATCTCGTAGCTCTCCAGGGGCAGGTCTTTGGTGGCTTCGTAGGTGAGCAACGCTCCGACTTCCTGAGCGAGCTCACGGAAGTTCTTCGTGCTAATGTCGGCGCGGCGCATAAGGCCGAGCTTGTGTCGGATCAGCGGATGGCGGATCTCGCGAGTGGGCATGGGAAAGGCTCCGGCGGCGGGCAAAAAAACCGGCCTAGATTAATCTATCCGAGGGTGTTGTCCTATAGACATCTAGCACGTTAGTCCATTAAGGCTTGAACGTTGCGCCTCACATGCGTACCTTTGCCCGCTTTTCTTGCCACAGCACCCCCTGGAGAGCGCCATGTCTGCTGATCTCGAGCATATCCGTCAAATCATGCGCGAGGCTGACTGCCTGTACACCGAAGCGCAAGTCGAAGAGGCGATCGCCAAGGTCGGCGCACAGATCACCCGCGAAATGGCCGACACCAACCCGGTGGTCTTCTGCGTGATGAACGGTGGTCTGATCTTCGCCGGCAAATTGCTGACCCATCTGCACTTCCCGCTGGAAGCGTCCTACCTGCATGCCACGCGTTATCGCAACGAAACCAGCGGCGGCGACCTGTTCTGGAAAGCCAAGCCGGAAGTCTCGTTCATCGATCGCGACGTGCTGATCATCGACGACATCCTCGATGAAGGGCACACCCTGGGCGCGATCATCGACTTCTGCAAACACGCCGGCGCGCGCAAAGTCCATACCGCCGTGCTGATCGACAAAGACCACGACCGCAAGGCGCGCCCGGAAATGAAGGCCGATTTCGTCGGCCTGCCGTGCATCGACCGCTACATCTTCGGTTACGGCATGGACTACAAAGGTTACTGGCGCAACGCCAATGGGATTTACGCCGTTAAAGGCATGTGATCAAGGCTCCGACGCAGGGTTGCGCATGCTATCGTGCTTGGCTTCTGCGTCTGGAGCTGTTCATGAGCCTGTTGATTCGCACCTGCGCCGCCCTGGCGCTGACCCTCAGCTTGCCGCTGGCCGCCGCCCCGGCGCCGATGCACAGCCAATTCCTGCCGCCCGACGACCTGGCCCTGCGCGCCGAAGCGCCCGATCAGCAGCAACTGTTGCAAGTCACCGAGTATGCCGTGGTGGTAGGTAATCAGCGCCAATCCACGCAGCAGCCGATCCCGGTGACGTCGCCGTTGATGATTCGCCTCAAGGGTAAGTCCTTGAACAAAGGCGCAAGCATCGCCCAGGTGATCGTCAATTTCGACGCCGAAAGCAAAAGCCTGAAAAAGCCGGTGTTCGATGACAAGACCAAGACCCTGACCTTGTCCTACCCCGCGACCCAATACCGCGTGATCGTCGACCTGCTGCGCAATGACACGGTGTATGTGCAGTTCCTCAGTTATGCCAATGGGCATATCTGGGCGGATCTGCATACCGGCGTGGTACGCACCAAGTAGCCAGCACCCTGACGAACCCAATGTGGGAGGGTGCTTGCTCCCGATGACGGTGTGTCAGTCGACATCTAATTGACGGACCCAGCGCAATCGGGAGCAAGCCCTCTCCCACAGTGGTTCTCAGCGCTTTCGCCGCCCGCGCCTCGCAGGTAGACTTCAAACCCCATGTAAATGTCCGCAGGCTGGAGTCGGTAATGCGTAAAGATAAGAAACAGGTGATTGGTGACGAGATCGGCGACGATCAGATCAAGTTGTTCCTGGACTTCGAACCCGTCGACGCGACTTCACCCTCCCTGCACAAACTGATCAAGGCCTATCGTGGCCTGCGTATCGACGACTTCGAGCGCTTCCTGGGCTTCTTCAAGGCCGCCGGCCTGGACCTCGATGGCAAGGACGAGCATGGCCATACCTTCGTCGACCTGATCAAGGACCAGCGCAACGCCGCCGAGTACATTGAATTGATCGATAACGCCCGCGGCTGATCGCAGGCGAAAAAAAGCCCCGCGGCTCATATCGAGAAGCGGGGCTTTTTTATTTCGAGGCCTTAAGCGTAGCTTTGGGCTTCGTTGTTTTGCTCAACCAGTTCCAGGCTGATGTTGTTCTGCGCGTTGATCTTGCGGTACAGCTCGGCATCGGTCTCCAGGACCTTTTCACGGGCCGGGAAGATCTCGTGCAGTTTGGCCGCCCACTCGCCGGCAGCCTTGGTCGGGAAGCAGCGTTCGATCAGTTCGAGCATGATCGACACCGTCACCGAAGCGCCCGGGGACGCGCCCAGCAGCGCCGCCAGCGAGCCGTCTTTGGCCGCGACCAGCTCGGTGCCGAATTGCAGCACGCCGCCTTTTTTCGGGTCTTTCTTGATGATCTGCACCCGTTGGCCGGCCACTTCCAGGCGCCAGTCTTCGGCTTTGGCTTGCGGGTAGAAGCGGCGCAGGGATTCCAGGCGCTGTTCCATGGACTGCATCACTTCGCTGACCAGGTACTTGGTCAGGTCCATGTTGTCCCGGGCCACGGCCAGCATCGGGCCGATGTTGCCGGCGCGCACCGACAACGGCAGGTCAAGGAACGAGCCGTGCTTGAGGAACTTGGTGGTGAAACCGGCGTAAGGCCCGAACAGCAGGGACGTCTTGCCGTCGACCACGCGGGTGTCCAGGTGCGGCACGGACATCGGTGGCGACCCCACGGCGGCCTGGCTGTAAACCTTGGCTTGGTGGTGCTTGACCACTTCCGGGTTGTCGCAACGCAGCCACTGGCCACTGACCGGGAAACCGCCGAAGCCTTTGCTTTCTTCGATGCCCGAGGCTTGCAGCAGCGGCAGGGCCGCGCCACCGGCGCCGAGGAACACGAACTTGGCGTCCACGTCGCGGCTGTTGCCGCTGTTGACGTCCTTGATGCTCACGGTCCAGCCCGCGCCATTGCGCTTGAGGCCGGTCACGCGTTTGCTGTACTTGACCTGGGCATCGGGCGCGCTGGTCAGGTGGTTCAGCAACTGGTTGGTCAGGGCGCCGAAGTTCACGTCGGTGCCGTTCTGCACACGGGTCGCGGCGATTTTTTCGTCGAGCGGGCGGCCTGGCATCATCAGCGGCATCCACTCGACCATCTCGTTGCGGTCTTCGGTATAGCGCATATCCGAAAATGCATGATGCTGGCTGAGGGTTTCAAAGCGCTTCCTGAGGAAGGCTACGCCTTTGTCGCCCTGCACGAAGCTCAGGTGCGGCACCGGGGTGATAAAGGACCTGGACGAGCCAAAGGTGCCTTTTTTGGTCAGGTACGCCCAGAACTGCTTCGACACCTCGAACTGGGTGTTGATGTGGACAGCTTTCTTGATGTCGATGGAACCATCGGCGGCCTGGGGTGTGTAATTCAGCTCACACAGCCCGGCGTGGCCGGTACCGGCGTTGTTCCACGGGTTGGAACTCTCCGCGGCTCCCGAGTCCATCAGCTCAACGACTTCCAGCTTGAGGCCGGGGTCGAGCTCTTTGAGCAGTACGGCCAGGGTGGCACTCATGATGCCGGCCCCTACCAGTACTACGTCGACTGCTTCGTTATGCGCCATTTAACGCGTCTCCAAAATCTGCAGCACCAAATTGACGGCATGGCTGCCAGGAGTGACGGGGCGGTTCACGTGTTGCCCCAGGTTACCCATGGCCAGGATCGCCATGTCCGATTCGCAATTCTTTGCAAGTTCAGCGCACGCTTCCTGCCGGGCTAATCCGCCTATGAACGCATTCATGGGCTGCCGTGGCAATTCGACTTATGGTCAAAGCGTGCGATCCGTGCAATCAATCCGTAGCGGACAGGCTCAAGCCCCGGAGCACTCGGTCCTGTGTGATTGGGCTGTTCCAGACGCTGATGGTGCTTGTACAAACGCCAAACTATTCATTTGCTCGCCACACTCTTGTGAAGTTGTGAAAACCCGTTTTTTCACGCTCTTTTGAAGACGTGAACCTCAAAAAAGGGCTGCCCCAGCCTGGCACCTGGCCCGGAAAACCTTGCCGGCATGCGGCAAAACGGGCAAACAACTCAAGTGGCCGAGCGCAATGGCAGCTCTGGCAGATTCGGTAAAGGCGGGTGGTTTGCAAAGAAAACAGCAAGCGCGCCAGCTTCACACGATCTGTGTGGGCGGCTCTCTGTGGGCGATCTGGGGGGGCTAATACCGAAGCATTAACGATGTTGCGAGGCCCGATCAGGAGACGTCCTTATAATCGGGGGGAGATTGTAGCGAAGAACGCCAAGGAAATGGGCGTGTTTTATGACTTTTATTAGGCGTTCGGTCAGGCGGCCAACGGGTGGCGATGCGGCGACTGCGTCGCGCGTGGGCTGATGCGGGCGCTGGCGGGCAGCGGGCGGTGCATCCAGCTCAAGCGGATTTCTTCGATTTCCACCCAGCCAGCGCCGACCGGTGGCTGGCTGCACTCTTTGAAAGCCTGGCAGCGACCTTGCACATCGAGCAGGGCAAATTGGCGAAGGGCGGGCTTGCGGGTAAACAGCGACCAGAGAAAATGCATGAAATCAGCCTCCTGAGATTGAGGCCAAGCATGCCTGCCGGGGATGACGGGCGCGTGTATCGGCTGTGACATATCGGTGACATCGAACCCCTACAATGCCTGCGGGTCTTAGGTTGTAACTGACGCTAGTTCCCGGCGAGGGCCGCCCGCTATACTGCCGGCCTGTCGGTACTCGATTTCTGGAGAGAAGAGCATGTTGCAACGCCTGTTGTTCGGTTTGATCACTGTGACCAGTTTGACCCTGGTTGGCTGCGCCAATAGCCCGCAACAACTCAGCCCGCAACCGAAGCTCACCACGCAGTTGGCCCCGGTGGGTCACGGTCAGCCGGTGTCGGTGCGTGTGGTGGATGGTCGTCCTTCGCCGACCCTGGGCTCCCGTGGTGGCCTGTATCCGGAGACCGCGCTGGTGTCGGTGAGCGGTGCCGATGTGCTCCCCAAGCTGCAAGCCCAGGCTGAAGCCGCGGTGCGGCTGCTCGGCTTTACCCCGGCCAACTCGCCGGGCGCGCCGCAGTTGACCATCACCCTGGCCGAGCTGAAATACCAGTCGCCCAAAGACGGCCTGTACGTGACTGAGGCCACTATCGGCGCGACGTTCAGGTCCGACGTGAGCGCCGGCACCCGTCGCTACAGCGGCCGTTATGGTGCGTCCCTCAACCAGCGCTTCGGCATGTCGCCTAACCAGGAGACCAACACCAAGCTGGTCAGCGACGTCCTGAGCGACGCTCTGACCCGTCTGTTCAAGGACCCGAGCATCGGCCAGCTGCTCAGCTCGCAATAACGCTCAATAACAAGCCGGGCTCAGCGCTGAGCCCGGCTTTTTTGTGCCCGCCGTTTCATGCCGCGGTGTCGATACCGAAGTCGAGCAGGCTTATCCCGGTCAGCAGGTCCGTCTCCGGCAGGTCCGCATGCTGGTGCCCGCCAAGGGCGCAATACACCAGCCAGTGGCGGTCCTGGACGTTGAACGCGAGGCCGCCGATCAGCGCCTCTTGCTCATCGCTTGGGGCTATCAAATACAGTCGATCCTGGTTTTGCGCGTGCAACATGACAAGCTCCCGAGCGTTCGAAGGGCCACAGAGTGAACGGTTAAGGTGACGTTCAGGTGACGCCGTAAATTACTCGATACATTAGCTGTCAATGGGGGAAGGAGCTTTTAGGCGCAGGAGGCGACTTCCGTTCAGGTTTGTATCTGAATGGATACCAAGGCACTGTTTCAACGAGGTGTGTGATGGCGCTGGCCGGACTGCTGATCAATGTTGTTGCTCTATCAGTGGCCTGCTCTGGGGCTGCACTGCTATTCATTACCCGTTTGAAGGAACAGCGCGCCATGGCCAGGCTCGCCGCGCAAAGCGAAGAGCGCGCCATCGACCAACCCATGCTGTTTCTGGATGTACGCACCGAACGGGCGCATCGCCTGGCTTATCGTATTGGTTTCGCCTGCCTGGGGCTGGCGCTGCTGGTTTCATGGATCAGCACGCGTTTTTAGTTGCGCCCTGAAACGACTGTGGGAGCGGGCTTGCACGCGATAGCGGAGTTACAGTCGGTACCTCTGTGACTGAACCACCGCATCGCAGGCAAGCCCGCTCCCACAGGTTTGGCTAGGTGTATTACAGCGGGATTCCCGCCTTGACCCGATATTGATTGCGCACTGGCGTTGCATATTGCACCACCAGGAACGGCCGGTGTTCGACCGGGCACTCGCTCAAGCGCCGCTCCCACTCTGCCTTGGCCTTGGCCAACTCGTCGGCCGGGAAGATATCCGCTGCCTTGGGCACCTGCAGTTGCGGGTCGGCGTCACTCCACTGGGCGTAGGCCAGGTAGTGAACCGGGAACAGGCGATAACCTCCGAGAATCTGCCGGTCCATTTCCACGGCGAGCAGCTTGGTGTCTTCGAAGCGCTCGGTGATCGGCGGGGCAAAGTTCACATGCACCCGGCCCTTGTAGCCGGTAATGCCCAGGGCAATGCTCACATCGTCTTCACCCGGTGCCTTGGTGTAGGTGCCGGTGGTGGCGCGGATGTACAGCTCGCGAGCCTTGGCCAAGTCGCATGGGTCGTATTCGTAGCTGATGGACACGGGCGTCAGGTTCAGCGACTGGATCACCTCGGCGAACGGCTCGTCCTTGCGGCTGACGTGGAACATCTTGAGGATCGCCGATTCGGTGCGGTCATCCCCATCCTTGGCGCGGCCTTCGGCCTGGGCGATCCAGATCGACTGGCAGTCGTGGCGGATCGAATGGTTGATGTAGGCCGACAGCAACTGGTAAGCCGCCATTTTTTCCTTTCGCCCGGTGATCGAGCGGTGCACGATGAAGCTCTTGTTCAGGCGCATCAGGTCGCTGACAAACGGCTTTTGCAGCAGGTTGTCGCCGATGGCGATACGCGGTGTCGGCAGGCCGGCGTGGTACACGGCGTAGTTGACGAAGGCCGGGTCCATCACGATATCGCGATGGTTGGCCAAAAAGACGTAGGCGGTGCCCGATTTGAGCTGTTCCACGCCGGTATAGGTCACGCCGTCGGTCGCTCGATCAATGGTGTGGTCGACGTAATACTCGACTTTGTCCTGCAGCGTGGCCACGGTGGTGACGCCGGCGAATTCACGGCGCAGTTTGCGGGCGATCATGGGTTTGAGCAGCCAGCCCAGCGCGCCGGCAAAGCGCGGGAAGCGGAAGTGGGTCAGGATGTCCAGAAAGGCCTTGTCACTGAACAGCCGCTCCAGCACTGCCGGGACTTCGCTGTCGTTGTAAGGTCGGATGGTATCGAATTCGCCCATCATGCTCTCTTGTTAGAAACGGCTAGGGTAAGTAGAGGAAATACCAGGGTGCGGCCCGAGTAATGGGCTCGGCCGAAATATAACCCTGTAAATAGACCGGCGATTATACGCACAAGTCACTTGGGAGACTGCGATGCTGGAAACCGCGCTGTACGATTGTCCTTATTGTGGTGAAGTGGTGGAGACAACCGTGGATTTATCCGGCGGCGACCAGACCTATATAGAAGACTGTCAGGTATGTTGCCGACCGATCATTTTCAACCTGCAGGTCCATGGTGAAGAGTGGATGCTCGAAACTCGCAGCGAAAACGAATAGCAGGTACGCCCATGCAGCGAATCTACGAACCGGAAAACCTGATGGAAGGCGAGCTGCTGCAGCAGATGCTCGCCAGCGAAGGGATCGAGGCGCATTTGGTGGGGCGTCATTTGCTCGGCGGTAGCGGCGAGTTGCCGATTTTCGGGCTGCTGGGGCTAGAGGTGGACAACGACCAGGCAGCCTGCGCGCGGGAGCTGATCACCGCGTATAACGGTGCGCAACCGTTGCCTGGCGATGAACCCGACAGCTTCCCCGACGTGTTGGTCTGTTAGGCTGTCGGTCGGTTTACCCAAGAGTCGTGTTGCCCCATGTGTGGACGTTATGCCCTGTTTCGCTGGAACCCCACGTTTGCTGCCTTGCCGGGCTTTCCGGCGGATCAGCAGGCCCAGTGGAATATTTCTCCCAATGATTCGGTGCTGATCCAGCGCGCCACCGACGGCCAGCGCACCCTGGCCCGCGCCCGCTGGGGCCTGACACCGCCGTGGCTGACGGACCTTTCCCGTACTCCGGCGCATGCCCGCGCCGAAACCCTGGCTGAGCAACCGATGTTCCGCGAAGCGTTTCGCCAGCGTCGCTGCCTGTTGCCGGCCAACGGGTTCTACGAATGGCGCGGCACCCAGCGCAAGCGGCCGTACTGGTTGACGCCAGGGGAAGGTTCGACGCTGTTTTTTGCGGCCATCTGGGAAGCGTATCCGGTGCAGGAGCAAGTGTGGCTGAGCACCGCGGTGGTGACCCAGGCGGCGCAGAGTCAGCGGCGGCCGTTGATTCTGGATGCGGCGGGGCAGGAAGCCTGGCTGAACCCCGAGACGCCGCTGCCGGTGTTGCAGGGGCTGTTGGCCAGCGAGCCGGTCGCCTTGCGTGAACGGGTGCTGGCCAACATGGTCAACGATCCCAAGCTGAATGGGCCGGAGTGCCTGACTCCGGCTTGAGCCCGAAAGTCCGCCACCGTTGTGGGATGTATCCGAAATTTAGCGTCTGCACGTCTGATGTATCTGGCGTCGATACAAATCACCGCCTAGGATACGCGCCATGTTTTCAGGGCGTCTTTTCAGGGAGAGTGTGTTGATGAAGAAATCATTGGCCGTAAGTGTATTGGCGGCAGCAGTGCTGCTGGCCGGGTGTCAGTCCGTCAACACCACCAGCGGCGGTGCCGTTGGGGTGGAGCGCAAGCAGTACATGTTCAGCATGCTGTCGAGCCAGGAAGTCGACCAGATGTATGCGCAGTCCTACCAGCAGACCCTGGGTGAAGCCAGCGGCAAAGGCCTGGTGGACAAGACCAGCGCCAACGCCAAGCGCGTGCAGGCCATCGCCAACCGCCTGATCGCCCAGGCGCCGACCTTCCGTCCGGATGCGGCGCAGTGGAAGTGGGAAGTGAACCTGATCAAGAGCGATGAGATGAATGCCAACTGCGGGCCGGGCGGCAAGATCTTCGTGTACAGCGGGCTGATCGATAACCTCAAGCTCAGCGATGACGAGCTGGCGGCGGTGATGGGCCATGAAATCGCCCACGCCTTGCGCGAACATGGCCGTGAAGCCATGTCCAAGGCCTACGGCATCGAGATGGCCAAGCAGGGCGCCGGCGCGTTGCTTGGTCTCGGCCAGGACAGCATGGCGCTGGCCGATACCGTGGCCAACTACGGCATGACCTTGCCCAACAGCCGCAGCAATGAAAACGAAGCGGACCTGATCGGCCTGGAGCTGGCGGCCCGCGCCGGTTACAACCCGAACGCCGCCATCACGTTGTGGAACAAGATGGCCAAGGCTTCGGAAGGCGCGCCTCCGGAGTTCATGAGCACTCACCCGGCCTCCGACAGTCGGATCGCCTCGTTGCAGGCGGCGATTCCGAAGGTGATGCCGTTGTATCAGCAGGCCAAGAAGTCCTGATAATCCAAGCCTCATGAAGATCCAAATGTGGGAGGGGGCAAGCCCCTCCCACATTGGATTGGGTTTGCAGGCTTGGATCCTTAGATCCAACCGCTGCTTTGCATGGCCTTGTACACCGCCACGATCGCCAGGACAAAAAACGCCGTAGCCGCCAGTCGACGAATCAAGGTCAACGGCAATTTCTCCGCGGCAAAATTCCCCGCCAGAACCACCGGTACGTTGGCAATCAACATGCCCAGGGTGGTGCCGATAACCACCAGCCACAGCTCAGGGTATTGCGCCGCCAGCATCACCGTGGCGATCTGCGTCTTGTCGCCGATTTCGGCGAGGAAGAACGCAATCAGGGTGGTCAGGAACGGCCCGAACTTGCGCGTGGTGCTGGCGTCGTCATCGTCGAGTTTGTCCGGCACCAGGGTCCACAGCGCCGTGGCACAGAAACTTGCGGCGAGAATCCAGTGCAGCACCGCATCCGAGAAGAAACTGCCGAACCAGGCACCTACGGCACCCGCAGCGGCATGGTTCGCCAGGGTCGCGGCGATGATGCCGGCGATGATCGGCCAGGGTTTGCGAAAGCGTGCGGCAAGGATGAGCGCGAGCAGTTGGGTCTTGTCGCCGATTTCGGCCAAGGCAACGATTGCGGTAGGGACGAGCAGTGAATCCAGCATCAGGTAGGTTTCCAGGGGCGGGTCGACACGGCTATGACACGTACAGCCTTCCCGCCCCGGGTAAGGTGTGCGTGTCATAGGTCTTGTCAAACCCCGGTCCGTCTGAGCGGACTCCTGGGTCGCATACGCCATGGTCTGCTGACCAAGTATGTTGACGTATGCCGGACGAGCGTGGCGCTCGTGGGAGACTACTCCCCTAGGACGGAGCGGATTCTGCCTAGGCAAAATCCATTCGGCAAGTGTTCTTTTGCAAACGCCGATCAGCCGCGCTTGGCGCGATAGATGCGAAAACCATTGCCTTCGGCCTTGACCGCACACACGCCCAAGTGCTCTTCGATCAGCGGCTGGTACTTCAGGAAGCTGTTGGCAACCAGTCGGAGTTCGCCGCCTTTTGCCAGGTGTTTCGCGGCTTTTCGCAGCAAGTTCTCCGTGGCGAAGTAATCGGTGTGTACCCCGACATGGAACGGCGGGTTGCTCAGGATCGCGTTCAAGCCCATTGGCGCGGCATCGATGCCGTCTGCGGTCAGCACGTCGGCTTCCAGACCGTTGGCCGCCAGGGTCAGGCGGCTGCTGGCGGTGGCGAAGGCGTCCACATCCAGCATCGTCACCGTATTGTGCGGGTAGCGACGTTTGACCGCCGCGCCCAACACACCGGCGCCGCAACCGAAGTCCAGCAGGTGGCCGCTGGGCAGTTTGTCCAAATGCTCCAGCAACAACTCGGTGCCACGATCCAGGCGGCCATGGCTGAACACGCCCGGCAGGCTCACCACTTTCAGCGGACCTTCGGCCAGCGGCACTTCGAAAACCTGCGCCAGGCTCTCCAACTCCACCGCTTGCGGCGCGTTGGCCACGGTGACCTGCCACAACTGGCAGTGCCGTGCGTTATCGAGTTTGCGCGGCTTGCCGAAGGGGATCATCTGTTTGGCGGCGCTTTCGATCCCGCCTTTTTTCTCCCCCACCAGAAACAGCTCGGCACCGGGCAGGCGCGCGGCCACGGCGTTGAGCAGATAGTCGGTGAGGTCCTTGGACTTGGGCAGGAAGATCACTGCCGCATCAAACGTGCGCTGCGGCACATTCACGCCGAACTGGCTGCGCTCGGGGAAACGTGCGTCGAGCGCAGCCTGGTCACCGGCATGCCAGCACCAGCCATGGGCGTTGGGCAGACGGCCGAGCAAATCGTCGGCAGGCAACCCCACCAGCAGCAGGTTGCCTTGAAAAAGTTCGGCCTGACGAAGCAGTACTTCACTGCGCGGATCCATGGTCTGCTCCTTGAAAAGGGGCGCAGTTTATCAACTGACGACGCGCAGCGGGGCGCCGCTGAAAAAGCCGCGGGCGTTTTCCGCCAGTTGGCCGACAATCCGCTGCCGCGCTTCGCGACTGCCCCAGGCGTTGTGGGGCGTGACGATCAAGCGCGGGATATCGTCGGCCAGCAGCGGGTTGCCATGCACCGGAGGTTCGACGCTCAGCACATCGGTCGCCGCGCCGCCCAGGTGGCCATTGCGCAAGGCGTCGGCCAGGGCCTGTTCGTTGATCAGGCCACCGCGCGCGGTGTTGACGATAAACGCGCCGGGCTTGAGCAACGCCAGCTCGCGAGCGCCGATCAAGTCGCGGGTGTGTTCGTTGAGCGGGCAGTGCAGCGTCAACGCGTCGACCTGCGCCAGCAGTTCATCCAGCGGCATGCGGTCGGCGCGGGCAGGGCGCCCGGGAATGGCGCCGAGTATGACGCGCATGCCAAAGGCCTCGGCCAGCCGTGCGACGGCACTGCCCAGTTCGCCATGCCCGAGCAAACCGAGGGTTTTGCCCTCCAGCTCGACGATCGGGTGGTCCAGCAGGCAGAACTGCTTGGCGGCTTGCCATTTGCCCGCGCTGACATCCCGTTGATAGTCCTTCAGCCGCGTCGCCAGGTTGAGCAGCAGCATGATCGTATGCTGCGCCACCGACGGCGTGCCGTAGCCCTGACAGTTACTGACGGTGACGCCATGGGCGCGGGCGGCTTCAAGGTCGACGTTATTGGTGCCCGTGGCCGACACCAGGATCAGTTTGAGTTCGGGGCAGGCGGCCAGGGTTTCGCTGTTGAGCGCAATCTTGTTGCTGATAGCGACCTGGGCGCCTTGCAGGCGTTCGACCACATTCTGCGGGGTGGTCTGCTCAAACAACTGCAGCTCGCTGAAACAGTTGTGCAGCTCACTGAGATCGAGATCCCCCAGGTCGAGGGATGGGTGATCTAGGAAGACGGCGCGGCGATTGTTCGTCATCAACTGTACCTTTTGTGACAGGGTTCGAAGGCGTAATCTGCCGAGCCTATCAGATGAAATAATCCGTTACTTAATGGAGTGAGTATGTACGTCGCCGAGTTTTTGACCGTGGCCTTGATTCACCTGCTGGCAGTGGCCAGCCCCGGTCCGGATTTCGCGGTGGTGGTGCGCGAAAGTGTCACCCACGGCCGCCGCGCCGGGACCTGGACCGCATTGGGCGTGGGCTCGGCGATTTTCCTGCACGTGGGGTACTCGTTACTCGGCATCGGTTTGATCGTGTCCCAGTCCATCGTGCTGTTCAACGCGCTGAAATGGGCGGCGGCGGCCTACCTGCTGTACATCGGCTTCAAGGCCCTGCGCGCGCAGCCGGCCAAGCCAGCCGCCGAGGGCGAACTGCACCGCGAAGTCGGCGAACGCACCCCACGCGGGGCGTTTACCGCAGGCTTTGTGACTAACGGTTTGAACCCCAAGGCCACGTTGTTCTTCCTGTCGCTGTTTACCGTGGTGATCAACCCGCACACACCGCTGGCGGTGCAGGCGGGTTATGGCGTGTACCTGGCGGTAGCGACGGCGGCGTGGTTCTGCCTGGTGGCGATGTTGTTCAGCCAGCAGCGGGTGCGTGCAGGGTTTGCGCGGATGGGGCATTGGTTCGATCGGACGATGGGGGCGGTGTTGATTGCCATCGGCGTAAAACTGGCGTTCACCAGTATGAAATAAATGATCTTCTTTCATTGAGGACAGTCCAAATGTGGGAGGGTGCAAGACCCTCCCACATTTGATCGCTATCGGCTTTGAGTGGTGGCGCAAAGCTAGCATCCAGCAGTCCCTACAAATCATTCCTTTGGCTGATTTGGTCGACACCTAACGTCTCTACAGTGCAGGTCTTCAAGCCGAGACCGTGCAGTCATAAAAAGGGATTCGTATGTTGCAGACCCGTGTTATCCCGCCCGCCGAAGGTGCGTACCAATATCCGCTGTTGATCAAACGCCTGCTCATGTCCGGGGCCCGTTATGAGAAGACCCGGGAAATCATCTATCGCGACAAGCTGCGCTACACCTATCCGACTCTGATCGAGCGGGTCGCGCGCCTGGCCAATGTGCTCACCGAAGCCGGGGTCAAGGCCGGTGATACCGTTGCCGTGATGGACTGGGACAGCCACCGTTACCTGGAATGCATGTTCGCCATCCCGATGATCGGCGCGGTGATTCATACCATCAACGTGCGCCTGTCGCCGGAACAGATTCTCTACACCATGAACCACGCCGAGGACCGCTTTGTGCTGGTCAACAGTGAGTTCGTGGGGCTCTACCAGGCGATTGCCGGGCAGCTCACCACCGTCGACAAAACCTTGTTGCTGACCGATGCGGCCGAGAAAACCGCTGAACTGCCGAACCTGGTGGGGGAGTACGAAACCCTGCTGGCCGCCGCCAGCCCGAAATACGATTTCGAGGATTTCGACGAAAATTCCGTCGCCACCACCTTCTATACCACCGGCACCACCGGCAACCCCAAGGGTGTGTACTTCACCCATCGCCAATTGGTGCTGCACACCATCGGCGTGGCGACCATCATGGGCAGTGTCGACAGCGTGCGCTTGCTGGGCACCAACGACGTGTACATGCCGATCACGCCGATGTTCCACGTGCATGCCTGGGGCCTGCCGTATGTGGCCACCATGCTGGGCCTGAAACAGGTCTACCCCGGGCGTTACGATCCGGAATACCTGGTGGAGCTGTGGCGCAAGGAGAAGGTCACCTTTTCCCACTGTGTGCCGACCATCCTGCAAATGGTGCTCAACGCCAAGGCCGCCCAGGGCGTGGACTTTGGCGGCTGGAAAATCGTCATCGGCGGCAGCGCCCTCAATCGCACGCTGTATGAAGCGGCCAAGGCCCGTGGGATTCAACTGACCGCCGCGTATGGTATGTCCGAGACCGGGCCGTTGGTGTCCTGCGCCCATCTCAACGATGAGCTGATGGCCGGCACCGAGGACGAGCGCACCACTTACCGCATCAAGGCCGGTGTGCCCGGGCCGTTGGTGGAAGCGGCGATCATTGACAGCGACGGGCATTTCCTGCCCGCCGATGGCGAGTCCCAGGGCGAACTGGTGCTACGCGCGCCGTGGTTGACCGAGGGTTACTACAGCGAGCCGCAAAAGGGCGCCGAGCTGTGGGAAGGCGGCTGGATGCACACCGGCGACGTGGCGACCCTCGACGCGTTTGGGGTGATCGATATCCGCGACCGCATCAAGGACGTGATCAAGACCGGCGGCGAATGGATCTCGTCCCTGGCTCTGGAAGACCTGGTCAGCCGCCACCCGGCGGTACGCGAAGTAGCGGTGGTGGGCATCGCCGATCCGCAGTGGGGCGAGCGCCCGTTTGCGTTGCTGGTGGTGCGTGATGGCCATGTGATAGGCGCCCGTGAACTCAAGGAGCACCTCAAGCCGTTCGTGGAGTTGGGCCACTTGAGCAAGTGGGCGATTCCAAACCAGATCGCCATTGTTACTGAAATTCCCAAGACCAGTGTCGGCAAGCTCGACAAAAAACGTATCCGCGTCGACATCATTGAGTGGCAGGCCAACAACAGTACGTTCCTCTCTACCCTTTGATACCTTTCGCCGTGCCCGTTCGGGCACGGCAATGCTCTATCTCGCGGCTTCACTTGTGATTTGCCGATTTTCAGCCATCCTTGCCGCGTCGGCCTTCGTCGACGTGGCAAAAGGACTGTGGCAGACGGGTCGGTGATGCAAATCACACTTTAGAGGGATCAAGCGGTACCCCCTGCTGGCTATAGTCCCTCTCAGAGTTTTTCAAGGATGTTGCGCTTCGAGCCATGGGGGCTCGGTTGCCGGGCGGCATTGGAATCGTTGTATTCCGGCCGTTACATGCATCACCGAAAGAACTCACTGCCATAACAATAATGCACATGGAGTAGCGTCGATGACCTCAGTAAATCAGTTCTGGCGCCGGGCAAGATTGCCCCTGGCCGTCAGTCTCGCTTCTACGCTCGCCGGGCCGGCATTCGGCGTCAGTTTCAATATCGGTGAAATCGAAGGGAATTTTGACTCCTCTCTTTCCGTGGGGGCCAGTTGGTCGACAGCCAAGGCCAACCGCGATCTGATCGGCGTCAACAATGGCGGCAAGGGCTTGTCCCAGACCTCCGATGACGGCCATTTGAACTTCAAGCGCGGCGAGACGTTCTCGAAAATCTTCAAGGGCATCCATGACCTGGAACTGAAATACGGCGACACCGGTGTGTTTGTTCGCGGCAAATATTGGTATGACTTTGAACTCAAGGACGAAAATCGTGAGTTCAAGGACATCAGTGACAACGGCCGTCCTATGGGCGCCCGGTCTTCCGGCGGGGAAATTCTCGACGCCTTCATTTATCACAACTACTCGATTGCCGATGAGCCAGGTTCCGTGCGTTTCGGTAAACAGGTTGTAAGTTGGGGCGAAAGTACCTTCATCGGCGGCGGCATCAACTCCATCAACCCGATTGACGTAGCGGCGTTCCGTCGCCCGGGTGCCGAGATCAAGGAAGGCCTGATTCCGGTCAACATGTTCTATGTGTCGCAGACACTGACCGAAAACCTGTCGGCGGAAGGCTTCTATCAGTTGGATTGGGAGAAGACCGTCACCGATAACTGCGGGACGTTTTTCTCCCAGGCGGACGTCATTACAGGCGGCTGCAATGACAACCTGCGGTTGCTCAGCAAGCGCTCTGTCATCGCTGCGGGTGGTGGTTTGCCGCTGATGAATCGGTTTGGCGTCGACATCAATGACGAAGGTGTACTGGTCAAGCGCGGTTCTGATCGTGACGCACGCGATAGCGGGCAGTTCGGTGTGGCCATGCACTACAACTTCGAGCCGCTGGACACTGAGTTCGGCGCTTATTTCATGAACTACCACAGCCGTGCGCCGATTTTCAGCGCCAAGGGCGCATCGGCTGCGACTTACGCCGCAGCTAACGCATTGACGTCCACGCCAGCGAGTAGCCTGCGTCCACTCATCGTGGCCGGTAACTCCAGCTACTTCGTCGAATATCCAGAAGACATTCGCTTGTACGGTTTGAGTTTCTCGACGACCTTGCCTACCGGCACAGCGTGGAGCGGCGAGATCAGCTACCGGCCGAACGCGCCGGTTCAGCTCAATACCACCGACATCTTGTACGCGGGCGTTACGCCGTTGATAGGCTTGAACGGTGCTTCCCCGCTCAAGGGCGCCGCCGGTCAGGATCTGAATGGCTATCGCCGCAAGGAAATCACCCAACTCCAGACCACCTTTACGCACTTCTTTGATCAGGTCATGGGCGCCAGCCGGCTGACACTGGTGGGCGAAGTGGGGCTGACCCACGTCGGCGGCCTGGAAAGCAGCTCGAAAGCGCGCTACGGGCGTGATCCGGTATTTGGTCCTGGGGAAGGCCCACTGTGCGCGACGCTCAACGCGGGAACCATTGCCGGTGCGGGCGCAGGTACAGACCGCAGTAACCTGACGGCCAACTGCAACAATGACGGCTTTACCACCGCCAACTCCTGGGGCTATCGCGGTCGGGCAATCTGGGAATACCCGGATGTGTTCGCGGGTGTGAACCTCAAGCCCAACGTGGCCTGGTCCCATGACGTCAGCGGTTATTCGCCAGGCCCTGGCGGCAACTTCGAAGAAGGTCGCAAGGCTGTCAGTCTCGGCCTGGATGCTGAATACCAGAATACCTACACCGCGAGCTTGGCCTACACCAACTTCTTCGGCGGTAAGTATTCCACTGTGGACGACCGTGATTTCATCGCCCTCAGCGTCGGCGCCAACTTCTAAGCACACTGCATTTCAGGAAGAACCAGAACATGAAAATAACTAAAAGTCTGTTGCACGTCGGTGTGCTTGGGCTGTCGATCCTGGCGAGTAACGTCATGGCGGCGGTGTCGGCGGATGAGGCCGCCAAGCTGGGCACGACCCTGACTCCGATGGGCGCCGAAATGGCCGGTAACGCCGCAGGCACCATTCCCAAATGGTCGCCGTTGCCGACGAATGCCGGCGCCGTCGACGCCCGTGGTTTCCTGGCCAACCCTTATGCCAGCGAACAACCGCAATTCACCATCACCGCGCAAAACGTCGAGCAATACAAAGACAAGCTGGCGCCGGGGCAGTACGCGATGTTCAAGCGCTACCCGGACACCTTCAAGATGCCGGTCTACCCGACCCATCGCGGCGCCACTGTACCGGCCGAGGTGTTCGCCTCGATCAAGAAGAACGCCACCAACACCAACCTGGTGTCCGGCGGTAACGGTCTGGAAAACTTCGAAACCGCCGTGCCGTTCCCGATTCCGAAAAGTGGCGTTGAAGTCATCTGGAACCACATCACCCGCTATCGCGGCGGCAGCGTGACCCGCCTGGTGACCCAGGCCACGCCGCAGACCAACGGTTCGTTCAGCCTGGTGTATTTCAAAGACCAGTTCGTGTTCCGCGACAAAATGAAGGACTTCGACCCGAAAAACCCCGGCAACGTGCTGTTCTACTTCAAGCAGCAAGTGACCGCGCCGGCACGTCTGGCCGGTGGTGTGCTGCTGGTCCACGAAACCCTCGACCAGGTGAAGGAACCGCGCTCGGCGTGGGTCTACAACGCCGGCCAGCGCCGTGTACGCCGGGCGCCGCAAGTGTCTTATGACGGGCCGGGTACCGCTGCCGACGGCCTGCGTACCTCCGACAACCTCGACATGTACAACGGTGCGCCGGACCGCTACGACTGGAAACTGGAAGGCAAGAAAGAAATCTACATCGCCTCCAACAGCTACAAGATCGACGATCCGAAACTCAAGTATGTCGACATCATCAAGGCCGGCCACATCAACCAGGACCTCGCACGCTACGAGCTGCGCCGCGTGTGGCATGTGGTCGCGACCCTGAAGGAAGGCCAGCGCCACATCTACGCCAAGCGTGACTTCTTCATCGACGAAGACACCTGGCAAGCGGCCGTGATCGACCACTACGACGGTCGCGGCCAACTGTGGCGCGTCGCCGAAGCCCATGCCGAGAACTACTACGACAAACAAGTGCCGTGGTACGCCCTGGAAACCCTCTACGACCTGCAGTCCGGCCGCTACCTGGCCCTGGGCATGAAGAACGAAGAGAAACAGGCGTATGACTTCGGCTTCACCGCCGGCATCAGTGACTTCAGCCCGGCGGCCCTGCGCCAGGACGGTGTTCGCTAAGCTGCACGCGTAGCCAAATGTGGGAGGGGGCTTGCCCCCGATAGCGGTCTGACAGCCAAGAATTCTATTGGCTGCCCCAGCGCAATCGGGAGCAAGCCCCCTCTCACATTTCTTGTCGCAGTTCTTTTTCAGGCAAATGTTGCAAAGATCTACAAAACCGCCGCTTTTACCGCTAGTCTGCGGACATCTGCAATGCCGACAACAGCCTTCTACAAGAGCCCGGCGATGACTGATCTGTCCCGAATCCAGGGGCCTGCCAGCGCGGTGATTCCGACCCTGGAAGGTCGCTTCTACAGACCTCCGCTGCCTGACGGCTACGTGCTGCGACCGCGCCTGTGCGAACGGCTGAGCGCTGGCCTGGAAGGGCGATTGCTGCTGGTCTGCGCGCCGGCTGGGTTCGGCAAGAGTTCGCTGGCGGTCGAGTTCTGCCAGAGTCTGCCCGCCCATTGGCAAAGCCTTTGGCTGGGCCTGAGCCCACGGGATAACGACCCCGGGCGTTTTCTCGAGCGCCTGCTTGACGGCTTGCAGCAATACTTCCCGCAACTGGGTGCGCAATCCCTGGGCCTGCTGAAAATGCGTCAGCGTCATCAACCGTTTGCCTTCGAAGAATGGCTCGATGGCTTGCTCGATGAGCTGGCGCTGCAGTTGTCCACGCGTGCGCCTTTGTTGCTGGTGCTGGATGACTACCATTTGGCCCAGGGCCCGGTGCTTGATCGCTGTCTGCAATTTTTCCTCAATCATTTGCCCGATGGCCTGCTGGTGCTGGTTACCAGTCGCCAGCGCCCCGACTGGCACCTGGCGCGCTTGCGCCTGTCTCGGCACCTGCTGGAGCTGCATGAGCAAGACCTGCGCCTGACCCACGCCGAATCCCTGGCGGTGCTGGATCGCCACAGCAGTTCGCTGCGCGGCGAGGCGCTGGATAATTTGATCCGGCGCAGTGAAGGCTGGGTCGCCGGCTTGCGTTTCTGGCTGTTGGCGGCCTCCGAAGCGGGGAATGAGGGCGCCTTGCCGCAGAGCCTGCACGGCGGCGAAGGCTTGATACGCGACTATTTGCTGGAAGAAGTGATTGATTGCCTGCCGGCGGAAGTCCAGGCATTCCTCTATGAAACCGCTTCGCAGGAACGCTTTTGCAGTGAACTGTGCGACGCCATACGCGATGCCCACGACAGCGCGGAAATCCTGCGTTACTTGCAGGCTCATCAGGTATTTCTGGTGCCGCTGGACGAGCAGGGGCACTGGTTCCGTTACCACCATTTGTTTTCCGACCTGCTGCGCACCCGGCGCGCGAGCAGCGCCGTGCTGCCGCCCGCCAGCCTGCACCTGCGCGCCTGTCGCTGGTTCAACGCCCAGGGGCTGATCGATGAAGCGGTCGAGCAGGCGTTGCGCGCCGGTCATCTGGATGTGGCGGCGAACCTGGTGCAGAACCTCTCCGAGGAGCAACTGCTGGCCGAGCAGAACGTCGGCATGCTCCTACGCTGGAAAATGGACTTGCCCGATAGTCTGCTGATCAGCACGCCTCGGTTGATCGTGCTGTACAGCTGGGCCTTGGGCCTGGCGTGTCAGCTGGATGCGGCGGAAGAACTGTCGGGCTACCTCAGCCGCTTCCTGCCGGCGCCATCGGCCACCGCGCAGAAGTCGATGCTGGCGCAATGGCTGGCGCTGAGCGGGATCATCGCCCGGGGCCGAGGCGACCGCGAGCTGACCCAGCGCTATTGCAGTGAAGCCTTGGAAAGCCTGCCGCAGCGCCGTTATGGTCAGCGCCTGATGTGCCTGTCGACCCTCTCCAACCTGGCGATCGTCGATGCCGACCTGTGGCGCGCCCGTGGCTTGAACCGCGAATCCCTCGAATTGGCGCAGCGTGTCGGCAACCCCCTGTTCGAGGCCCTGGCCCATTACGACCGTGCCCGGGTCTTGCAGGCCCGGGGTGAAATCCTGCGCTCGCTGGATGAAGTGCGTCAGGGCCTGCAACGCTTGCACGACCTTTCGCCCCAACGGTTGTACGCCGTGCGCGCCCGATTAGCGCTTTACGAAGGCTACCTGCTGCTCGCGCGTTGTCAGCCTGAAGCCGGCCTGGTCCGCCTGCGCGCCGGCCTGGCCGAAGCCCGCGCCTGCCGGGATATCAGCGTGCTGATCGGGCATTGCGTGATTGCCAACTTCGAAGGGCGCCGCGGCGACTTCCCCAAAGCCTTCGCCGAACTGGCCGAGGCCGAACGCCTGATGCACATCTGGGACGTGCCGCCGATTTACTACCTGGCAATGATCACCCTGATCAAATGCGAGCTCTGGTTGGCCCAGGGGCGTACCGACCTGGCCGACGCCTGGCTGACCCGCCTGGGGCAAACCTACAACGGCGCACACGCGGCGGCGGCCCCGGAGTTTCATCCGCACCTGCCGCAGCATATCGAGCTGCAGCAAGCCGCGTTGGATGCGATCCGCCATCAACCGGCGGCGGCCCTGCAGCGCCTCGAAGACCTGGCGCAACACGCTCATGGCAGCGGCCGCCAGATGATTGCCCTGATGGCGCTGACCCAGCAGGCGCAGTTGCTGCTGGAGAGCGGCCAGGAGGCCAAGGCGCGCGAGGTGTTGGTTCGCGCCCTGGAAGCCGGAGCCGGCGGCGCGCTGCAACCCTTCCAGCGCCTGCTTGAAGGGTATCCCGACTGGATGCGCGATCAACTCGGCCAAGACCCCCATGGTTTATTGAACCAGAGCCTGTTGGCGCTGCTGCCGGCCGTTGCTGTCAGCGAGCCGGCGCCCAACCATGAAACCCTGAGCGCCCGCGAGCTGGCAGTGCTGCAACTGATCGCCCAGGGCTGTTCGAACCAGGAGATCAGTAACCGACTCTTCATCTCCCTGCACACGGTCAAGACCCACGCCAGCCATATCAACAGCAAGCTCGGCGTGGAGCGGCGCACCCAGGCGGTCGCGCGGGCGCAGGAGCTGCGGTTGATTGGTTAAAGCCTGAGTCCGCTGGCGAGCTTGCTTGCGTTGAGGTGCGACGCCGCTCCAGTCTGGTTTAATAGTGCAATCATTCTGGCGACAGTCGCCCGGAAACCCTATGCCGTTTGCACAAGAGGACCGTTCATGGACACCGCAAAGCCGACCCTTATCCGCGAAACCTTCCCCGTCGGCCCTTTGCAGTGCAACTGCACCATCATCGGCGACCCCATCAGTAAAAAAGCCATCGTGGTCGACCCCGGCGGCAATCACGAACTGATCCTGGCGCGGCTCGAGGCGCTGGACCTCAAGGTGGTGAGCATCATTCACACCCATGCTCACCTGGATCACTTCCTGGCGTCCGGCCAGTTGAAGGAGAAGACCGGCGCGACCCTGCATTTGCACAAGGCCGACCAGTTCCTCTGGGATAACCTGGAGATGCAGTGCCAGACGTTTGGCGTGCCGTATACGCCGGTGCCGTCGCCGGACCGTTGGCTGGCCGACGATGAAGAGCTGGCTTGCGGTTGCGGCGTCGCATTGCATACGCCGGGGCACACGCCGGGGTCGATGAGTTTCTGGTTTGCCGATGCCAAGCTGCTGATCGCTGGAGATACGTTGTTTCGCCGGGGCGTAGGCCGCACGGATTTGTGGGGCGGGGACCAAGCGGCGATTGTGCGCTCGATCAAGCAGCGCCTGTATACGCTGGATGAGGCGGCGACGGTGGTGACCGGTCACGGGCCGGAGACGCGACTCGGTGACGAGATGCGCGAGAACCCCTTTGTGCGCGCATGATTGCAACGTAGGCGGTCAAGCCCTGTAGCAAAAAACTCAGCGTGTGTTCAGCGTGTGTCTGCTACGGTTTGTGTCGCGACGATAGTCCTGCGTTTTTTGTTACAGGTTAAGATACGTCCACGGAATTTTTACCGTTTGTCGCGTTCAAAACCCGGCAAAGATCCATTGTCCATATCCTCTGCACCCAGGGTGCAAAAGTAGGAGCTTCTCCATGTTCACTCCGCGTCGTCTGCTCGTTGTCGCTACTGCCGTAGCCATGTTATCTGGCTGTGCTTCACCCAATCCGTATGACGGTAGCAGCCAGGGACAGGCGAGTAATGAATCCGGTGGCATGAGCAAGACCGTCAAGTACGGCGGCCTCGGCGCTCTGGCCGGTGCGTTGGCCGGTGCAGCCATCGACCATAACAACCGTGGCAAGGGCGCACTGATCGGTGCCGTCGTCGCGGGTGCAGGTGCGGCGGGTTATGGCTACTACGCCGACCAGCAGGAAAAGAAACTGCGCGAAAGCATGGCCAATACCGGGGTTGAGGTTCAGCGCCAGGGCGATCAGATCAAACTGATCATGCCGGGCAACATCACCTTCGCCACCAACTCGGACGCGATCTCCAGCAGCTTCTATACGCCGCTGAACAACCTGGCCAACTCGCTCAAGCAGTTCAGCCAGAACACCATCCAGATCGTGGGTTACACCGATAGCACCGGCAGCCGCCAGTTGAACATGGACCTGTCCCAGCGTCGTGCGCAGAGCGTGGCCAACTATCTGACCTCCCAAGGCGTCAGCGCTGCCAACCTGAGCGCTCGTGGTGCCGGTCCGGATAATCCGATCGCCAGCAACGCCGACGTCAACGGTCGCGCGCAGAACCGTCGTGTAGAAGTGAACCTGGGCCCAATCCCAGGCCAGCAGTATGGCCAGCCGGGCGCCCAGCAACAGGCGCCGCAGCAGAACAACCAGTTCCAGGGCAACCCGTACTCGCAATACCAGTAATCTGCAGCCAATAAAAAGGGCGCCGTGCAATCAATGCACGGCGCCCTTTTTTGTGGCCGTCGGTTACATCAATCGATGTACTCGAACACCTTCACGATCTTCTGTACGCCGGACACACCCTGTACTAAGTTCGCCGCACGGGTCGCTTCTGCCTGGGTCAGCAGGCCCATCAGGTAAACGATGCCGTTGTCGGTGACGACTTTGATGCGTGAACCGGGAATGGCGTTGTCGGTCAGCATCTGCGCCTTGATCTTGGTGGTCAGCAGCGCATCGTTGCTGATGGCCAGCAGGGTGATCGGGTCCATTACCTGCAATTCGTTGTGGACCTTCTTGACCCGCTGCACGGCCGAGGCGGCTTGTTCGGCCTGGGCCTTGAGTTCGGCACGTGGCGTTTGGCCGGCGAGCAGCACCACGCCGTTGAAGCTGGTCACGACGATGCGCGACGCGCCATTGCCCAGGTCCGTAGCGGCCTTGGCGACGTTGACCTCGACCTTGGTTTCGATCAACGAGTCGTCAATCTTGCTGCCGAAGGTGCGGGTGCCCTTGTCGTCCTGGATGGGGGTGTCACGTGTCGCGGTGATTGCCGTGCTGCAGCCGCTGATGCCGAGGCACAGCGCAATCGCCAATAGGCTGAGGCGTTTAACGGTCATTCTTCACTCCCGAACAGTTGGCTGTCGATCAGATCGCACAGGCAGTGGATCGTCAGCAGGTGGACTTCCTGAATACGTGCGGTGACATTGGCCGGGACGCGAATCTCCACGTCCTCGGGCAGCAACAGCGAGGCCATGCCGCCGCCGTCGCGGCCAGTCAATGCTACGACAATCATTTCGCGATCATGTGCGGCCTGGATCGCCTGAATAATATTCGCCGAGTTGCCGCTGGTGGAAATCGCCAGCAGCACGTCACCCGGTTGCCCCAGGGCGCGGATCTGTTTGGAGAAGATTTCGTTGTAGCTGTAGTCGTTGGCGATCGAGGTGATCGTCGACGAATCGGTGGTCAAGGCAATGGCCGGTAAGCTCGGACGCTCGCGCTCGAAGCGGTTGAGCAACTCGGACGAGAAATGCTGGGCATCGCCGGCCGAGCCGCCGTTGCCGCACGAAAGCATTTTGCCCTCGTTGAGCAAGGCATTGACCATGACCTGACTGGCTTGCTCGATGTGCGGTGCAAGTACGTCCATCGCCTGTTGCTTGGTGTCGATGCTGGCCTGGAAAAGCTGGCGAATTCGGGATTGCATGTCCATCTGTGTGACCTTAAGTAGCGCGGCTATTTGGCACAGGAATGTGCAGCCCGCAAAGCAAAGAGCAAAAGTATGTGGTGAAGATGTCCGGCGAATCAGCTGTCGAAGGCATCTTTGAGCCAGTTCAAATCAGCTTTGCCAGACGGTGTGCTTTCAATGGCAACCACATCGAAACGGCAGGGGGAGTCAGCCCAGCGATGCTCCTTGAGCAGGAAAAACTGCGCGGCGAGTATCAGCTTCTGACGCTTGCGCCCGTCGATACTGGCGAGCGCGCCACCCCATTGTGCGTGTTTTCTGTAGCGGACTTCGACGAATACTACTGTATCGCCGTCAAGCATGACCAGATCAAGCTCGCCGCGTTTACACAACCAGTTCTGCGCCAGAAGGCGCAGACCCTGTTGTCGAAGATACTCAAGCGCTTGAAGTTCGGCATCCTTGCCGCTTTGTGCGCTGGACCGCTCGGGCATCAGCGTGGGGTATCGGGCAGACGCTGGACCTCGCCGCCGACGAACTTCGCCCACGGCATCTGGCGGTCAACGCGCTGGTGCGTGCTGATGCCCAGGTTGCCCGAGAGGCCGTCAATGCGCGTATCCGGCAATGCCTTGAGTTGGCCTACGCGTGGCGCCAGGCGGTAGGCATCGACGCCCATCGCGTACAGGCGGCCAAGGCTGCCATTGGCTTGCGGCCATTGTGCAGCGACCTGGTTGCGCAGCGGGTCGGTGGTGTTGAGCAGCCAAGGGGTTTCGCAGAACATCACGTTGGTCATGTCCAGGTACTGGTTCTTGTCGCCGCTGGCGCTGAACACGTGAGACGTCGCATACACCGGCACGTCGCCAGCGTACTGGAAGTTCAGGGTCGGCTTGATCTGCTGGGCCAGTTGCGGGGTGACGGCCAGGAAGATGAACTCGATATCCTGGCGACGCGAAGGTTGTGCGGCGACGTCGGTGCCGACGGCGCTTTGCAGGCTCTTGGCACGGCCTTCGCTTTTACGCAGTTGGAACAGATCGGCAATCTGCTGGGCGAGGGCGACCGGCTGGTCGACGTACTCGACGCCGACAACGGTGCCGCCGTTGGCTTCCCAGTCCTGGCGGAAGGCCTTGTAGACACGCTCACCCCATTCGCCACGGGGCACCATCGCAGCGGCGCGGTGCAGGCCGTCGGCACGGGCGCGGCGCGAGACTTCGCGAGCTTCGTCTTCAGCCGCCAGGCCGAACTGGAACAACTGCGCCGGGTTTTGATCGGTCTCGCTGTAGTTCAACGCCAGGGTGGTAATCGGCAATTGCGGGCGCGCGCTGAGCTGTTTGACCAGCGGCTTTTCCAGCGGCCCGACGACCAATTGCACGCCGGCAGCCTTGGCCTTGGCGTAGAAGTCGTCGAGGGAGGTCAGGCGCGAGCTGTCATAGAACTCGATGACCGGCGGCTTCTGCCCGGCTTGTTCAGCCTGGTAATGCGCGGCAATGAAGCCTTCGCGCAGGGCCTTGGCCACGGTGGCCAGTGGACCCTCCTGCGGCAGTAGCAGGGCGATCTTGTTCAGCGGCTGGCTCGCCAGTTCCTTGAGTTTGGTCAGCGGCGTCGGCAGTTGCACGGCGGCCGGATGGCCCGGGTTCTGCGCACGCCAGGTGTCAATGGCGGCTTGCTGTTGCTCCAGCGTGCCGGCGCCCTTGACCGCCTGGGCCAGGGTGATCCAGCCGTCGAGCGTCGGGTTGCCGCTGGCTTGCAGCTGTTCGGCCGGCAGCGCGGCAATCAGCGCCCAGATGGCTTCATGGTTGCTCTTGGCGGCGTCGCCGGTCAGCAGTGGCGCCATGGTCACACGCTCGCGAGCGGCGGCCAGGGTCTGGCCGTCGGCTTCATAGGCGCGTGCATGTACGGTGCCGGTGCGGACCTGCTGTTCGGCCGGCAGCTCCTTCAGGTTCTGCAGGCTGGGGTGGTTCAACGCCGCCAGCGCGGCCTTGGGCTGGTTACGCGTCATGGCCAGTTCGGCGGCCAGGGTGTTGGCGAACACCTGCGCGGCGGGCTTGAGAACATCCAGCGGCACCTGCGCAAGAATCTGCGACGAGCGGCCAGCGTTGTTCTGGTGGTAGGCCATGTCGGCCGCGCTCAGGCGCAGCAACGCAGCTTTTTCGGGCGTGTTGGCGGTAGTCGCCTGTTCGAGCAGTTGCTCGATACTGGCATCCGGGGTCCGTGGCAGGTCGCCAAGGCGGGACGAGGGCGAGCTGGCACAGGCGCCCAGCAAGGCAGCGAGGCAGAGGGCGGAGAGCAGCCGCAGGCAAGGGATCATGTAAGTGTTCCTGATACCGATCAAATTAGCGTGGAATTGTACCCAAGCACTGGCCCAGGCGCGATGTTACTGGCGTGAAACCGTGAATTTAGGTGGTGCAAATGTTGCGTTTGGGTGGCTAGGGCCGACCGACGGCTGAAACGGCATCCATCTCGATGGCATATTTCCACGGCGTCGACGCGCTACAATGTGGCTTTTGCCAACCATCGAGGTGTGCGTTTTGACTGCTCCAGGTCCTTTGAATTCCACTGCAGGCTCGCTTTTTGTCGTGGCGACGCCCATTGGCAACCTGGACGACATCAGCGCCCGGGCGCTTAAAGTGTTGCGCGACGTTAAATTGATCGCTGCGGAAGACACTCGGCACTCCCAGCGCTTGATGCAGCATTTCGGCATCAGTACGCCATTGGCGGCCTGCCACGAACATAACGAGCGCGAAGAAGGCAGCCGTTTTATCACGCGCCTGTTGGCCGGTGACGATGTGGCGCTGATTTCCGATGCCGGTACCCCGCTGATTTCCGATCCCGGTTACCACCTGGTCCGTCAGGCGCGGGCCGCGGGTATCAATGTAGTGCCGGTTCCGGGCGCATGCGCGTTGATTGCGGCGTTATCCGCCGCGGGGTTGCCGTCGGATCGTTTCATCTTCGAAGGTTTCCTGCCGGCCAAGGCGGTGGGGCGTCGCGCACGTCTTCAGGCGCTTAAGGAAGAACCGCGCACGCTGATCTTCTATGAAGCCCCGCATCGTATCCTCGAATGCCTGCAGGACATGGAGCTGGTGTTCGGTGGCGAGCGCCTGGCGCTGCTGGCCCGCGAGCTGACCAAGACCTTCGAGACGCTCAAGGGGCTGCCGCTGGAAGAACTGCGCGCGTTTGTCGAAGGTGACAGCAATCAGCAGCGTGGCGAGTGCGTGGTGCTGGTGGCGGGTTGGACGGCGCCGGAAAATGAAGACGCCGTCGGTGGCGAAGCCATGCGCGTTCTGGATCTGCTGCTCAAGGAGATGCCCCTTAAGCGAGCGGCGGCGCTGGCGGCGGAAATCACCGGGGTGCGTAAAAATGTGTTGTATCAGGCCGCGCTGGATAAACAGAAAGCCGAATAGTTCCGGGGTTAAACCGGTATTCCGTCTGAACGTGATGGCATTGCTGCACTTTTAATACTTGTCCTAACTCCGTCGTGCCGTTAACCTGCGCGGCGGAGAGTCGATTGGACAGTCGCTGCCCTCTATGAAAATTAGGGGGGGGAGGAAAGTCCGGGCTCCATAGGGCGAAGTGCCAGGTAATGCCTGGGAGGCGTGAGCCTACGGAAAGTGCCACAGAAAATAACCGCCTAAGCACTTCGGTGCCGGTAAGGGTGAAAAGGTGCGGTAAGAGCGCACCGCACGTCTGGCAACAGTTCGTGGCTAGGTAAACCCCACTTGGAGCAAGACCAAATAGGGTCCCAAGGCGTGGCCCGCGCTGGGACCGGGTAGGTTGCTAAAGATGTCCAGTGATGGCCATCGTAGACGAATGACTGTTCAAGACAGAACCCGGCTTATAGATCGACTCTCCACCTTTTTTCCTTCTGTCCGAATCTCGTGCAGAAACCCGGTAGTAACGCAAGAATCCCTCCCTGCCAAATCATTGGCAGATGCATCTTGGTAATACCAAAAAAATCTTACTCTTAATAAATTACTTTAACTTTGAAGCATAGCTCTTTGAGCTATTTGTGCTTATTGAGCCAAAAATACCGCTGAACTCTGATTTCTCCTCCTCTTGCGCTCCTAAATCTCCGTTCTGTAAGGCTTTTCCTTGAATCCGCGCCTTGACGGTGTGGTGGGCGCATTCCTATAGTGTGCGCAAGTGGCGGAAAGTGGCACAAAGTGGGTTTTTTTAACGTAAAGCGCTAAAATTTGGAGAAACGCATCTGTGTTTCGCGGAGCTAACGCTATCAGTCTCGATGCAAAAGGCCGTCTCGCTATGCCGAGCCGGTATCGTGACGAGCTGATTTCGCGAAGTTCCGGGCAGTTAATCATCACGATCGATGCCGTTGACCCTTGTTTATGCGTTTACCCCCTCGATGAGTGGGAGTTGATTGAAACCAAACTGCGTGCCTTGCCTTCATTGCGTGAAGAAAACCGCCGTCTGCAGCGTTTGCTGATCGGTAATGCCGTCGACCTCGAACTCGATGGCAGTGGTCGTTTCCTGGTGCCTCCGCGTCTGCGCGAGTACGCCAAGCTCGACAAGCGCGCAATGCTGGTGGGCCAACTGAACAAGTTCCAATTGTGGGACGAAGATGCCTGGGATGCTGTTTCTGCAGCTGACCTGGCTGCTATTCAACAACCGGGCGCCATGCCTGATGAACTGCGTGATTTGATCTTGTGACTATTGATAGCGGCTTTAACCACATCACCGTACTGCTTGACGAAGCCGTTGAGGCTCTCGCCGTACGCGCGGATGGCTGCTATCTGGATGGCACCTTCGGCAGGGGCGGGCACAGCCGGTTGATACTCAGCCAGCTCGGGCCCGACGGTAAACTCCTCGGGTTCGACAAAGACCCCCAGGCGATTGCCACCGGGCAAGCGCTAGCGGCCGAAGACGGCCGCTTTGTCGTTGTACAACGCAGCTTTGCCGAGCTGGGTGCCGAAGTCGCCGAGCGCGGCATGGCAGGCAAGGTGGCCGGGGTTTTGCTCGACCTGGGCGTGTCCTCGCCGCAGCTCGATGACCCGGAGCGCGGTTTCAGTTTCATGAACGACGGCCCGCTGGATATGCGTATGGACCCCACCCGTGGTGTCAGTGCCGCCCAGTTCATCGCCACCGCGCCGGTGGAAGAAATCGCCCGTGTGTTCAAGGAATACGGTGAAGAACGCTTCGCCGGTCGCATGGCGCGCGCCGTGGTCGAGCGCCGCGAAATCCAGCCGTTCGAGCGCACCGCCGACCTGGCGGAAGTGCTGAAAGTCGCCAACCCTGCCTGGGAAAAGGGCAAGAACCCGGCGACCCGTGCGTTCCAGGGCCTGCGCATTCACGTCAACAATGAGTTGGGCGATCTGGAAGCCGGCCTCGAAGCCGCGCTGGAAGCCTTGGAAGTGGGCGGGCGCCTGGTGGTGATCAGCTTCCACTCCCTGGAAGACCGCATCGTCAAACTGTTCATGCGTCGCCTGGTCAAGGGTGAATCCGACAACCTGCCACGCAACCTGCCGGTGCGTTTCGAAGCCTTCGTGCCGAAAATCAAAATCCATGGCAAGGCGCAGTTCGCTTCCGAAGCTGAACTCAAGGCCAACCCACGCTCCCGTAGCGCCGTCATGCGCGTCGCGGAGAAGTTGCGGTGAGCAGGCTCTTCGCCAAGCCCCTCCCGGGCGGCAGCTTCTTTATGTTGCTGCTGTTTATCGGCGTGCTGGTGTCCGCGATTGCGGTGTCCTACAGCGCCCATTACAACCGCCAACTGCTCAATACCCTGTACGGCGAATTGAGTGTGCGTGATAAAGCGCAGGCGGAGTGGGGCCGGTTGATCCTCGAGCAAAGCACCTGGACCGCCCACAGCCGCATCGAAATACTGGCCACCGAACAGTTGAAGATGCACATCCCTGGCGCGGCCGAAGTTCGAATGGTGGCGCCATGATGAAACTCGAAGGCGCACTTTACCCGTGGCGCTTCCGCCTGATGCTCGGCTTGCTGGCCTTGATGGTCGGCGCCATCGCCTGGCGGATCATCGACCTGCAGGTGGTCGACCGCGACTTCCTGATCGGCCAGGGCGATGCCCGTAGCCTGCGACATATTCCGATTCCAGCACACCGCGGCCTGATCACCGACCGTAACGGCGAGCCCCTGGCCGTCAGTACGCCGGTGACCACGCTGTGGGCCAACGCCAAGGAATTGCAGGTAGCCAAGGACAAGTGGCCACAACTGGCTGCCGCGTTGGGTCAGGACCCGAAAGCCCTGGCCGAGCGCCTGGAAGCCCAGGCCAATAAAGAATTCATCTACCTGGTTCGCGGCCTCACCCCCGAACAGGGCCAGCAAGTGCTCGACCTCAAGGTCCCCGGTGTCTATGGCATCGAGGAATTCCGCCGTTTCTACCCGGCCGGTGAAACCACCGCGCACATGGTTGGCTTTACCGACATCGACGACCATGGTCGCGAAGGGGTTGAGCTGGCCTACGATGAATGGCTGGCCGGCGTGCCCGGCAAGCGACAGGTCATCAAGGATCGGCGCGGCAGACTGATCAAAGACGTCCAAGTCACCAAAAACGCCAAGGCCGGCAAGCCCTTGGCGTTGTCGATTGACCTGCGCCTGCAATACCTGGCCAACCGCGAGCTGCGTAACGCGATCATCGAGAACGGCGCGAAGGCCGGCAGCCTGGTGATCATGGACGTGAAGACCGGCGAGATCCTCGCCATGGTCAACCAGCCGACCTACAACCCGAACAACCGTCGCAACCTGCAACCGGCGATGATGCGCAACCGCGCGATGATCGACGTGTTCGAGCCGGGTTCGACCATGAAAGCCATCTCCATGAGTGCCGCCCTGGAAACCGGGCGCTGGAAGCCCAGCGACAAGGTCGAGGTCTACCCCGGCACCCTGCAGTTGGGCAAATACACCATTCGTGACGTGTCGCGTACCGAAGGCCCGGTGTTGGATCTGACAGGTATCCTGATCAACTCCAGTAACGTGGGCATGAGTAAGGTCGCCTTCGATATCGGCGGCGAAACCATCTACCACCTGGCGCAAAAGATCGGCCTTGGCCAACCCACCGGCCTGGACTTCCCGGGTGAGCGCGTGGGCAACCTGCCGAACTACCGCGACTGGAAAAAAGCCGAGACCGCTACGCTGTCCTACGGCTATGGCCTGTCGGTGACCGCGATCCAGCTGGCCCACGCTTTCTCTGTATTGGCCAATAACGGTCGGATGGTTCCTTTGAGCCTGATCCACGTCGACGAAGCGCCGAAAGCGACCCAGGTGATTCCGGAAAACGTCGCCAAGACCATGCAAGGCATGCTGCAACAAGTGATCGAAGCACCGCGTGGCGTATTCCGCGCCCAGGTGCCGGCGTATCACGTGGCCGGCAAGTCGGGTACTGCGCGTAAGACCTCGGTCGGCACCAAAGGCTATGCCGAGAACTCCTATCGCTCGCTGTTCGCCGGTTTCGGCCCGATGAGCGACCCGCGCTACGCCATCGTCGTCGTGATCGATGAACCGAGTAAAGCGGGCTACTTCGGTGGCCTGGTGTCGGCGCCGGTGTTCAGCAAAGTGATGTCCGGCACCCTGCGCCTGATGAACATCACGCCGGACAACCTGCCGCCGACCCAACAAGCGAACGCCGGACCACCGGCCGCCGCGGTAAAAGCCAATGGAGGGCGCGGCTGATGTCTCTTAGCCTGAACAAGATTTTTGCCCATGCCGGTCGCGATCTGCTGATCCGCGAGCTGACGCTGGACAGTCGTAATGTACGCGCCGGGGACCTGTTTCTGGCGGTGCCTGGCGGTAAATACGATGGCCGCGCGCACATCGCCGATGCCCTGCAACGCGGCGCCGCCGCCGTGGCGTATGAAGTGGACGGTGCCACCGTGCTGCCGATCACCGACGTGCCGTTGATTCCCGTCAAGGGCCTGGCCGCGCAACTGTCGGACATCGCCGGGCGTTTCTACGGCGATCCGAGCCGCCACCTGAACCTGATTGGCGTGACCGGCACCAACGGCAAGACCAGCGTGACCCAACTGGTCGCCCAGGCGCTTGACCTGTTGGGCCAGCACTGCGGCATCGTCGGCACCCTGGGCACCGGTTTCTATGGCGCGCTGCAAAGCGGCCTGCACACCACGCCGAACCCGATCGCCGTGCAAGCGACCCTGGCCGACCTGAAAAAGGCCGGTGCCAAGGCGGTTGCCATGGAAGTGTCGTCCCACGGTTTGCACCAGGGCCGCGTTGCCGCGCTGGCTTTCGATGTGGCGGTGATGACCAACCTGTCCCGCGATCACCTGGACTACCACGGCACCATGCAAGCCTACGCCGCCGAGAAGGCCAAGCTGTTTGCCTGGAACGACCTGAAGTGCCGCGTGGTGAACCTGGATGACGCGTTCGGCCGCGAGCTGGCTGCCCAAGACAGCGAAGCGCGCCTGATCAGCTACAGCCTGGAAGACTCCCGCGCCTATCTGTATTGCCGCGAAGCCCAATTCAATGACGAGGGCGTGCGCGCCACGTTGGTGACGCCGCAGGGCGAGCACCATTTGCGCAGCACCTTGCTGGGTCGTTTCAACCTGAGCAACGTCCTCGCGGCGATCGGTGCGCTACTCGGCCTGGATTACGCGCTCGATGAAATCCTGCGTGTGCTGCCGAAGCTGGAAGGCCCGGCCGGCCGCATGCAACGTCTGGGCGGCGGTTCGCAGCCGCTGGTGGTGGTCGATTACGCCCACACCCCGGACGCACTGGAAAAAGTCCTGCTGGCCCTGCGCCCACACGCCAAGGGCAAGTTGCTGTGCCTGTTCGGCTGTGGCGGTGATCGCGATCGCGGCAAGCGTCCATTGATGGCCGAGATTGTCGAGCGTCTGGCCGATGGCGTGCTGGTCACCGACGACAACCCGCGCAGCGAAGACCCGAGCCAGATTTTCGACGACATCCGCGTCGGCTTCAAAGACCCATCCAAAGCCAGCTTCATTGCCGGTCGCGGCGCGGCCATTGCCCAATTGATCGCCAGCGCCAGCGTCGACGATGTCGTGGTACTGGCTGGTAAAGGTCACGAGGACTACCAGGAAATCAACGGCGAGCGCCACGCTTTCTCCGATCTGGTCGAGGCCGATCATGCCTTGACCGCCTGGGAGGTCGCCCATGCTTAAAGCGATGAAATTCAGCGAGCTGACCCAGGCCCTCTCGGCGCGCATGCTGTCGGGTGATTGCAGTTTCAATGGCGTCAGTATCGATAGCCGTGCGATCAAGCCGGGCCAACTGTTTGTTGCCCTGGCCGGTCCGCGTTTCGACGGCCATGACTACCTGAATGAAGTCGCCGCCAAAGGCGCGGTAGGTGCCCTGGTGCAACGCGAAGTGACGGACTCCACCCTGCCGCAATTGCTGGTGGCCGACACGCGCCTGGCCTTGGGCCAACTGGGTGCGCTGAACCGTGCGGCGTTCACCAAGCCGGTGGCCGCGATCACCGGCTCCAGCGGCAAGACCACGGTCAAGGAACTGCTCGCCGGTGTCCTGCGCACGCGCGGGCCGGTGCTGGCCACCCGTGGCAACCTGAACAACGATTTCGGCGCACCGCTGACCCTGCTCGAACTGGCCCCGGAACACACGGCGGCAGTGATCGAGTTGGGCGCTTCGCGTATTGGCGAAATTGCCTACACCGTGGCGCTGACCAAGCCTCACGTGGCAATTATCAACAACGCCGGGACTGCCCACGTCGGCGAGTTCGGCGGCCCGGAAAAAATCGTCGAAGCCAAGGGCGAAATCCTCGAAGGCCTCGATGCCTCGGGCATAGCTGTGTTGAATCTTGACGACAAGGCCTTCGAGACATGGCGTGTACGCGCCGCCGGTCGCAAGGTGCTGACGTTCGCCGTGCTGAATGCTGCGGCCGATTTCCACGCGTCGAACATCGCGGTCGACGCCCGTGGTTGCCCGTCCTTTACCTTGCATTCGCCGCAAGGCGAGCAGCATGTGCAGTTGAACCTGCTGGGCAACCATAACATCGCCAATGCCTTGGCGGCCGCGGCTGCGGCTTACGCCCTGGGCGTGTCGCTGTTTGGCATCGCCACCGGCCTGGGCGCGGTGCAACCGGTCAAGGGCCGTACCGTCGCGCAATTGGCCAGCAATGGCATGCGCGTGATCGATGACACTTACAACGCCAACCAGTCCTCGGTCTGCGCCGCCATCGACCTGCTCAAGGGTTTCGATGGGCGCAAGGTGCTGGTGCTGGGCGATATCGCCGAACTGGGCGATTGGGCCGAACAGTCCCATCGGGAAGTCGGCGCTTACGCCAACGGCAAAGTCGACGCGCTCTACGCCGTCGGCCCGAACATGGCTCATGCCGTCAATGCCTTCGGCCCCGGTGCGCGGCATTTCGCCACCCAGGCCGAGTTGATCCAGGCGCTGCGTGCGGGCGAACAAGACAAACACACAACCATTTTGATCAAGGGATCGCGCAGCGCGGTGATGGAAAACGTCGTCGTGGCCTTGTGTGGCTCAAGTACGGAGAAACATTAATGCTGCTGCTGCTGGCTGAGTATCTGCAACAGTTCCACAAAGGCTTCGCGGTCTTCCAGTACCTGACCCTGCGCGGGATTCTGGGCGTGCTGACCGCGCTGTCTCTGTCGCTGTTCCTGGGGCCGTGGATGATCCGCACCCTGCAGAACCTGCAAATTGGTCAATCGGTTCGCAATGACGGCCCGCAGTCGCACCTGTCCAAATCCGGCACCCCGACCATGGGCGGCGCGCTGATTCTGTCGTCCATCGGCATCAGCACCTTGCTCTGGGCCGACCTGTACAACCGCTACGTTTGGGTGGTGCTGCTGGTGACCTTGTTGTTCGGCGCCATCGGCTGGGTCGATGACTATCGCAAAGTGATCGAGAAAAACTCCAAGGGGCTGCCAAGCCGCTGGAAGTATTTCTGGCAGTCGGTGTTCGGCCTGGCCGCCGCGATCTTCCTCTACATGACGGCTCCAAGCGCGGTCGAGACCACCTTGATCATCCCGATGCTCAAGGATGCGAGCATTCCGCTGGGCATCGGCTTCGTGGTGCTGACCTACTTCGTCATCGTCGGCTCCAGCAACGCGGTGAACCTGACCGACGGCCTCGACGGCCTGGCGATCATGCCGACGGTGATGGTAGGCGGCGCACTGGGCATCTTCTGCTACCTGTCGGGTAACGTGAAATTCGCTGAATACCTGCTGATCCCGTATGTGCCGGGCGCCGGTGAACTGATCGTGTTCTGCGGCGCGCTGATCGGTGCCGGGCTGGGCTTCCTGTGGTTCAACACCTATCCCGCGCAAGTGTTCATGGGCGATGTCGGCGCACTGGCGCTGGGCGCGGCCCTGGGCACCATCGCGGTGATCGTTCGCCAGGAAATCGTGCTGTTCATCATGGGCGGTGTGTTCGTGATGGAAACCCTGTCGGTGGTCATCCAGGTGGCTTCCTTCAAATTGACCGGGCGCCGCGTGTTCCGCATGGCGCCGATCCACCACCACTTTGAACTCAAGGGCTGGCCTGAGCCGCGTGTGATTGTCCGATTCTGGATCATCACCGTGATTCTCGTGCTGGTCGGTCTTGCCACCCTGAAACTGAGGTAGAAACGAGTGTCCCTGATCGCTTCAGACCACTTCCGCATCGTTGTCGGCCTCGGCAAGAGCGGCATGTCCCTGGTTCGCTTCCTGGCGAACCAGGGCACGTCGTTTGCCGTCGCCGATACGCGGGAAAATCCACCGGAGCTGGTCACGCTGCGCCGTGACTACCCGCACGTGGAAGTGCGTTGTGGCGAGTTGGATGTCGAGTTTCTGTGCCGTGCCGACGAGCTCTACGTGAGCCCCGGCCTGGCCCTGGCGACACCGGCCCTGCAAGCCGCGGCGGCGCGTGGCGTGAAGCTGTCCGGCGATATCGACCTGTTCGCGCGCAACGCGAAGGCGCCGATCATCGCGATCAGCGGTTCCAACGCGAAAAGCACCGTGACCACCCTGGTCGGCGAGATGGCGGCTGCGGCCGGCAAGCGCGTGGCCGTGGGCGGCAACCTCGGCACCCCGGCGCTGGACCTGCTCAGCGACGACGTCGAGCTGTACGTGATGGAACTGTCGAGCTTCCAGCTGGAAACCACCCACGACCTGGGCGCTGAAGTGGCCACCGTATTGAACGTCAGCGAAGACCACATGGACCGCTACAGCGGCCTGCCGGCCTATCACCTGGCCAAGCACCGGATCTTCCGCGGCGCCAAACAAGTGGTGGTCAACCGCCAGGATGCCCTGAGCCGTCCGCTGATGGGTGAAGGCCTGCCGTGCTGGACCTTCGGCCTGGGCAAACCCGACTTCAAGGCCTTCGGTATCCGTGAAGAGAACGGCGAGAAATACCTGGCCTTCGAATTCCAGAACCTGATGCCGGTGCGCGAGCTGAAAATCCGTGGCGCCCACAACCAATCCAACGCCCTGGCGGCCTTGGCGCTGGGGCATGCCGTAGGCTTGCCGTTCGATGCCATGCTCGCGAGCCTGCGCACCTTCGGCGGCCTCGAGCATCGCTGCCAGTGGGTCCGCGACCTGAATGGCGTCAGCTATTACAACGACTCCAAGGCCACCAACGTCGGTGCGGCCCTGGCCGCCATCGAAGGCCTGGGGGCCGATATCGACGGCAAGCTGTTGCTGATCGCCGGTGGCGACGGCAAAGGCGCCGACTTCAAGGACCTCAAGGGGCCGGTGGCCGCCCATTGCCGCGCCGTGGTGCTGATGGGCCGCGATGCCGACTTGATCGCCGCCGCCCTCGGTGATGCGGTGCCGCAAGTGCGCGCCAGCTCCCTCGACGACGCGATTGCCCAGTGCAAAGCCCTGGCCCAGCTGGGTGATGCGGTGCTGCTGTCGCCGGCGTGCGCCAGTTTCGACATGTTCAAGAACTACGAAGAGCGCGGCCAGCTGTTCGCCCGCGCCGTGGAGGCCTTGGCATGAATCTCAACCTCCGTAACATCATCAAGCCGTACCCGTCGCCGATCATTACCGGGCGCGGCATCGACCTCGACTTCCCGATGCTCGCCGGTTGCCTGGCTTTGCTCGGCCTTGGGCTGGTGATGATCACGTCGGCGTCCTCCGAAGTGGCGGCCGTGCAGTCGGGCAACACCCTGTACATGATGATCCGTCACCTGGTGTACCTAGTGATCGGCCTCGGCGCGTGCATCGTCACCATGATGATCCCCATCGCCACCTGGCAGCGTCTGGGTTGGCTGATGCTGATCGGTGCGTTTGGCTTGCTGATCATGGTGATCCTGCCCGGCATCGGCCGCGAGGTGAACGGTTCGATGCGCTGGATCGGCTTCGGTGCGTTCAACGTGCAGCCGTCGGAAATCGCCAAGGTGTTCGTGGTGATCTACCTCGCCGGCTACCTGGTGCGGCGTCAGAAAGAAGTGCGTGAAAGCTGGATGGGCTTCTTCAAGCCGTTCATCGTGCTGCTGCCCATGGCCGGCCTGTTGCTGATGGAACCCGACTTCGGGGCCACCGTCGTGATGATGGGTGCCGCTGCGGCGATGCTGTTCCTCGGGGGTGTCGGGCTGTTCCGCTTCACCTTGATGGTGGTGCTGGCGGTGGCTGCCGTGACCGTGCTGGTGCAGGCGCAACCTTATCGGATGGCCCGTCTGATCACCTTTACCGACCCGTGGTCCGACCAGTTCGGCTCCGGCTACCAGTTGACCCAGGCGCTGATCGCCTTCGGTCGCGGCGAGTGGCTGGGCGTGGGCCTGGGCAACAGCGTGCAGAAACAATTCTACCTGCCGGAAGCGCACACCGACTTCGTGTTCTCGGTGCTCGCCGAAGAGCTGGGCGTGGTCGGTTCGCTGTGTACCGTCGCATTGTTCGTGTTCGTGTGTGTGCGCGGCATGTACATCGGCTTGTGGGCCGAGAAGGCCAAACAGTATTTCGCTGCGTATGTGGCGTATGGCTTGTCGTTCCTGTGGATCGGCCAGTTCCTGATCAATATCGGCGTGAACGTCGGCCTGCTGCCGACCAAGGGCCTGACCTTGCCGTTCCTCAGTTACGGCGGCAGTTCGCTGGTGATCTGCTGTGCCTGTCTTGGCTTGTTGCTGCGCATCGAGTGGGAGAGTCGAACCCACCTGGGCAGCGAAGAGATGGAGTTCAGCGAAAGCGACTTCGCCGAGGAGCCGACCCATGGGCGCTAACGTGCTGATCATGGCAGGCGGCACCGGGGGCCATGTGTTCCCGGCCCTGGCCTGTGCGCGCGAATTCCAGAGCCGTGGCTACAGCGTGCATTGGCTGGGAACGCCGCGCGGCATCGAAAACGAACTGGTGCCGAGCGCCGGTTTGCCGCTGCATTTGATCAACGTCACGGGCCTGCGCGGCAAGGGCAAGCTGTCGCTGCTCAAGGCACCGTTCGTGTTGCTCAAGGCGGTGTGGCAGGCGCGCAAGGTCATCCGTGAATTGCAGCCGGTGTGTGTGCTCGGTTTCGGCGGTTACGTGACCGGCCCCGGCGGCGTCGCGGCCAGGCTCGCGGGCGTGCCGGTGATCGTGCATGAGCAGAACGCTGTCGCCGGCACCGCCAACCGCTTGCTGGTGCCGCTGGCGGCGCGGGTGTGCGAAGCGTTCCCGAATACCTTCGGCGCCTCGGACAAACGCCGCACCACCGGCAACCCGGTACGCACCGAGCTGTTTATGGACATTGCCCGGCAGCCCTTGGCCGGGCGCAAGGCGCACCTGCTGATCCTGGGCGGGAGCCTGGGCGCCGAGCCGCTGAATAAATTGCTACCGCAAGCGCTGGCGCAACTGCCTGTGGACGTGCGCCCGCAGGTCTTTCACCAGGCCGGCAAGAACCACGATGAAGTCACCGCCACGCGTTATCGCGAGGCCGGTGTCGAGGCTGATGTGCAGCCCTTCATCAAAGACATGGCCCAAGCCTATGGCTGGGCCGACCTGGTGGTCTGTCGCGCTGGTGCGCTGACCGTCAGTGAACTGGCCGCCGCCGGTCTGCCGTCCTTGCTGGTGCCTTTGCCCCATGCGATCGACGATCACCAGACCCGCAACGCCGAATATTTGGCCGGGGAGGGCGCTGCCTTCCTACTGCCGCAAAGAACGACTGGCGCCGCCGATTTGGCCGCACGCCTGACCGAGGTTTTGATGCAACCGGAACGACTCAACAGCATGGCGAGCACCGCACGCCGCCTGGCCAAACCTGACGCAACCCGCACCGTGGTCGATATCTGCCTGGAGGTGGCCCATGGTTGAGAATCAGAAAGCCATGCCGCAACCGGAAATGCGCCGCATCCGTCGTATCCACTTCGTCGGGATCGGCGGCGTGGGCATGTGTGGCATTGCCGAAGTATTGTTGAACCTGGGCTACCAGGTGTCCGGCTCCGACTTGAAAGAGTCGCCGGTCACCGAGCGCCTGAAGTCCTTCGGCGCGAAAATCTTCATCGGCCACCGCGCCGAGAACGCCGTCGAGGCCGACGTGCTGGTGGTGTCCAGCGCCGTGAACACCTCCAACCCGGAAGTTGCCAGCGCCCTTGAGCGCCGCATTCCCGTGGTGCCCCGCGCCGAGATGCTGGCCGAGCTGATGCGCTACCGCCATGGCATTGCTGTCGCCGGTACCCACGGCAAGACCACCACCACCAGCCTGATCGCCTCGGTGTTCGCCGCCGGTGGCCTGGACCCGACCTTTGTGATCGGTGGCCGCCTGAATGCAGCCGGCACCAATGCGCAACTGGGCACCAGCCGCTACCTGATCGCCGAAGCTGACGAAAGCGATGCCAGCTTCCTGCACCTGCAACCGCTGGTGGCCGTGGTCACCAACATCGACGCCGACCACATGGCGACCTACGACGGCGACTTCAACAAGTTGAAGAAAACCTTCGTCGAGTTCCTGCATAACCTGCCGTTCTACGGTTTGGCAGTGGTGTGCCTGGATGACCCGGTGGTGCGCGAGATCCTGCCGCTGGTCAAGCGTCCGACCGTGACCTACGGCTTCAGCGAAGACGCCGACGTGCGTGCGATCAATGTGCGCCAGCAAGGCATGCAGACGTTCTTCACCGTGCTGCGCCCGGACCGCGAACCGCTGGACGTGTCGGTGAACATGCCGGGCAACCACAACGTGCTCAATTCCCTGGCGACCATCTGCATTGCCTCCGATGAAGGCGTCAGCGATGAAGCCATTGTCGAGGGCCTGTCGGGCTTTGCCGGCGTGGGCCGGCGCTTCCAGGTCTACGGGCAACTGCCGGTGGAAGGTGGCGAGGTGATGCTGGTGGACGACTACGGTCACCACCCGACCGAAGTCGCCGCCGTGATCAAGGCCGTGCGCGGTGGTTGGCCGGAGCGTCGCCTGGTGATGGTCTACCAGCCGCACCGCTACAGCCGCACCCGCGACCTGTATGACGATTTCGTCAATGTACTGGCCGATGCCAACGTGCTGCTGCTGATGGAAGTCTACCCGGCCGGTGAAGAACCGATCCCCGGGGCGGACAGCCGCAAACTGTGCAACAGCATCCGTCAGCGCGGCCAGTTGGACCCGATCTACATCGAGCGCGGTGTGGACCTGGCGCCGATCGTCAAGCCGCTGCTGCGCGCCGGCGACATCCTGCTGTGCCAGGGTGCCGGTGATATCGGTGGCCTTGCGCCTAAATTGCTGGCGAGCCCCTTGTTCGTAAACAAAGCGCTCGCTGCTGAACAGGGGAAGTCGAAATGACCACGAACTACGCCTCCCTGTTCTCCACCATCGCCCCTGCCGACTTCGGCCGCGTGGCCGTGCTGTTCGGCGGTAAGAGCGCTGAGCGTGAAGTGTCGCTCAAGTCCGGCAACGCCGTGCTCGAAGCGCTGCAAAGCGCGGGCGTGAATGCGTTCGGGATCGACGTGGGTGACGACTTCCTCGCACGCCTGCAGGCCGAGAAGATCGACCGCGCCTTCATCATCCTGCACGGCCGTGGCGGTGAAGACGGCAGCATGCAAGGCCTGCTGGAGTGCGCCGGGATTCCTTACACCGGCAGCGGCATCCTCGCCTCGGCGCTGGCCATGGACAAGTTGCGCACCAAGCAGGTGTGGCACAGCCTGGGAATTCCTACCCCACGTCACAGCGTGCTGTGCAGCGAAGACGATTGTATTTCTGCAGCCAAGGAACTGGGCCTGCCTTTGATCGTCAAACCAGCCCATGAAGGCTCCAGTATCGGCATGGCTAAAGTGAACTCGGCCGCCGAATTGATCGACGCATGGAAAGCGGCAAGTACCTACGATTCGCAAGTGTTGGTGGAACAGTGGATCCAAGGTCCCGAGTACACCATCGCCACCCTGCGTGGCCAGGTATTGCCGCCCATCGCCTTGGGCACGCCCCACACTTTTTACGATTACGATGCCAAGTACCTGGCTTCCGATACCCAGTACCGGATCCCCTGCGGCCTTGACGCAAGCAAAGAACAGGAATTGATGGACCTCACGGCGAAAGCCTGTGAGGCGCTGGGTATCGCCGGTTGGGCGCGGGCAGACGTGATGCAGGACGACCAAGGGAATTTCTGGTTCCTGGAAGTCAACACCGCACCGGGCATGACCGACCACAGCCTGGTCCCTATGGCCGCGCGCGCAGCCGGCCTGGATTTCCAGCAGTTGGTGCTGGCGATCCTGGCGGCCAGCGTTGCCGGTGAAGAAAGGCAGCGAGGCTAAGACATGAAAGGCGCATCGCTTCGTCATCAGCCCCCACCCGCACCCGGCCGCAAGCCGGTGCCACGGGGTGCCAGCCGAATGGTGGCTAAAGAGCCGATGTCGGCGCGCCTGCCGAAAGCCAACTTTGGTTTCCTCAAGGCGCTGTTCTGGCCGGTGTTGCTGGTGGTGTTGGGCTTCGGCACTTACGAAGGCGCGCAGCGTCTATTGCCTTATGCCGACCGGCCGATCACCAAGATCAGCGTGCAGGGCGACTTGAGCTACATCAGCCAGCAAGCGGTGCAGCAGCGCATCGGCCCGTTCCTGGCGGCGAGCTTCTTCACCATCGACCTGGCCGGCATGCGCCGGGAGCTGGAGCAGATGCCGTGGATCGCCCACGCCGAAGTCCGCCGTGTATGGCCGGACCAGGTGACGATCCGCCTGGAAGAACAACTGCCCGTGGCCCGTTGGGGCGATGAGGCGCTGTTGAACAACCAGGGCCAGGCGTTCACCCCGCGTGAGCTGGCCAATTACGAGCACCTGCCGCAGCTGTTCGGGCCGCAGCGGGCGCAGCAGCAAGTGATGCAGCAGTACCAGGCCTTGAGCCAGATGCTGCGGCCGCTGGGCTTCTCCATTGCACGCCTGGAATTGCGTGAACGGGGCAGCTGGTTTTTGACGACCGGGGCAGGCAGTTCCGGCCCGGGCATCGAGTTGTTGCTGGGACGCGACCGCTTGGTGGAAAAGATGCGCCGCTTTATTGCCATCTATGAAAAGACCTTGAAAGAACAGATTACGAACATTGCGAGCGTCGACCTGCGTTACGCCAACGGCCTTGCCGTCGGCTGGCGTGAACCGGCTGCGCCCACGGCAGCGCAACCCGCTGTCGCGAAGAATTAAGAAGAGGCAGGACCCATGGCAAACGTGCAAAGCGGCAAAATGATCGTCGGTCTCGATATCGGCACCTCCAAGGTGGTGGCGCTGGTGGGCGAGGTCGGGGAAGACGGCACGATCGAAATCGTCGGTATTGGCACGCATCCGTCCCGGGGCCTGAAGAAGGGCGTGGTGGTGAACATCGAGTCCACCGTGCAATCGATCCAGCGCGCCATCGAAGAAGCGCAGCTGATGGCCGGTTGCCGGATTCACTCGGCGTTCGTCGGCGTAGCGGGCAATCACATCCGCAGCCTGAACTCCCACGGCATCGTGGCGATCCGCGACCGCGAAGTCAGCGCGGCCGACCTTGAGCGCGTACTCGACGCCGCCCAGGCCGTGGCGATCCCGGCGGACCAGCGCGTGCTGCACACCCTGCCGCAGGACTACGTGATCGACAACCAGGAAGGCGTGCGCGAGCCCCTGGGCATGTCAGGCGTGCGCCTGGAAGCCAAGGTCCACGTGGTGACCTGCGCGGTCAATGCCGCACAGAACATTGAAAAGTGCGTGCGTCGCTGCGGCCTGGAAATCGACGACATCATTCTCGAGCAACTGGCTTCGGCCTACTCGGTACTGACCGACGACGAAAAAGAACTGGGCGTGTGCCTGGTCGACATCGGCGGCGGCACCACCGACATCGCGATCTTCACCGAGGGTGCGATCCGTCACACCGCCGTGATCCCGATTGCCGGCGACCAGGTCACCAACGACATCGCCATGGCGTTGCGCACACCGACGCAGTACGCCGAAGAGATCAAGATCCGCTATGCCTGCGCCCTGGCCAAACTGGCCGGCGCCGGTGAAACCATCAAGGTGCCGAGCGTGGGCGACCGTCCACCGCGCGAGCTGTCGCGCCAGGCCCTGGCCGAAGTGGTCGAGCCGCGCTACGACGAGCTGTTCACCCTGATCCAGGCGGAACTGCGCCGCAGCGGCTACGAAGATTTGATCCCGGCCGGCATCGTGCTGACCGGTGGCACCTCGAAGATGGAAGGCGCGGTCGAACTGGCCGAAGAGATCTTCCACATGCCAGTTCGCCTGGGCGTGCCCCATGGCGTCAAAGGCCTGGGCGACGTGGTGCGCAACCCGATTTATTCCACCGGTGTGGGCTTGCTGTTGTACGGGCTGCAAAAGCAGACCGACGGCATTTCCCTGTCGGGCCCGAGCATCCGCGACAGCTACCGCGGCGACGACGAAGCGAAAGCGCCGTTGTTCGAACGGTTGCAGGCTTGGGTCAAAGGCAATTTCTAACGATTTACCGCAACACCGTAAAAAAAAGCAGTAGGCGAAAAAACTAGAGAATACGAAAGGAGAGGGAAAATGTTCGAACTCGTAGACAACATCCCCGCAAGCCCGGTCATCAAAGTGATCGGTGTCGGCGGTGGCGGCGGCAACGCTGTCAACCATATGGTCAAGAGCAACATTGAAGGCGTTGAATTCATCTGCGCCAACACTGATGCCCAGGCGCTGAAGAGCATCGGCGCGCGGACCATCCTGCAATTGGGCACCGCCGTGACCAAGGGCCTCGGCGCTGGCGCCAACCCGGAAGTCGGCCGTCAAGCCGCGCTGGAAGACCGCGAGCGTATCGCCGAAGTGCTGCAAGGCACCAACATGGTGTTCATCACCACCGGCATGGGCGGCGGTACCGGTACCGGTGCAGCGCCGATCATCGCCGAAGTGGCCAAGGAAATGGGGATTCTGACGGTCGCCGTCGTGACCCGTCCGTTCCCGTTCGAAGGCCGCAAGCGCATGCAGATCGCCGACGAAGGTATCCGTCTGCTGTCTGAAAGCGTCGACTCGTTGATCACCATCCCCAACGAGAAGCTGCTGACCATCCTGGGCAAGGACGCGAGCCTGCTGTCCGCGTTCGCCAAGGCTGACGATGTACTGGCCGGTGCCGTTCGCGGTATCTCCGACATCATCAAGCGCCCGGGCATGATCAACGTCGACTTTGCCGACGTGCGTACCGTGATGAGCGAAATGGGCATGGCGATGATGGGCACTGGCTGCGCCAGCGGTCCGAACCGTGCGCGTGAAGCCACCGAAGCGGCCATCCGCAACCCGTTGCTCGAAGACGTGAACCTGCAAGGCGCACGCGGCATCCTGGTGAACATCACCGCCGGTCCTGACCTGTCCCTGGGTGAGTACTCCGACGTGGGTAGCATCATCGAAGCCTTCGCTTCCGAGCACGCGATGGTCAAAGTCGGCACCGTGATCGATCCGGACATGCGCGACGAACTGCATGTGACCGTGGTCGCGACCGGCCTGGGCGCAAAAATCGAGAAGCCTGTAAAGGTCATCGACAATACCGTTCACACCGGCCACAACAGCCACGCCAGCCAAGCGGCTGCCGCTCCAGCGCCTGCGCGCCAGGAACTGCCGTCGGTGAACTACCGTGATCTGGACCGTCCGACCGTGATGCGCAATCAGGCTCAGGCCGGTGCTGCAGCGTCCCGTAGCCCGAATCCGCAAGATGACCTGGACTACCTGGACATCCCGGCATTCCTGCGTCGTCAGGCCGATTAATGGAATGTATCAGGGCTATGAAGGTGATTGGTGTTCAGCAAAGGTCTGGTCTGCTATTATCGCCAGCCTTTGTTGATACCAGTTCGCAATTTGCGCTGAAGCGGTCCAAGCCATGATTAAACAACGCACCCTGAAGAATATTATTCGTGCCACAGGTGTAGGTCTGCACTCCGGGGAGAAGGTATACCTGACCCTCAAACCTGCACCTGTCGACACCGGCATCGTGTTTGTTCGTGCCGACCTGGACCCTGTGGTGCAGATTCCTGCTCGCGCGGAAAACGTCGGCGAAACCACGATGTCGACCACATTGGTCAACGGTGACGTCAAGGTGGACACGGTGGAGCACTTGCTCTCGGCCATGGCTGGCCTGGGCATCGATAACGCCTACGTCGAGCTCTCCGCGTCCGAAGTCCCCATCATGGATGGCAGCGCTGGTCCCTTCGTATTCTTGATTCAATCTGCCGGCCTGGAAGAACAGGACGCAGCCAAGAAGTTCATTCGCATTCTGCGGGAAGTGACAGTAGAAGACGGCGACAAGCGCGCCACCTTCGTCCCGTTCGAAGGCTTTAAAGTGAGCTTTGAGATCGATTTCGATCACCCGGTATTTCGCGACCGCACCCAAAGCGCAAGCGTGGATTTTTCCAGTACTTCGTTCGTAAAAGAAGTCAGCCGCGCCCGCACCTTTGGTTTCATGAGTGACATCGAGTACCTGCGCAAGCACAACCTCGCACTCGGCGGCAGCGTTGAAAACGCCATTGTGGTCGACGCGGATGGTGTACTGAACGAAGACGGCCTTCGCTATGAAGACGAATTCGTGAAGCACAAGATCCTCGATGCAATCGGTGACCTCTACCTGCTGGGCAATAGCCTGATAGGCGAGTTCAAAGGCTTCAAGTCGGGCCACGCCCTTAACAACCAGTTGCTGCGCAAGTTGATTGAGCAGACAGATGCTTGGGAAGTCGTGACCTTCGAAGATGCCAGCACCGCACCGATCTCTTACATGCGTCCCGTTGCGGCGGTGTAAGTAACAACTCTCTTTCTTTAGTTTTTAAGGGCTGCCTTCGGGTGGCCCTTTTTATTTTCCGTGGCGAGCGAGCCACAATGGCCTGTTCGCCTCAGTCATCGCGCCGTTGCCTCCACGATGCAATTGCGCCCACTGTGCTTGGCTTCATACAGCGCGCGGTCCGCACTGAGCTGCAAGTCCTCCAGGGACATGCGACTGCGCTTGTCCCACGTACTCAGGCCAATGCTCACGGTAATCGGCCGTTCATCCCCCGCCACCCGTGGCAAGTGCTCGACGCCGCGGCGGATATGCTCGGCGATTAGCCATGCGCCCCTGATATCGGTAGACGGCAACACCACGGCGAACTCTTCACCGCCATAACGTGCGGCCAGGTCGGCCGGGCGACGGATGTTGCCGCCGATCACCTGGGCGACGTTGCGCAACGCCTCATCGCCGCCGTGATGGCCATGACGGTCGTTAAATGCCTTGAAGTGGTCGACGTCGATCATCAACAGCGTCAACGGTTCGGCGGAGCGCTGGGCGCGGTCCCATTCCAGGCGCAGGCGTTGGTCCAGAATGCGCCGGTTGGCCAGGCCGGTGAGCGCGTCGGTGGCTGCCAGTTCTGACAGCACCTTCTCCGCGCGAAAACGGCGGCGCAGTTCCCGGCGCAGCATCCAGGTCAGCCATAACAGGCCGATACACAGGATGCCGGTGGCGCCGCCGGTCAGCGTCGCCGCGCGCTTCCAGGGCGCGAACACGTCCTCACTGGACAATGCCACGACCACAATCAGCGGCAGCTCGCCGACATTGGTGAAGGTATACAGGCGCTCCTTGCCGGTGATGGTCGAGATGGCCCGAAAGCTGCCGCTTCTTTCGCGCAGCATGCGCTTGAAGTTGGGGCGATCACTCAGGTCCTTGTTGATCATGTCGCGCTCCAGCAGCGGTTGCTGGGCCAGGAGAATGCCGTGGCTGCTCAACAGGTTGACCGAGCTGCTATTGCCGATGGTCAGGCTGTTGAACAACTGATCGAAGTACGCCAGGCGCATGGTGGCCACCGCGACCCCGAGGAACTCGCCGTTGGCGCCGGTGACGCGGCGGCTGAACGCGATGCGCCAGACTTGCTCGCAATGGCACTGAATCATGAACGGCCGGCTGATGAACAGGTCGCTCTGGTTGGTGATTTTATGCACGAGGAAGTAGTCGCGATCAGCCAAATTACGCGAGGTCGGCTTGAGCGTCGAAGAGTCAGCAACGACGGCGCCATTGGCGTCCAGCAACAGCACTTGGTCTTTGAACAGCGCGGCCGTCGACAGCTCGAATTGCACCAGATGCCGGATATCCCCCGATACCTTGGACAAATCCGTGCGCTGCGTGGCGGCGATCAACCCTTGCAGCGCGAGGTCGTATAGCTCGACGTTACGCAGCACATCGGCGTTGATCAGTTGGGTGATGTTGGTGGTTGAGCGTTTCGCCGCCTGCAGGGTGCTGGCGTGTTCGCGGATCAACAGCACCGCGACGATAATCACAATCAATGCGACGGTGAAGCCGCTGCCTAGCATCAACAATAATTCTGTGCGTTCAGATGGGGTACGAAAAGGGCGTGGACTCATCGGGCAGACTTCAACGGTGAAGATACTGGCAGTTTAGTTCTACCCGATGAAAATTGATTGTTTGGTTGCAAAGAAAGTGCGGCGACTTAGAACACGTTGATCGGATAGTTGACGATCACCCGGTATTCATCCACATCCCGATCCACCGCCGAGTAGCCATTGCTGCCGCGGTTGGTCGCCCATTGCAGGCGCAGGGACAGATCCTTGGCGTTGCCGCCCTGCACCACGTATTTCACGTCGATGTCCCGTTCCCAGTGCTTGGCGTCCTGGCCGTCGGCGCTGTACCAGGCGCTGTAGCCCCGGCTGGTGGGATCGACTTTGCTCAGGTCGGTCTTACCGCTGCTGTAGGACACGGCAGTGGTCAGGCCCGGCATGCCGAGGCCGATGAAGTCGTAGGCGTACTTGAGCTTCCACGACCGCTCGTTGGGGCCGTTGAAGTCCGAGTATTGCTGGGAGTTGTCCAGGTACACGCTGTCGCCCTGGGTGATGTAGTCGAACGGTGTGTTGCCGTTGACCCGCTGGTACGCGGCGGTGACGCTGTGGCTGCCCACGACTACGGTGAAATGCAGGCTGTAGGTGTTGTTGTCGATGTTACCCAGCAACGACTGGCCGCTGTCTTGGGTGTGGTAGTAGTGCAGGCCGGGGTTGAGGCTGATCAGGTCGTTCAGCGCGTAGGTGTAGTCCAGGTCGTAGTAGTACTGGTGCCACACATCCTTGAGTTCGGCGGCGTACAGGTTGCTGGTCAGTCCCGGCACGCCGCTGAACGACACGCCGGCCCAGTCCAGGTGCTGGCTGTCGGTGTGTTCCGGCAGTGTGCCGTAGCTGGTGCCGATGCGCTGGTGGCCGCTCTGGTTGTAGAGCTTGGTGAAGCTGGCCTGGCCGCCTTCGATCATCCAGCCGTCGAGGCTGTGGTTGGTCAGGCTTACGCCGCGAAAGGTCTGGGGCAGCATGCGGGTCATGCCGCCGGCGATCACCGGGTTGTTGAGGAACAGGTCACCGGCTTTCAGCTCCGTGTCGAACGCGCGCATCTTCAACGTGCCGCCTGCGGTGGAGAACGACCCCGGCGCCTTGCCGCTGCCTTGACTGTTGCCGTATGGAAGGATGCTCGAACCGTCGGTGCCGCCACCGCCGTCGAGCTTGAGGCCGAGCATGGCGTGGGCATCCAGGCCGAAACCGACGGTGCCCTGGGTGTAGCCGGATTCGAAGATGCCGAGAAAGCCCTGGCCCCATTCTTTGTTGTCATCGGTGTGGATGTCGCGACGGTCGTGGTTCATGTAGTAGTTGCGGGCGTTGAGCTTGAGGCTTGCGCCTTCGACGAAACCGTCGGTGGGGGTTGCGTCTGCCGCGTGGGCGAGGGGGGCGATCGTTGCTGCAATCGCGAGGAATAACGGGGTGAACGTCAGCGAGTTCTTCACCGGTGGAGCTCCTTTGGTCAAACGGAAACGGCCAATGTCGTGGGGGTGTGCCTGGCCTTTTTTGCGGCAAAAAAAAAGCCGCTGAAGTCAGCGGCTTTAAGACAGATTCCCAGTGTAGAGCCCTGGAAAAAAGTCGAGGGAAATTCGGGTAAGCGGGTCAGCTGTCTTTGCCGTCGCGCTCATCGATGCGTCAAATTAACGCAGGCGAGCGCTGCGATACAGAGTGTAACAAGATAATGACTGTTGCCCAAATCGCAACAGTCAGAGATTTAGCGCAAGCGGCGCGATCCAGTGTGGGAGGGGGCTTGCCCCCGATAGCGGCGGATCAGTCAGTACTTCAGTGACTGATACACCGCTATCGGGGGCAAGCTCCCTCCCACATTGGTCTGAAGTGTTCTCAAGCGTTAGACGGGCAGGGTAATACCGAAGGTGTTGCCGCCGGCGTCACTGTGCACGAACACATCGCCGCCATGCATCAGCGCAATCGCCTTGACGATGGCCAGCCCCAGCCCATGGTTGGCGCCACTGTTGCTGCGCGATGCGTCCACCCGATAGAAGCGTTCGAACAGCCGAGGCAGGTGCTCGCTGGCAATCGCGTCGCCGGGGTTGGTCACGGCGATCGCCACCTGATGCTCCCGCACGTCGATGTTCACCGCGATGACCTGCCCTGGCGCGGTGTGCTGCACCGCGTTGCTCAGCAGGTTGATCAGTGCGCGGCGCAGGTGGGCTCTTTCGATCTGCACCTGGGCGTCGCCGTGGACGTGCACCCGGACCTGGGCGTCTTCGAGGATGAAGTCCAGGTAGTCGAGGGTGGTCGCCACTTCGTCGGCCAGGGAGCTTTCGATCAGCTTGGTGGCCTTGCTGCCCTGGTCGGCGCTGGCGAGGAACAGCATGTCGTTGATGATCGAACGCAGGCGCTCCAGTTCTTCCAGGTTCGATTGCAGCACCTCGAAATAATGTTCGGCCGAGCGCCCGCGTGTCAGGGCCACCTGGGTCTGGCCGATCAGGTTGGTCAGGGGCGAGCGCAGTTCATGGGCGACGTCGGCATTGAACGATTCCAGGCGCGAGTAGGCCTGTTCGACGCGGTCCAGGGTGGCGTTGAACGAGTTGACGAACTGACGCAACTCCGGCGGCAGCGGCGACAGTTGCAGGCGCCCGGAGAGTTTCGGCGGTGCGAGTTTCTGCGCTTCGTCCGAGAGTTTACTCAGCGGCTTGAGGCCGATGCGCGAGACCCAGAACCCCAGCAGCGCCGCCAGCACCACGCCGATAAACGCCAGGCTGATCAGCGCCACCAGCAAGTGGTGCTGGGTGGCGCGGAAGTTTTCGGTGTCGATGGCGATCATGAAGCGCAACGGCGGGCGCTGGTCCTGGGCGGGGAACTGGCTCACCAGCACCTTGAACGGTTCGGTGTGATTGGCCAGGCGCAAGTCGCGCTTGCCGGTCGGGCCGGTGGCGAAGGCGCGGATCTGTGCGTCCGGGCTGCCATATTCGTAGTTCGGGTCGCTGCTCACCACCCAGAAACGGATGCGCTTGTCTTCCTCGGCCAACAACTTGAGTTTGGCCTTGATCTTGGTCCAATGCTCCGGCGTGCCGAAGCGCTTCACCGAGGACTCCAACACGCTGTAGCGCGCATCCAGTTCGGCCTCGGGTAACAGGCCCAAGCCACGGTCCACCTGCTGATAGAGCGCGCCGCCGATCAACAGGAAGATCAGCAGCGCCACCAGGGTGAACATGCCGCTCAAGCGCAGCGCGATGGAGTTAGTTGACACCGCGGTTCTCCAGCACATAACCCATGCCACGGATGGTGTGCAGCAGCTTCTGTTCGAACGGCCCGTCGAGCTTGGCGCGCAGGCGTTTGATCGCGACTTCGACCACGTTGGCGTCGCTGTCGAAGTTGATGTCCCAGACCATCTCCGCGATGGCGGTCTTGGACAGGATCTCACCCTGGCGCCGCGCCAATACGCTGAGCAGCGAGAACTCCTTGGCGGTCAGGTCCAGGCGCACGCCGTTGCGGCTGGCCTTGCGGCTGATCAGGTCGATCCACAGGTCGGCGACCGTCACCTGCACCGGTTCGTGCCCGCCACTGCGGCGGGTCAGGGCTTGCAGGCGCGCCACCAGCTCCAGGAACGAAAACGGCTTGCCCAGGTAATCGTCGGCGCCTTCACGCAGGCCGCGAATGCGGTCTTCCACGCGTTCGCGGGCGGTGAGCATGATCACCGGCGTTTGCTTGCGCGCACGCAGGGCACGCAACACGCCGAAGCCGTCGAGACCGGGCAGCATCACGTCGAGCACGATCACCGCGTAATCGTTTTCCAGCGCCAGGTGCAAACCTTCGACGCCTTCACGCGCCACGTCGACGGTGTAGCCTTGCTCCGTCAGGCCGCGATGCAGGTAGTCCGCGGTTTTTTCTTCATCTTCAACGATCAGTACGCGCATGACCCCGCCTTAATGTGTGGTCGCCAACGCGGGCGTTGGTGTGGGCCGGTGGAAAAACCGCTCAAGGTACAAGTATATGATCGGCGTGGTGAACAGCGTCAGCGCCTGGCTCACCAGCAAGCCGCCGACCACCGCGATCCCCAGCGGTTGGCGCAACTCGGCACCGGGGCCTGCGCCGAGCATCAGCGGTACGGCGCCGAGCAGGGCGGCGAGGGTGGTCATGATGATCGGCCGGAACCGCGTGACGCAGGCTTCGTAGATCGCTTCCTCCGGCGGCAGGCCTCTGACCCGCTGGGCTTCGAGGGCGAAGTCGATCATCAGGATGCCATTCTTCTTCACGATGCCGATCAGCAACACCAGGCCGATCAAGGCCATGATCGAAAAGTCCTGGCCCAGCAGCCACAACATGATCAACGCGCCCAAGCCAGCCGAGGGCAGGGTGGAAATGATCGTCAGCGGGTGGACGAAACTTTCGTACAGCACGCCGAGAATGATGTACACCGCCACCAGCGCCGCGAGGATCAGCCACGGCTGGCTGGCCAATGAACTCTGGAACGCCTGGGCCGCGCCCTGGAAGTTGCCGAGGATGGTGGCCGGCATGCCGATTTCGTTCTTGGCCTGGTTGAGCATGATCACCGCATCCCCCAACGCCACGCCGGGCGCCAGGTTGAACGACAGGTTGGCCGCCGGGAACATGCCGTCATGGCTGATGGACAGCGGGCCCACGCTGGGCGGGTCGACCTTGGCCAGGGCCGACAACGGCACCATCTCGTTGGTCAGCGGCGAGCGCAGATAGAAGTAATTGAGGCTTTCGGCTTTGCCGCGTTGCTGGGTATCGAGTTCCAGCACCACTTGGTATTGGTTGATTTCGGTCTGGAACTCGTTGATCTGGCGCTGGCCGAACGCGTCGTACAACGCCTGGTCGACATCGGTGGCGGTCAGGCCGAAGCGCGCGGCGGCCTGGCGGTCGATGCTGATGTGGGTGATGCTGCCGCCCAGTTGCAGGTCGTTGGACAGGTCGCGAAACGCCGGGTTGGCGCGCAGTTTTTCGGTGAGGCGCTGGGTCCAGGTATTCAATGTCGCGCCGTCGTTGCTCTTGAGCACGTACTGGTACTGGGCGCGGCTGGGGCCGGAGCTGAGGTTGATGTCCTGGCCAGCGCGCAGGTACAGCACGATGCCCGGCACCTTCGCCAGTTTCGAGCGGATGCGGTCGATGAACTGGCTGGCGGACACGTCGCGATCGCCGCGGTCTTTCAAGGCGATCCAGAAACGGCCGTTGGCGATGGTCTGGTTGCTGCCGGTGACGCCCACCGAATGGGAAAACGTTGCCACCGCCGGGTCAGCCTTGATGATTTCGGCCAGGGCCTTGTGCTTGGCGACCATGTCCGGGAACGACACATCGGCCGCCGCTTCGCTGGTGCCGAGCACGAAGCCGGTGTCCTGCACCGGGAAAAAGCCCTTGGGGATGAACACGTAGCCGACCACCGCCAGCGCCAGCGTGACCACGAAGATCGCCAGCATGCTGCGTTGATGGACCAGGGCGCGGCGCAGGTTGCGCGCATAGCCGGCCAGCAGGCGTTCGCTGAAACCGGGCTTGGCGTGGGCCGGATGGGTCGGGGCGCGCATGAACAGCGCCGCCAGGGTCGGCGCCAGGGTCAGCGAAACCACCACCGAAATCAGGATGGTCGAGGTCGCCGTCAGTGCGAATTCCTTGAACAGGCGCCCGACCACGCCGCCCATGAATAGCAGCGGAATGAACGCCGCCACCAGCGAGAAGCTGATGGACACCACGGTAAAGCCAATCTCGCCGGCGCCCTTGATCGCCGCTTCACGCTTGCCCAGCCCGGCTTCGAGATGGCGGTGAATGTTCTCCACCACCACGATCGCATCGTCCACCACAAAGCCCACGGCGATGACGATCGCCACCAGGGTCAGGTTGTTCAGGCTGAAGCCCATCAGGTACATCAGGGCGAAGCTGGCGATCAGCGACACCCCGAGCACGCTCGACACAATCAATGTCGCCGACAGCTGGCGCAGGAACAACGCCATCACCGCCACCACCAGCAGCACGGCGATCAGCAGGGTCACTTCCACTTCATGCAGGGAGGCGCGGATGGTCTTGGTGCGGTCGCTCAACACGCTGACCTGCACCGACGCCGGCAGCATGGCCTGCAGGCGCGGCAGTTGCGCTTGAATGCGGTCGACGGTCTCGACAATGTTCGCGCCGGGCTGGCGCGAGATCACCAGGTTGACCCCCGGGGTGTCGCCGGACCAGGCTTGTACGTAGGCGTTTTCCGAGCCGTTGATGACTTTAGCGATATCGCGCAGTTGAACCGGCGCGCCATTCTTGTAGGACACGATCAGTTGGGCGTAGTCCCCGGGCTGAAACAGCTGGTCGTTGGTCGACAGCGTCGACACGCTGTTCTCCCCGTAGATCGCGCCTTTGGCCAGGTTCAGGCTCGACTGCTGGATCGCCACGCGGATGTCGGCCAGGGTCAGGCCGATGGCCGCGAGCTTGTCGGGCGAAGCCTGCACGCGAATCGCCGGACGTTGCTGGCCGGTGATGTTGATCTGGCCGACGCCGTCGATCTGGCTGATCTGCCGTGCCAGCAGGGTTTCCACGTAATCGCTCAGCTCGGTGCTGGGCATGCTGTCGGAACTGACGCTGAGGATCAGCACCGGGCTGTCTGCCGGGTTGACCTTCTTCCAGGTCGGCAGGGTCGGCATATCCCTGGGTAACTTGCCGGAAGCGGTGTTGATCGCCGCCTGGACTTCCTGGGCGGCGGTGTCGATGCTCTTGTTCAGGGTGAATTGCAGGGTCAAGAGGCTGGAGCCCAAGGCGCTGCTGGAGGTCATCTGGGTCATGCCGGGGATGGCGCTGAATTGCACCTCCAGCGGCGTGGCCACCGAAGAAGCCATGGTGTCCGGGCTGGCGCCGGGCAGTTGCGCGCTGACCTGGATTGTCGGAAATTCCGCTTCCGGCAGCGGGGCGATGGCCAGTTGCGGGAAGGCAATCAGCCCAAGCAACACCAGGGCGAAGGTCAGCAGCAGGGTCGCGACCGGGTGGTCGACGCACCACGCCGACGGCGAGCGGCTGGCGTTCATGGTTGCACCTTGGCGTCGACGGTCTGGATCACTTGCGGCGGTTCTTTGAGCACGTCGACCCGAGCGCCGGCCTTGAGCCGCGACTGGCCATCGCTGACCAGCACATCACCGGCCTGTACGCCTTTGATGAGCGTCACGTCGCTGTTCTGGTAGGTGACCTGCACCGGCACCACCTCCACCTTGTCGCCGTTGACCCGGTACACAAAGTGCGCGTCCAGGCCGCGTTGCACCACGGTCGGCGGCACCACCAGGGCGTTTTTGTCGAGGCCGGTCTGGATCTTGATGGTCACCAGTTGCCCCGGCCACAGGCGCTGCGTGGCGTTATTGAACTCGGCCTTGGCGCGCAGGGTGCCGGTGGTGGAACTGATCTGGTTGTCGATCAGGCTCAGGTGGCCTTCACCGAGCAGGTCGCCGGTCTGGCCGTCGGTGTCGGCGCCCAGGTAGGCGTCGACGCTGGCTGGGGTAGGGGCCGCGATCAGGCTTTGCAGAGTGGGCAGCATCTGTTGCGGCAGGGAAAATTCGACGGCAATCGGGTCGATCTGCGTCACCGAGAACAGCCCCTGGGCATCGCTCGTGCGCAGGAAGTTGCCTTCATCCACCGTGCGAATCCCTACGCGGCCGCTGACCGGCGAGCGAATCTGAGTGTAGGAAAGCTGCACCTTTGCCGCATCAATCGCCGCCTGATTGCCCTGGACGGTGGCATTGAGTTGGTTGACCAACGCCTGTTGCTGGTCATAGGTCTGCTTGGACACGCCGTCGTCGACACTCAATGCCTTGTAGCGCTTGAGGTTGATCAGCGCGACTTGCAACTGCGCCTGGTTTTCCGCCAACAGCGCCTTGGCCTGCTCGAGGCTGGCGCGGATCGAGCGGTCATCGATGGTCGCCAACAGGTCCCCGGCCTTGACCTGCTGGCCTTCCTTGACCAGCAATCGGGTGAGGATGCCGTCGACCTGTGGGCGGATCACCACGCTGTGCAACGACAGCACCGTCCCAATGCCGCTGACGAAACGCGGGATGTCCTGTTGCGCCACGCTCACCACCCGTACCGGGATCGCTGTCGGCGCCGCCAGTTTGGGTTTGGCCGGCCGCGTCAGGGCCCAGGCTGCAATCGCCAGCACCACGAGGACTCCGACGATCAGCGCGGTTTTTCGTTGAATTTGCATGGAAGTGAGGTGCCAGGGCAGAGGAACGGAAGAGTGAGGTGTCTTTATAGCCCGTCAACCCGGTCAGCAAGGTGACTGCTAACTGACAGCGCTGTCAGTAAACGCCGACCATTCGTACAGGCGGTGGTTAAAGATCCTGAGGGCGCAGGTATACTGCGCGCCAGTGTGGCCCGCAAGCTGGCCCCGCATCAATTTTTGCCTGCTCCGGAGCTTCCATGACTTCCCCGACACATCCCCCTGTTGAAGCGGCCGACCTCGTCGATCCGGCCAGCGCTGAAAGCGTTGAAAAAACCGAGATCCCGGCGTTCAAGTTTCCGTTCAAACCGGGTGAACTGGCCGGGGCCAAGAATGCCGCCCAGCCGTGGTACAAGAACGGCGCCAAGAACGGGCATACCAAGTCCCCAGGCATGGCGCCGCCGGGCACCCGTCGTTCGATGGGTAAACGCTGAGAATAATAAGTCGCACGCTGTGTCGACTATTGCCTACAACGTCTGCTGAAATTTCTGATTGTAGGGCCACGACCGTTTCTTGAAAGCTTGCACAGCCTCCGTGCCGCCCCGGCGTTTTCCGTCGGTGCGGGAGGGTGAGGTTGGACTTTCCGGAAAAGGACGTTTCCTGTGGCTCTGATACACATTTGTGCCGTGCTCGCGTTATTGCTGGCGGCCGATAACGTTGCCGCCGGTGAGTCGCCACGGCGCGAGATCCGTTTCGCCGTCGCTGCGCAATTCTCGCCTTTCCAGAGCCGCAACCCGCAAGGCCAGTTGGTCGGCCTGAACATCGACCTGGGTAACGCCCTGTGCGTGCAGTTGAATGTGCGCTGCACCTGGGTCGACCAGGTGTTGGTGGAAAACTTCCCGGCCCTGGAGGCCCGGCAGTTCGACGCAATCATGGGCATGGCGCCCACGTCGATGCGTCGGCGCTGGGTCAACTTCACCGATGAGCTGTATCCGTTCACCACGCGCCTGGTCGCCCGCAGAACATCCGGCCTGCTGCCGACCGTGCGGTCGCTCAAGGGCAAGCGTGTCGGGGTGTTGCTGGGCAGTAATCGCGAAGCCTTCGCCCGAGCGCGGTGGGCGCCCAAGGGCGTTATCGTCAAGAGCTTCTGGCTCAATGACGAACTGATTCGCAGCCTGGTGGCGGGGGATATCGATGCGACCCTGCAAGGCACCGTGGAAATCCGTGAGGTGCTGCTCGATACCGTCGATGGTCAGGACTTTGACTTCCTCGGCCCCGCCATTTCGGCCGAACTCCTGGGCAGCGGCGTGGCGATCGCGGTGCGCAAGCCCGATACCGCCTTGCGCAATGCCCTCAACTGCGCCCTTGAACAACTGATGCAAAGCGGCGAATACCAACGGATCATTCAGCCCTACCGCCTGGATGCCGTTTCCGTCGCGCCCAACGACTAGGCGGCGCGCAGCGGGATAAACGCATAGTTGGCCGGCACCTCGGTGGCAAGCTGTGCCCCCGCGTCCAGCAACTGTTCGGCGATGTCCATCGCGGACACATGAAACACCCACTCATTCGCCACGCCGGGCTGGCTCGCCGCCCGCTCGATCGCCTGGGTAAAGGCATCCATCTGCGGCAGGTACGCCGTAAAGCCATCGCCCTTGAGCGCCGTGGTGCGAATCCCCAACAGGGCACACACCGCCTCTTTGGTCTGCACATCGTCGCGGTCGGCCTGGCGCGAGCGGCGGATCAGTTCAGCCAGTTCCGCGTCCATCAACTCGCCGCCGGCAATCAATACCGGGCCCTGTTCCCACGACTCCGGCGGGCATTCCTTGGCGGCAGGGTTCAACGGGATGTGCGGGTTGATCTCCATCGGATAGATGCGGCAGACCAACGGTCGGCGTTCATAGATGCGGCACAGGTTGTCTTCGTCAAGATTCCGGCAGCGTCCGGGGTTGTAGGCGGCAAAGGTGATGGCCACGAATGCCTGGGTCGTGCCGCTGGGCACCATCGCCGAACGGCGTTCGGCATGTTCGCGTTGTTGCAGTGGCAGGCCCAGGCCGTTGCCGAGAAAACCTTCCACCAGAACGATCACGCTGCCGCCGTCAGCCGCCCACTGGCGGGCTTCTGCGAGGGTCAGGGGGACATGGTGGTCGGTGCAGCATTTGCCACAACCGACGCAGGAAAAATGAGTGTTCATGGCAGATCTGTCACCAGGCTAGGTCGGAGGGCTCGCGCGAACGGTGACGGGTTTTCACCTCTTTTCAACGTTCGGGAGCACTGAAAGCAAGTTGTGCGCCAGTGCCCGTCAGTCTTGGCTGACCACATCGCGCAGCACGAACACCATGCCTGCGCTTTCATAGAGTTGCCGGGCGCGTCGGTTGCTTTCCAGGACCTTGAGGTCCACGTAGGGTTCGCCGCGCTGCTTGAACGCCTGGAAGGTGTGCAGCAACAAGGCGCGGCCCAGCCCCTGGCCCTGGGCGCAGGGGTGTACAGACAGGTTCTTGATGAAGGCGCTGGTCCAGCACTGGACCACGCCGAGGATGCCCTCGGCATTGCTCGCCACCAGGCACAGCGTTGGGTCGAACTCGGCATCGGTCACGAACTGCCGCTGCCAGGTTTGCAGGTCGGCGACGTGGCCGCCGCCTTGCGCCTGGGTCATGCGCAACACCGCGTGAATCGCCGGGGCCCATGCGTCGCGGTAGTGATCCAACTGCGTACCGGCCGGCCACTGCGGCGCGGGCAGGTCGCGGGTGAGGTCGCGGCGTAGCAGTTGGAAATACTCGGCCACCGCTTACAGGCCCTTTTGCGCCACGGTCTGGGCGGCCACCACCAGGCATTTGGTCAGTTCGGGCGAGGAGAATTTGGTCAGCACCGCGTCGGCCCCGGCCACGCGCGCTTTTTCGCTGTTCATCGCGCTGTCCAGGGAGGTGTGCAACAGCACGTAAAGGTCCTGGAAGTCCGGGGTTTCGCGCAGGGTGCGGGTGAGGGCGTAACCGTCCATTTCGGACATTTCGATGTCCGACACCACCACATTGATCTGTTCGACGGTGCCCTGCAGTTCCAGCAGCACGTCGATCGCTTCCTTGGCGCTGCGTGCGGTGTGGCAGGTCAGGCCGAGGTTGCGCAGGGTGTGTACTGATTGTTGCAGGGCGACCTGGCTGTCATCCACCACCAGGATTCGCGCGTTGCCCAGCACTTCGGCCTCTTCCATGGTCAAGTCGGTCGGCGCCATTTCAATCGGTGCCGGGGCGATGCCGTGGATGACTTTTTCGATGTCCAGCACCTGCACCAGCCCGCCTTCCACCTGGGTGACCCCGGTGATAAACGAGCGATTGCCGCCGGCACCGAAGGGCGGCGGGCGGATATCGGTGGTCAGGCAATGCACGATCTTGCTCACCGCCTGTACATGCAGGCCCTGCTTGGAGCGGCTGACATCGGTGACGATCAGGCAGCCGCCGTCCGGGTCTTCCAACGGCATTTCGCCGAGGGCGCGGCTCAGGTCGATCACCGACAGCGAGGTGCCGCGCAGCATGGCGATACCTTTGACGTGCGGATGGGACTCCGGCAGCTTGGTCAGCGGCGGGCACGGGATGATTTCGCTGACTTTCAGCAGGTTAATGGCCATCAACTTGCCGCTGCGCAAGGTAAAGAGCAGAAGCGAGAGTGAGTCTGCGCGGGCTTTAGACGTGGACATAAAAACCTTCTGTGGATCAGGGTTGATCATCTATGGAGGGTTATCGACTTCATCGGCCCAGGCTTTAGGGGAATGGGCCGATGAAGTTGACTTATCTCAGCCCTTCCATACCTGCGGGTTGACCAGATCCTGCGGGCGGTGGCCGAGCAGGGCGCTGCGCAGGTTGTCGAGGGCGCGGTTGGCCATGGCTGTGCGGGTTTCATGGGTCGCCGAGCCGATGTGCGGCAGGGTCACCGCATTGCTCAATTGGAACAGTGGCGACTCGGCCAGCGGTTCCTTTTCATACACGTCCAGCCCCGCCCCGCGAATACGCTGGGTTTGCAGGGCTTCGATCAGCGCCGGTTCGTCGACCACCGGGCCGCGGGAAATATTGATCAGGATCGCGCTGGATTTCATCAGCCCCAGCTCGCGATGACTGATCAGGTGCCGGGTCTTTTCGCTCAACGGCACCACCAGGCAGACGAAGTCCGCTTCGGCGAGTAACTGATCCAGGCTGCAGAACTGTGCGCCCAGTTCCTGCTCCAGTGCGGGCTTGCGGCTGTTGCCGCTGTACACAATCGGCATATTGAAGCCCAGGCGCCCGCGCCGGGCCACGGCGGCGCCGATATTGCCCATGCCGACGATGCCCAGTGTCTTGCCATGCACGTCGCAGCCGAACAACGACGCGCCCACGCTGGCTTTCCACTCGCCGGCCTTGGTCCATGCGTCCAGCTCGGCCACCCGGCGTGCGCTGCTCATCAGCAGGGCGAAGGCGAGGTCGGCGGTGCTTTCGGTGAGGACGTCGGGGGTGTTGGTGAGCATGACCCCGCGTTCGCTGAGGTAGGCCACGTCATAGTTGTCATAGCCCACCGAGATGCTGGACACCACTTCCAGCCGGCTCGCGCCTTCGAGTTGCGCGCGGCCCAGCTTGCGCCCCACGCCGATCAGGCCGTGGGCATGGGGCAGGGCTTCATTGAACTGTGCATTGATGTCGCCCAGCTTGGGGTTGGGGGCGATCACCTCGAAATCCTGTTGCAGGCGTTCGATCATTTCCGGGGTGATACGGCTGAAGGCGAGGACAGTCTTTTTCATTGCAGGCGGGCTCATCGACTACGGAAGAATGCCAAGCAAGCTAACATTCCTGCCGGCAATTGTCAGGACGCCGTTGAACCTCTGTGGGAAGGGGCTTGCCCCCGATAGCAGTGTGTCAGCCAATACCTGCATGACTTCACTACCGCTATCGGGGGCAAGCCCCCTCCCACATTTTTGACCGAGTCCAGCTTCCAGGCTCAGGTTGGTTATAAGGCCGCTCCTAAGAGCAAGAGCCAAATGAGTTCTATCTGATCCATGGAGATCCAAATGTGGGAGGGGGCTTGCCCCCGATAGCAGTGTGTCAGCCAATACATGCATGACTTCATTACCGCTATCGGGAGCAAGCCCCCTCCCACATTGGATCGCTATCGTCTGGCAGAAATCAGTTCGCCATCCGCACGCCGCCCAGGCTGCCGCTCAACTCATACGCGACCAATTCCGCCTGGTGCGCCGCGAGAATTTCCGGCAGCGAACCGCGCAGGTATTCCACCCAGGTCTTGATCTTCGCATCCAGGTACTGGCGCGATGGGTAAATGGCGTACAGGTTCAGTTCCTGGGAGCGATAGTTGGGCATCACCCGCACCAGCGTGCCGTTGCGCAGGCCTTCGATGGCGGCGTACACCGGCAACAGGCCGACGCCCATGCCGCTGGTGATGGCGGTTTTCATCGCATCGGCCGAGTTCACCAGGAACGGCGATGTGTTGATCGCGACACTTTCCTGGCCGTCAGGGCCGTTGAAGCTCCATTTATCCAGCAGGACCACCGGGCTGACCAGGCGCAGGCAGGCGTGGTTGAGCAGATCGTGGGGCCGTTGCGCGCAGCCTTTGGCCTTGACGTAGTCCGGCGAGGCGCAGGCGATGCTGTAGGTGATGCCCAGGCGCTGGGACACGAAGCCCGAGTCCGGCAGTTCGCTGGCCAGCACGATGGACACGTCGTAGCCTTCATCGAGCAAGTCCGGCACGCGGTTGGCCAGGGTCAGGTCGAAGGTCACGTCCGGGTGAGTGCGGCGGTAGCGGGCAATGGCGTCGATGACGAAATGCTGGCCGATACCGGTCATGGTATGCACTTTCAACTGGCCGGCGGGGCGCGCGTGGGCGTCGCTGGCTTCGGCCTCGGCTTCTTCGACGTAGGCCAGGATTTGCTCGCAGCGTAATAAATAGCGTTTACCCGCCTCCGTGAGTGCAATGCGGCGGGTAGTGCGGTTGAGCAAGCGGGTTTGCAGATGGGCCTCCAGGTTGGAGACCGCGCGCGAAATGTTGGCGGTGGTGGTGTCCAGCTGTGCGGCGGCGGCGGTGAAGCTGCCGGCTTCGGCCACAGAACTGAAGGCGCGCATGTTTTGCAAAGTGTCCATGGGGTGTTCTCAAGGGAGATAGCAAATTGTGACAGAAAGTTACGTAGACCAGTGATCCCTACGAAGGGATTATCGCCTGAACGGTAATAAAGATTCACAGGAATACCAGCTTATCGTCATTCCCCTTGCGTCCTAGAATTGCACCACCTACCCCGCACCACCCACCTCAGGAATTCGCAGCAGTGCCGCGTCGCATCAGCAGAGAGCTGAAGACTCTCAGTGTTTGGGCCTTATCGTTAGCAATCAGCGGCTGCATCGGAACCGGAGGAATCGCCCCCCAAGACCAGGCCCTCAACGCCAATACCCTGGCCACCGACGAGGCGATCCAGAGCGCCGCCCGGGACGCCCGCTGGCCCACCGCGCAATGGTGGCAGGCCTACGGCGATCCCCAGCTCAACCGCTGGGTCGAACTCGCGACCCACGACAGCCCGAGCCTGGCCATGGCTGCCGCGCGTGTGCGTGAAGCGCGGGCCATGGCCGGGATTGTCGAGTCGGCCGAGTCGTTGCAGATCAACAGCGACACCACCCTCAAGCGCCACAACTGGCCGAACGACCAGTTCTACGGCCCGGGTGCATTGAGCGGTTCCAACACCTGGGACAACAATACGTCCCTGGGCTTCAGCTACGCCCTCGACCTGTGGGGCCGCGAAAGCAACGCCACCGAGCGTGCCGTCGACCTGGCGCACATGAGCGTGGCCGAAGCACGCCAGGCCCAGCTCGAACTGCAGAACAACGTAGTGCGCGCCTATATCCAGCTGTCGTTGCATTACGCCAACCGCGACATCGTCGCGGCCACGCTGGCCCAGCAACAGCAGATTCTCGACCTGGCGAATAAACGCCTGAACGCGGGCATTGGCACGCATTTCGATGTGAGCCAGGCCGAAACCCCGTTGCCCGAGACCCATCGTCAACTCGATGCCCTGGACGAGGAGATCGCCCTGAGCCGCAACCAGTTGGCGGCGTTGGCGGGTAAAGGCCCGGGCGAGGGCGCGCGACTGCAACGTCCGACCTTGTCCCTCGGCGCGCCGCTGAAATTGCCGTCCAGCCTGCCCGCGCAATTGCTCGGCCAGCGCCCGGACGTGGTCGCCAGCCGTTGGCAGGTGGCAGCGCAGGCGCGTGGCATCGATGTCGCGCACGCCGGCTTCTATCCCAACGTCGATCTGGTCGGCAGCCTCGGCTACATGGCCACCGGCGGTGGCATGCTGGGCTTTCTGACCGGCAAGAAATTCAACTACAACGTCGGCCCGGCCATCACCCTGCCGATCTTCGACGGCGGCCGCCTGCGTTCGCAGCTGGGTGAAGCCAGCGCCGGCTATGACATCGCCGTGGCGCATTACAACCAGACCCTGGTCAACGCGCTCAAGGGCATCAGCGACCAGTTGATCCGCCGCGAATCCATGGACAAGCAAAAGGGCTTCGCCGCAGAGTCGGTGGCCTCGGCGCAGAAAACCTACGACATCGCGATGATCGCCTACCAGCGCGGCCTTACCGATTACCTCAATGTGCTGAACGCCCAGACCCTGTTGTTCCGCCAGCAGCAAGTCGAGCAGCAGGTGCAGGCCGCGCGTCTGACGGCCCACGCCGACCTGGTGACCGCCCTGGGCGGCGGGCTGGGCGCCGGCAACGATGTTCCGCAAGACACCAAGACTGTCCCGAGCAAGACCCCGGCGGCGCTCGCCGTGTTCGATCACTGAGTAGGATTTGATGACTCCCTTGCCTGCACCGCTGCGCTGGCTGTATTCCCTTGAGTGGCGCCGTGGCTTTTTCGACTGGGCACGCAGTGACGGCGTGACCTGGGTGTACATCTTCAAGGTGCTGATCGCTGCGTTCGCCACGCTGTGGCTGGCCATGCGCCTGGAACTGCCGCAACCGCGCACCGCGATGATCACCGTGTTTATCGTGATGCAACCCCAGAGCGGCCAGGTGTTCGCCAAGAGCTTCTATCGCTTCCTCGGCACCTTGGCCGGGTCGGCGGTGATGGTGTTCCTGATCGCCTTGTTTGCGCAGAACACCGAGCTGTTCCTCGGCTCGCTGGCGATCTGGGTGGGGATCTGCACCGCCGGCGCCACGCGCAACCGCAACTTTCGCGCCTATGGCTTCGTGCTCGCCGGTTACACCGCTGCGATGGTCGGCCTGCCGTCCCTGGCCCACCCGGACGGAGCGTTCATGGCGGCCGTGTGGCGGGTGCTGGAAATTTCCCTGGGGATTCTGGTCTCCACGCTGGTCAGCGCGGCGATCCTGCCGCAGACCTCCAGTGCGGCCATGCGCAACGCGCTGTACCAGCGGTTTGGCGTATTCGCGCTGTTCGTCACCGACGGCCTGCGTGGGCGCAGCCAGCGCGAAACCTTCGAAAGCACCAACGTGCGCTTTATCGCCGAAGCCGTGGGCCTGGAAGGCCTGCGCAGCCTCACCGTGTTCGAAGACCCGCACATGCGTCGGCGCAATGGCCGGCTCAGTCGCCTCAACAGCGAATTCATGAGTATCACCACGCGCTTCAACGCCTTGCACCAGTTGCTCGAACGCCTGCGTGCCGATGCCGCGGACCACGTTGTCGCCGAAATCAAACCGGGCTTGCAGGACTTGGCCGAGGTGCTCGACGGGTTCTCCGACCGCGCCCTCACCAGCCCCGACGCGGCGCGGCTGGTCAACCAGTTGAGCGTCTACAAGGACGGCTTGCCCGCCAAGGTCCGCAGCCTGCGAGCGATCTTCCAGCAAGGCAACCCGAGCGAAGACGAGCAGTTGGACTTTCATACCGCCTACGAGCTGCTCTACCGCTTCGTCGACGACCTGCACAACTACGCACAGACCCACGCCTCCCTGGCCGATCACAGCCATGCGCGGGAACAGTGGGACGAAACCTTCATCCCCAAAACCAACTGGCTGGCCTGCGTGGCCTCGGGGGTGCGGGCGTCGTTCATCCTGATCGTGCTCGGCAGCTACTGGGTGGCGACCGCCTGGCCGAGCGGCGCGACCATGACCATGATCGCCGCCGCCACCGTCGGCCTGTCCGCCGCCACGCCGAACCCCAAACGCATGGCGTTCCAGATGGCGTGCGGCACCCTGATCGGGGCGCTGGTGGGCTTCGTCGAAATGTTTTTCGTGTTTCCCTGGATCGACGGCTTCCCGCTGCTGTGCGTGATGCTCGCGCCGGTGATCATCCTCGGCGCCTTCCTCGCTTCACGCCCGCAATACGCCGGGGTCGGCGTGGGCCTGCTGATCTTTTTCAGCACCGGTTCGGTGCCGGACAACCTCACGGTCTACAACCCCTACAACTTTATCAACGACTACATCGCGATGATCATCGGCATGCTGGTGTGCGCGGCGGCGGGGGCGATCATCCTGCCGCCCAACAGCCGCTGGCTGTGGCGCCGCCTGGAACAGGACCTGCGCGAGCAAGTGGTGTACGCGATCAGCGGCAAGCTCAAGGGCCTGGCGTCGAGTTTCGAAAGCCGCACCCGCGACCTGCTGCACCAGGCCTACGGCCTCGCTGTCGGCCAGCCGCAAGTGCAACGCAACTTGTTGCGCTGGATGTTCGTGGTGCTTGAAGTCGGCCATGCGATCATCGAGTTGCGCAAGGAACAGGCGATCTTGCCGATCCACCCGGCCTACGCCGAATCCCAGCCATGGCGCCAGGCGATCCGCGTGATGGGCCGCTCACTGGTGCGCCTGTTCCTGCAACCCAGCGCCAGCAACCTGGAGCGCGGGCTGATTGCCGTCGACCATGCGATCAGCCGCGTGCAGGCGACCGACGAACCCTTCGCGCCGCACTTCGATACCTCGGCCCTGCGTCGGGTGAAAAGCTACCTGCACTTCATCCGCACTTCGCTGCTGGACCCGCAATCGCCGCTGGCGGCCTACAAGCCCCAAGGCGCGCTTATGTTGAAAGGAGCTGGGCATGCCTCGTGAAATCGCGTTCCACGGCATTTACATGCCGACCGTGACCCTGATGTTTTTGATCGCGGCGGGGTTGGCCTGGGCGCTGGACCGCTTCCTGGCGGGGTTCGATCTGTACCGTTTTTTCTGGCACCCGGCGTTGCTGCGCCTGAGCCTGTTCGTTTGCCTGTTCGGCGCCCTGGCGCTGACCGTCTACCGTTGAGAATGCCCCGATGAAAAAGTTTTTCAGCCTGCTCGCGACCTTGCTGGTTCTGGCTCTGGCGATCTGGATTGGCCGCACGCTGTGGGTGCATTACATGGAAACCCCCTGGACCCGCGATGGCCGCGTGCGTGCCGACATCATCAACGTCGCCGCCGACGTCACCGGCGAAGTGGTCGACGTGCCGGTGCGTGACAACCAGTTGGTGAAAAAGGGCGACCTGCTGATGCAGATCGACCCCGAGCACTACCGCCTCGCCGTCAAACAGGCACAAGCCCTTGTCGCATCGCGCAAAGCCACCTGGGAAATGCGCAAAGACAACGCCCACCGCCGCGCCGACCTCGACGCGCTGGTGATCTCCAGGGAAAACCGCGACGACGCCAGCAACGTCGCCGACTCGGCCCTCGCCGACTACCAGCACGCCCAGGCACAACTGGAAGCCGCCGAACTGAACTTGAAACGCACGCAAGTGGTGGCGGCCGTCGACGGCTACGTCACCAACCTCAACGTGCATCGCGGTGACTACGCGCGCATCGGCGAAGCCAAGATGGCCGTGGTCGATATGAACTCGTTCTGGGTCTATGGCTTCTTCGAAGAAACCAAACTGCCCCACGTCAAGGTCGGCGATAAGGCCGATATGCAGTTGATGAGCGGCGAAACCCTCAAGGGCCATGTGGAAAGCATCTCCCGCGGCATCTACGACCGCGATAACCCCGAGAGCCGCGAACTGATCGCCGACGTGAACCCGACCTTCAACTGGGTGCGCTTGGCCCAGCGCGTGCCGGTGCGGATTCATATCGATGAAGTGCCCGAAGGCGTGTTGTTGGCGGCGGGGATTACCTGCACGGTGATTGTCGACTCTATCCAGCACTGAACCTCTGTCGGGCTGGGCGGGTCGTGAGGATTACCTACGGCCCAAACCGCACCAGCAGGCGCTGCCCCACGCGCAGAGACGGCGGCGCCGGCTGATCGAACGCCAATATGCATTCAACGGTACGCGTATTGGCCCTGACCAAGGCGTCGTCTTCCAGGGTGCTGTTGCCCAGTACCGCGCTGATCCGCACCACATGGGCGGTCAGCGCCACTGAACCATCGGCGCTGTCATCGGTGACTTCGGCCTTCATCCCGGGGCGCACCGCGCCGGTGAATGACTCGTTGAGCTCAGCCCTTACGATACGCGCCTGGTTCGGCAACAAAACGAAAGCCGGCCCGGACTGTGCAGACACTGCGGCACCGGGTTGAATCAGGCGCCGAACCACCTCGGCGTCGACCGGCGCACGCAGGCTGCGTTGCGCCAGTTCGTAGCGTGCCGCCGTCAGCTTTCTCGCGGCGACTTCGGCGTCTGTCTGAGTTTTTTCAATCTCGTCGCGCAAGCGCTCGGCGGCCTCGTGGGCCCCATCGGCACTCTGGCTGTCGCCGGCGCCTGCCTTGGCGGCGGCGGTCAGGCGGCTGGCCTGCTGCTCGGCGAACTTGAGCTGCCTTGCCAACTGTTTGGCTTGGATCTGCACTTGGCGTTGCTCGGTCAGTGCGGCGGCGACTGCCAGTTGCGCCAGTTCACTGTCCAGGGTGGCGAGCAGTTGGCCTTTCTTGACCTGCTCGCCTTCCGTCACCTTGATCTCGGCGACCACGCCGTCGCGACTCGCGCCGAGCTTGAGCAAACCGCCTTCCACATCGATACGGCCGCGTGCGACGGCCAGGTAGGTAGGCGCCGATGACGTCGGCGTGGAAGGCGCATCTTCACGGGAGCAGGCGCTCAGCAATACAAGTGCGGTACTCAGAAGCAGCCAAGAGCGAAGCGGGCGCGCGTTCATACAGAGTGTTCCTGGGTTCCGACCATAGCGGCCGGTTGGAAGGGAAGGGATTGATCGTTCAAAATGCGGCCGTCTTCTATGGTCAGCACGCGGTCGCAATTACTGATCAGGCGCGGATCGTGGCTGACGCACAGCACCGTGGTGCCACGCGTGCGGGCGATGCGGTGCAAAATATCGATCACGATCTGGCCGTTGGCCGCATCGAGGGCGCTGGTCGGTTCGTCGGCGAACAACAACTCGGGGGCCTTTGCCACGGCGCGTGCAATCGCTACGCGCTGCTTTTCGCCGCCGGACAATTCGGCCGGGCGCAGTTGCATGCGCGAGCCCAGCCCGACGTCCTCCAGCGCCTCGATGGCGCGTGCTCGGACTTCCGTGCTCGGCAGCCCCAGGTAGCTCAAGGGCAGCTCGACCTGTTGCTGCGCAGTCAACGCCGGAAACAGGTTGAACCCCTGGAATACGAAGCCGGTGTGGCGCAGGCGAAAATTCTCCAGGGCCCGCGTGTCGAGGCTTGAAAGGTTGTGCCCCAGGGCCGATGCGCTGCCGCGGTCGGGCTGCTGCAGGCCGCTGAGGATCGCCAGTAGCGTGCTTTTGCCACAGCCGGACGGGCCTGAGATCAGGGTCAGTTCGCCGGGCCGTATCGCCAGGGTAATGTCATGCAGCACTGGGGTTACGACCCGCCCCGAGGTGAACGATTTACTGATACTGCTGGCTTGCAGCGTGAAGGGTGTGGCGGATGTCAGGAGACTCATGGCAGTGCTATCTCAGAAGGCTGGCCGGGTCGGCGTGGCGTAAGGTGCGGATGGCCGCCAGGCCCGACACGAGTGCCAGGAGCATGCTCAGGCACAGGCAGGCGAGGGCCGCGACGGGCGAGAGCTGCACCGGCACGTTGTAGTGCGCCGCCAGGGCGAAGAACAGGCCGGCGAGCACCGAACTGCCCAGCAGCCCCAGTGCCCCGACCCAGAAAGCCTGCTCCATGACCACTTTGCGCAGGGCATTCAAGCCGACGCCAAGGGCGTTCAAGGTGGCGTATTCGCGGATGGAACCGACGACGGCGGCGACCAGCGTCTGGCTGGTGATGACCGCGCCCACCAGGAACACAATCGCGGCCAGAAACAGCACGCCGGCACCGGCGCCGGTGTCGAACATCCAATACATCTGCGAGCGCTGGGCGAACTGTTGTGCGGTCCATACCGAATAGTTGCCGAACGCAGGGCCGTCGCTCAGGCGCGCGGCAACCGCACCGGCCTGAGCGGGATCGCGCACTTTGGCCACCAGGTAGGTGATGCGGTCCGCTGCGGTGGTGGTGTCGAGCTGCCGGGCGGTGGCCAGCGACGCCAGCACATTGACCCCGCCCAGCGCGCGCAGGCCGCTGGTGACGCCCACCACGCGCACACGTTGCCCGTTGATGGTCGCGGCGTCCCCCAGGTTCACGCCAAGGGTGCTCAGATCGGCGCGGTCGACGATCACCGCACCGGGCTCGGCCAGGCGGGCGCGCAGTGCCGTCGGCAGGGCGCGCGCAAACATCAGGCCGTCTGGCCCGACGTCGATGCCGCTGACAAACACCGACACGCCACCGGTATCTCGCGCACCGCGCCAATCGGCGTCGACCCAGCGAAACGACTCGACACGCAGGACATCGGCGTCCATGCGCAGGCGCATTTCCACGCCGGCATCGATCGGTCTCCCGAGGTTGACGCTTTGCGTGCCGGGGTAACCGACCCAGAGGTCCGCCGTAGAGCCGGTGATATAGACGCTGGCACTGCCGAAAATACCCAGCACCAGCGCGGCCTGGAGCAACTGCAGCAGCCCCGCGAAGCCTACGGCAATCATCGCGGGCAGGAAGCGCCGCCATTCGTGGATCAGTGTCAGACGGGCAAGCGCCACCATCAGTCAGCATCCTTCACTGTCGGGTTCGGTAACGGTGCGCCGCCCAGGGCTTTATAAAGCGCGATGTAGGCGATGTCCCGTTCGGTGCTGGCGCTGTCGGCCTGTCGCATGGCTTGCAGTGCCTGCACGTGGGCGCTCGTCAGCTCCAGTGGGCTCATGAGCCCCAGGCGCTCGCGTTGTTGCAAGGCCTCCAGGCGCGTCTGCGTCGCCTTATGGGCCTGGCGCGAGGCGTGCTCGCGCAGGCGCGTTTGTTCGAGGTCGCCCAGGGCGATTTCGGCTTCGGCAACGCCTTGCAACACGGCCTGGCGATAAGTCAGAACCGCTGCCTGCAACAGGTGGTCTTTCGCGCGTGCGGTGGCGATACGTTGGCCCCAGTCGAACAACGGGATGCTGATCCCCGGCCCGGCCGAGAAAATACTGTTGCCGCTGGGCGTGCGCTTGCGGTTGCTGGCAATGTTCAGCGACCACTGCAACGAAGCGCCCAGGCTGAGATGCGGGTAGATATCGGCGCGGCTCATCCCCAACTCCCCGGCGGCCACAAGAACCTCGGCCTCGGCGCTGGCAATTTCCGGGCGTGTGCGCAGCAGGTCCGCCGGCACGTTGTTGAGTTGCCACTGGCCGAGCGTGGGCTGCGGTCCGGGCTGCAGCCAGCGCGGGTCGGGCTCCGGCCGACCCGACAACAGCGCCAACTGCTGTGCATGGCGGTGGATCCGTTGTTGCGGCCCGCTCAGCTGCATCTCGGCTCGCGCCAGTTCCGCCTCGGCGCCCGCCACGTCAGCGTGCGGCGCCAGGGCAAGTTGCTCGCGCACACGCAGCAGCGCCAGTTTTTCCTGCTGAGCGTCACGAATGGCCCTCAGCGCGCGTTCGGCGTGTTGCGCCGAACGCAGCTCAACCCAATGCCGGGTGACTTCGGCGACCAGCGACACCTGGACGCTGCGCAAGTCGGCGGCCACCAGCGCCTGGTTGCCCTCGGCGATGCGATCCGCGCTCTGCCTGGCGCCGAACAGTGGCAGTTCCCATTGCGCATCGAAGCCGATCAGGAAGTACGAACTGCTGGTGTCGGGGCTTATCGCGTCGTGGGTCTTGATCCCGAGCGAGGGCAGATAGGGCGCTTGCGAATGTTGGCTCAGCACTCGCGCAGCCCGCAGGCGCTCGACTGCGGCGGCGACGTCGAGGTTGTTGTGCAATGCCTGATCCACCAGGGTATCGAGTTCAGGATCATTGAAGGCGTGCCACCACCGATTGAGGTCGGGCTTGGCCGGCGCCAGTGGGGACGGTGCATTGCGCCATGCCTCTGGCGCGGGCGGTTTCAACGCGGGCAGAGGTGCGACCGAACAGCCTGTCACCGCAGTTAACCCCAGTGACAGTGTGAGCAGCGTCCGACAGGCGCGCGATTTGTTTAAAGGCTTGATAGGGGTCACCCAAGAGGTACCGGAACGGCTGTGTCGAATCGACGCGAACAGCGATCAACGACAAGCGAGGTATGAGGTCTGAGCGTGTTGAGTCAGAAGTCAGCGCGTCACTCTAGCGAGAGTGTCCGTTCAGTTCTGTAGCGAAATTGTATTGCCGCCAATGAGCGGGGGACTCAGGGCGATGGGCTGTGCGCGCAAGCGGGGGGAGGCTTGCGCGCATACTGGCGGGGTGTTGCCTGGCGGTTCAGGCCTGGCAGTACGTCTCGTGCAAATGGCGCCACAGCAGTGCGCCGCTGGCCTGTTTCTCGAAGACCACCGTGGCGCGGCGATCGGTCTGGGTGCCGCTGTCGTCGATCTGATGTTCGCGGTAACTGACGACGGCGCCGCGGGCATGCCGGTCAATGCCGCTCAGTTCGCTCAAGGTGATCTTCAACCCTGGCCGCTGGCCGCCCAGGCGGGTGAACAGGTAATTGACCCCAGCGGCGTTCATGCGTGTGCCGGTGGAGGGCGCAATCATGCTGAACTCCGGCGAGAAGCGCGCGAGCAGCCTTTGCAGCGTGCCTTCAGGCGCCACGCCGGCGAACCACTGTTCGATCTCGACGTGGGTCTGGATCACTTCTTCGAAAAAGTCGCTGTAGTCGATCATTTACAAACTCCTATTCAAACCAAAGCGTCGCTTCAATACGTTTTCCAACAACCCTTTGGGCAGTAACGCCGCCATCAACGGCAGTGCCCGACTGCCATTGCCCGCGCGCAATAAGCGGGGCGGTGTCGGTTGTTGCACGGCGTTCAGGACCTGGCTGGCAAATCGGCTGGCCGGTGTCGGGTTGTCCTGGGAGGCCCGGGAGCGCGCGCGGATGCCTTCGCGCAACGGCCACCACGGCGATTGTTCGTTGATCAACAGCTCCGCCTGGGCCCCGGCGTTTTTCGCAAAGCGGGTATCGATTGCGCCCGGTTGCACTTCCATCACCCGCACGCCAAACGGCGCCAGTTCCATGCGCAGGGCATCGCTCAAGGCATGCACGGCGGCTTTGGAGGCGCAGTAGGCGCCAGCGAATGGCGTCACCAGCACCCCGGAAACGCTGCCGATATTCACCACCAGGCCTTTGCCGCGACGCAGCGCGGGGAAGAACGCCTGGGTCACGCCGACGATGGAGAACACGTTGGTTTCGAACTGACACTGCAGCGCCTCGGTGCCGCCGTCGAGCAACGGGCCCATGGCGCCGTAGCCGGCGTTGTTGACCAGCACATCCAGCTCGCCCCACTGCTCGGCCAGGTGCTGCAAGGCGGCGCTGTCGTTGACGTCCAGTTGCACCGCGTTGAAGCCGGCGGCGGACAAGCCGGCGACGTCTTCCGGTTGGCGGGCGCTGGCCCACACGTCGAAGCCGGCGGATTTGAAGGCCTCGGCCAAGGCGCGCCCGATGCCGCTGGAGCAACCGGTGATGAGTACGTTGGGCATGGATCGGTCCTTTGTCAGTCCGAGAAGCTGCCTTGCAAATGCTCGGCGCGAAATTCCAGGGTTTGCGGGCGGTAGCCAGGGCGCAACGGCGGGGTGGGCAGGCAGTCGTCCCAGGTGGCGCCGGCCTGCAACTCGCCGGGGCCGCGATAGCGTGGGGCAGCATAGACGTTGTCGGCCAGGTTGACCGTATCGCCCGGCGCATAGGCAGCGACGCGCCAGCGCAGTTCGGTCAGCGGTACGTCGTTGCCGTTGTTCAGGGTCAGCTTCAGTGGGCGGTCGGCCGGGCAGTCCTGCGGGGCGTAGACAATGCGCAGCTCCAGGCGCGCCAGTTGCGACGCTTCACGATTGTCCAGCCACACCACCCACACGCCCACCAGCCCCAGGCCCACAGCGGCGGCCAGCGATACGGGCAGGGCTTTGGCCGGGTAGCGCAGCAGCAGGACCAGCCAGGTGATGATCAGGAGAACGCCGAAGAACATGGAGACCACCTCGAATAGGGAACGAGCATCCTAACTTAAGCGTAGGTGGGATTGGCTACCTTGAGTGCTGCGGTGGCCGGGCGGGCCTCATCGGGGGCAAGCCCCCTCCCACCTTTGATCTGTGAATACATTCAAATGTGGGAGGGGGCTTGCCCCCGATGAGGCCCTCACAACCAGCGCAAATCCCAAACAAAAAGCCCCCTCCCACCTTTGATCTGTGAATACATTCAAATGTGGGAGGGGGCTTGCCCCCGATGAGGCCCTCACA